>NZ_JBSHNP010000088.1:0-107099 GCF_053604675.1 Lacinutrix salivirga
ATTAATAGCAGTATGTAATAAGCTTTTAAAACAGGCTTTTGCAATTGCAAAATCGGGATTAATATATGATGATTCTTATAGAAGTACTTTAGTGAAAAATTAATGAGTTTTTACTTGTTTTTTACCACAGTACTTTGTTAGCTTTTAGTGCTTTTCTCAGTTTATAATTTGTTCTTTTTAAAATTCCTTAAACTTGCTCAAAACTCCGATTGAGTCTTATTCCGATTCCGATTACTGATTACTGATTACTGATTACTACAAGATTAATTCTTTTTTAAATTCATAATGTTGTGCAGTTTCTTCATATCTCGATAATACACGTTTTGCATTCTCAGGAATATATGCATTTTCATAATTTTCACCAGCGAACTTTTTCACTGAATCGATAGAATCGAATTGAAGAGTTAAAAAGAATTCAACCTCATTTTTTCTATTCTGTGTTGATATACTAACCTTTTCTAATCCATCAACTCCATTTTTTTTCACAGTTAGGAATACTTCATTAATAAGCATATCTTCGTAAATAGGTGCATTTTCTATTGTCGTCCAACCTTTCCAAGTTCTGATAATTTTCATTTTATTCTCCATTATATTCTTTTCCGAGTTTCGATTACACAAACTTGCTCTTGCATTTAAACTAACAGTTTTTGATATCAAACGTTTTAATGTTTAATATCATACGATAAGCTAAGTTAGCTTTTTTAATTTTTAAAGTCAATTCAATTATAGAATCAAAAAACGTATAAACACATTGTTATTAGTTATAGATTTTTCACTCTATTTTTAGCCTCCTCAAACTCTGTAACCATTTCCTTTACAATTTTAGCGACTGGTTTAATATCGTGTATTAAACCTGCTATTTGTCCTATTTCTAGTTCGCCTTCAATTAAATCGCCTTCGAACATGCCTTTTTTTGCTCTTGCTCGTCCTAATAATTCTTTAAGTTGTTCTGGTGTTGGTGCTGTTTTATATAAGGCTTCTAATTGGTTATAAAACTCGTTTTTTATTAATCGTACAGGAGCTAATTCTTTTAAAGTTAACTGTGTATCGCCTTCTTTTGCATCCACTACAACTTGCTTAAAAGCTTGGTGAGCACTAGACTCTTCGCTAGCTACAAAACGGCTTCCTACTTGTACAGCATCTGCTCCTAAAACCATACAAGCTAACATGGCTCTACCTGTTGCAATACCTCCTGCTGCTATTAATGGGATTTGCAGATGCTCTTTTACCATTGGTATTAAGGTTAGAGTTGTGGTTTCGTCGCGACCATTGTGTCCTCCTGCTTCAAAACCTTCGGCAACTACGGCATCTACTCCTGCATCTTGTGCTTTTAGTGCAAATTTTACACTACTTACTACATGTACAACTGTAATCCCTCTGTCTTGCAACCATTTGGTCCATGTTTTTGGATTTCCTGCGGAAGTGAATACAATTTTCACACCTTCTTCCACAATAATATCCATAATTTCTTCAATATTAGGATAGAGCATTGGGACATTAACACCAAAAGGTTTATTAGTTGCTTGTTTACATTTCTGGATGTGTTCTCTTAACACATCTGGATACATACTACCTGCACCTATTAGTCCTAAAATACCAGAATTACTTGCGGCAGAGGCTAAACGCCATCCAGAATTCCAAATCATTCCTGCTTGAATAATTGGGTGTTTTATATTAAAAAGTTGTGTTATTTTGTTTTGCATTTTAGTTTATGTTGTTAATTGACTGTTTGATTGACGTCTAAAATTATTTTGGTTTTACATATAAAGCACTTCGACTGCGCTCAGTGTGACGTTTTATTGGAACTGAAATTTAAGAATTTAATATAGTTTGGCAATTTTGAAACGTATTGTTATAATATTCCTGCTTTCGGAGGAATTTATGAAATCACTCCAGAACCAATAAGCTCATCCTCTAAATACCAAGCTACAAATTGTCCTTCAGTTATTGCAGATTGCAGGTTATCGAATTCTACATACAAACCAGAATCTACTTTATGCAATGTTGCTTTTTCCAAAGCTTGCCTGTATCTAATTCGTGCTAAAACCTGTAAAGTTTCGTCTGTGTTTAGTGCTAAATCTGGTCTTACCCAATGGAGTTCTTCATTAGACACAAATAAAGCTTTTTTATATAAACCAGGATGTGCTTTGCCTTGTCCTGTATAAATTACATTCTCTTTGACATCAGTATCAATAACAAATAAAGGCTCCACTTTACCACCAACAGATAAGCCTTTACGCTGTCCTTTGGTAAAATAATGCGCACCTTGATGTTTCCCAACCACTTCGCCATCTGCCACTGCATACTCAGCCTTACGTGATAAATACTGAAGTTCTTCCGTTTTTGTATTGAAAGTCTTTACTGTATTGTTATAATTAGAATTGCTTTTCGGGATTTCTACAATAACACCTTCTTTTGGTTTTAGCTGTTGCTGAAGAAACTCTGGTAATCTCACCTTTCCTATAAAACAAAGTCCTTGTGAGTCTTTCTTTTCTGCAGTAATTAAATCGGCTTTTGCAGCAATTTCGCGTACTTCTGATTTTTGTAATTCGCCAATAGGAAATAATGCTTTGGCTAACTGCGTTTGCGATAGTTGGCATAGAAAGTAAGACTGATCCTTATTACTATCTTTTCCTGCTAATAATTGAAATACCTCTTTTCCATCGTTTTCAATAACCCCTTTTCTACAATAATGACCTGTAGCTATATAGTCTGCTCCTAAATCCAATGCAATTTTCATAAAGACATCGAATTTAATTTCGCGATTACACAACACATCTGGATTTGGCGTGCGTCCTTTTTCGTATTCATTAAACATATAATCTACAATACGCTCTTTGTATTGTTCGCTTAAATCTACAGTTTGAAACGGAATACCTAGTTTTTCGGCAACTAACATGGCATCATTACTATCGTCCAGCCAAGGACATTCGTCTGAAATGGTTACAGAATCGTCGTGCCAATTTTTCATAAATAAGCCAATCACTTCATAACCTTGCTCTTTTAACAAATACGCAGCAACGCTAGAATCTACTCCTCCAGATAAGCCTACAATTACTCTTTTTTTCATCATTAATTATTGTGCTGCAAAGATACGTTTTAAAATAATTTAATTAATAAAATCCAATTTTGAAAACCACTCGTAGATTATAATAGAGACTAACTTGTGTAAGTTTAACAAAATTTTAAAACATTTTGTTTAACTTATACTTAAATTTGTTAAACAAACTATTAAAAAACAAAACATTATGAAAACATTAAAAAGTATTTTCCTTGTATTAACTCTTGCAGTATTCACCTTCTCATGTAGTAGTGATGATGACAATGGAGGAACTCCTCCTGCACAACCATTAAATATTGTAGAAACTGCCCAAGCGAGTGCAAATCTTAGCATTTTAGTTGAAGCAGCAATACAAGCTGGTTTAGTAGATGCATTATCCGCAGATGGACCAATGACGGTTTTAGCACCAACAAATTTGGCGTTTACAAACTTCTTAGCAGATAAGGGTTTTGACTCTTTAGAAGACGTACCGAACGATGTATTGAAACAAATATTATTAAATCATGTAATTGATGGCGAAGTACCATCTTCTGCTCTTTCAGGAAGTATGGGTTATACCAATACTATGGCAACAGGACCTAATGGAAACAATTTAAGCTTATATTATAATGGAGTTGGAGGAGTTGAATTTAATGGAGCCTCTTCTGTTTTAACAGCAGATGTTGATGCTACAAATGGAATTGTACATATAGTAGATGCTGTAATTGACATCCCTACTTTATTAACATTTGCAACTGCAGACGATACTTTTGCGAGTTTAGAAGCTTCAGTGTTATTAGATTCTCAAAGTGGAGTAGCAGCAGCTTTAACTAATGCAACACAAGCTAGTCCTTTAACCGTTTTAGCGCCAACAAATGATGCATTTACAGCGTTATTAGATTCTAATAATGATTGGAATGGACCTGCAGACATCGATGCTGCTTTATTAACTGCTGTATTAACACACCACGTGACTGCTGGAAATGTTGCCTCTGCAGATTTAACAAATCCGGGTACAACAACTGCAGCTAGTGTACAAGGTCAGGATTTTTCGATTACATTACCAGGAACTAATGGAAACATTGCAGATGTAACTGATGGAGCAGGAAATACAGATATAGGAATAATTGCTGTAGATGTACAAGCTTCTAACGGAGTTATACATGCAGTAAATAAAGTGTTATTACCAGCACAATAAAAAAAATAGTTAGTTAGTTAACGTTTTGTACGAATCCCTCTAATATATTGATTAATAGCATAACCATTAGTTTAGGTACAAAACAGAAAAAGTGTCATTATAAAATGACACTTTTTTTTATTGTTTTTTTGTTATTATTTTTTTGTTATTGTTTTTTTGGGTTTTTACTGCGTTTGGTAAAATCTTTTTGTCGCAATAATTTGCCATCTTTATAATATTTCCAGATACCATGCTTGCCATCGTTTCTGTATTGGCCTTGGATTAACAATTCTCCTTTTAAATCGTAACTTTTAAATGGACCATCGAGTATCCCATTTTTATAAGTTAAAAGTCTAATTAATTTACCATCGCGTTGATACCAATGCGCTTTACCTTCTAAAACACCATTAGCATAGAATTCCTTTTCTGCTACTTGTCCATTTTCATAATACACTAAACGCTCACCATCCAACTTTCCATTAGCGTTATAATTTTCAGAGATCATAATATCTTCTTTATTCTCATGGTTAAAACGCCATTTACCAACATAGGTTTTATGTTTCATTTTACCTTGGCTAATCATCAAACCTCTTGGATTATAAAAGGTAACGAGCGCTAAATCGTTATTGGTATTAAATACACGAGTTGCAGAGAGTACAGCTTTACCATTAATATTTTTATAAAACTTAAATGTATCTATTTCTTTACCATGGTTAAATTGCCCTTCGTAACGTAAGACCTTTGTATTCTCAAAGTTTTTAGACCATTTGCCATGGCGTTTACCTTGAGAGTCTAACTGATTTATGGTTTGCGCAGAAGCTACCATAGAAACCAGAACTAAAGCTATTAAGAGTATATTTTTCATAATGTGTTTAACGTATGTTGTAGTATTTAAATTGTATAAACAAAAAAGCTGCCAAATATTAAATAAGACAGCTTTTTGATAAAATTAAATAAGTTTATTTTTTTCTATTATTGTTTTGTGCATTTTTTTGTTGCTCTGCCTGCTCCATCATTTCTTTCATTTTTTTCTGAAAACGATTCTCTTTCTTAGGCTTCTTTTTATTGGTTTCAATTTTTGCTAGTACTTTATCTTCATCAATTATAAAGTTTTTAATTACTAACATAATAGCAATACTAATAAGGTTAGAGATAAAGTAATATAAACTTAATCCTGACGCATATTGATTAAAGAAAAACAACATCATTATTGGCGAGAAGTAAATCATATACTTCATCATTTTTGCCATATCTGGCATCCCTTCTTGTGTTGGTGCAGACATTTGTTGTTGTCCTGTGGTCATTTTCATGTAAAAGAAAATAGCAATTGCAGCTAATATTGGAAATAAACTTACGTGGTCTCCATATAATGGGATACGAAAAGGTAACTCTGCAATCACATCGTAAGACGATAAATCTTCTGCCCAAAGGAAACTTTTTTGTCTTAAATCGAAAGCTGTTGGAAAAAACATAAATAGTGCATAAAACACTGGCAATTGTATTAAAGCTGGTAAACAACCACTTAACGGACTTGCGCCTGCTTTGTTTTGCAGTGCCATAGTTTCCTGCTGCGCTTTCATTTTATTGTCTTTATGCTTTAAACGTATAGCTTCTAATTCTGGCTTTAATATTTTCATTTTAGCCTGAGATAAAAACTGCTTGTATTGTACAAAAGACATCACTAATTTTATTAAAACCGTCATTACAATAATTGCAATTCCGTAAGGTAAAAACGAGCTTAAAAAGCCAAATAGTGGAATAAATAAAGCTTTGTTAATCCATCCAAAAATTCCCCAACCAAATGGGATACTTTCTTCTAAATCATTATCATATTTTTTTAATATTTTACTATCTGTTGGACCATAGTACATTTTCAGGTTGGTATTAAACTCATTTCCTGATAACGCTAAAGGTGTTTTTAACGTGTAAAGTTTTGTAAAAACAGTGTCTATATCTTCATTTTCTACTAAATCTTTAGACGTAATTTTAACCGTTTTAAGAGGTTCTTTTGAAGTTAAAATAGAACTAAAAAAGTGTTGCCTGTACGATATCCACGTAGCATCTTCAATAACCTCATTATCTTCTCCTGCTTGAGAAAGTTTATCTATTTTCCCACCATCGTGTTGGTAGGTTAAGCGTGTGTATCTGTTTTCGTATTGGATACTTTTATCGTGACGATAGGTTTTTTGTTTCCAATCTAAATTAATGTCTTGCGAGCCATTAACAACATCACTTAATCCTTGTGATCGAATTGTAAAATCGATCATATAATCGTTTGGCTTGATGGTGTAAACGTATTCTAAAAACTTACTTTCGGATACTTTTAGCTTCATTGAAACTACTGTATTCTCTCCGTTTTTAGATATTTTAGGCTGAAATTTTCTGTCTTGTGTATTTAAAATTCGGCTATCTGCAGTGCCAAAATTGATATTAAATGCAGCGTTATTGTCTTTTACAAGGTAAATAGGAAGCGAATCGTAATCCACAAATTTCTTCAGTCTAACTTCAGAAAGGTAACCTCCTCTATTACTAAACGTTAATTCTAATACACCATTTTCTACAGTCGTATTTTCTTCAGAATTTAAGGTTTCGGAATATGCAAAAGAACCAATTTTGTTTTGCATTGCCACCATTTGTAACGAGTCGCCAGTTTCTATTTGTTGGTAATCTTCCGCAGTAGTTACTAATGTTTCTTTGTTTGCATTTGCCTCATTAGCTAGTTTAGCTTTGTCTGCTTCTACTTGTTCTTGTCTGGCTTGCTCTTCTAATTCTTCTTCGCTTGGTTTATTATTATAAAGCATCCATAATAATAACCCGAAGATTAACACATAACCTATAATGCTTTTAATATCTATTTTCTTTTCTTCCATCTGTTTATTAAAACTGTAGTCTAATTAGTGTTTTTGCTTAAAAAACCTGTCTGGTTTAAAAACCTTACAGGTTGTTGTACTATTCGATTACTAGTCAAAAAGTAATCCGTTATTTATTTTTGTGTCATAGTGACACCTTAAAATTGCTATATTTTACTTTTTATTTTTTAAAGCTGCTTTTATAAAGGCAACAAATAAAGGATGCGGATTGGCTACTGTACTTTTATATTCTGGATGGTATTGCACACCAACAAACCAAGGATGGCTTGGGATTTCAACAATTTCTACCAAGCCTGTTTCTGGATTTAAACCAGTAGCTAGCATACCTGCTTTTTCTATTTGCGCTTTATAATCGCTATTAAACTCAAAACGATGTCTGTGACGCTCGTCTATAGTTTTTGTTTTGTACACGTTATGTACAATACTGTTTTCTTTTAATTCACAATCCCAAGCACCTAAACGCATTGTTCCGCCTTTATCTGTAATGGTTTTTTGAGCTTCCATAAGATTAATTACAGGATGCTGAGTATGTTCGTCCATTTCTGTAGAATTAGCGTTTTCTAAACCTAAAACATTTCTAGCAAACTCAATAACAGCCATTTGCATACCTAAACAAATACCCAAAAACGGGATATTATGTTCTCTTACAAACTGTACAGCATCAATTTTACCCTCTACACCTCGTTCTCCAAAACCTGGAGCTACTAAAACACCATCTAAATGGTTGAGCTTTAATTTAACGTTATCTGCATTCAAATATTCTGAATGGATAGGCTCTACAACAACTTTTACTTCATTTTCTGCACCTGCGTGAATAAACGCTTCTAATATAGACTTATAAGAATCTTGTAACTCTACGTATTTACCAATTAATCCAATAGTTACTGTGGATTTTGGGTTTTTAATACGCTCCAAAAACTGGTTCCAACGTGTTAAATCTGGCACGTTGCTTTCTAATCCTAATTTTCTTAAAACTACAGTATCTAAACCTTCTTCCAACATTAAATTAGGCACATCGTATATAGTAGAGGCATCGATAGATTGTATAACAGAGTCTGGAGTGACATTACAAAAACGTGCTAGTTTATGTCTAATATCTTGTGATAATTCATGCTCTGTTCTACACACTAAAATATCTGCTTGCACACCACTTTCCATTAGTGTTTTTACACTGTGTTGTGTCGGTTTTGTTTTTAATTCTCCAGCAGCTGCTAAATAAGGAATTAAGGTTAAGTGAATGGCTAGAGCATTGTTTTCGCCAAGTTCCCATTTTAACTGTCGTACGCTTTCTACATAAGGTAAAGACTCAATATCACCAACTGTTCCTCCAATTTCTGTAATAACAATATCGTAATCGCCAGAACGTCCAAGGATTTGGATTCTGCGCTTAATTTCGTCTGTAATATGTGGTATGACCTGTACTGTTTTTCCTAAAAATTCACCTCTGCGCTCTTTTTCTATAACACTTTGGTAAATTCTACCAGTAGTCACATTATTTGCTTGACTAGTGGGTACGTTTAAAAAACGCTCGTAATGTCCTAAATCTAAATCGGTTTCTGCGCCATCGTCTGTAACATAACATTCGCCATGCTCATAAGGATTTAGTGTACCAGGATCTACATTAATATAAGGATCTAATTTTTGTATGGTAGTTCTGTAACCTTGTGCTTGGAGTAGTTTTGCTAAAGAAGCAGCAATAATGCCTTTTCCAAGCGAAGAAGTTACTCCTCCTGTTACAAATATGTATTTTGTTGTAGTTGCCATTGTGCGTTGTTAAACGCGAGCAAATTTACGATATTTTATGGAAGTTTTTGAGGTTTGAAGTTTTATTTTTTTGGAATGGTTTATGGTGTAATTCTCCTTTATTAATCCAATTCTTTTTGTTTGCTTTTAAATCTGAAAACCATTAGATTCGTTTTAATTATGCTAATGAACATTAAGGTTTGAGGTTAGAAGACCTTGTTAGTAATTTGAAAATAAACACAAAATCCACATGAAAAATCTAATTCTACTATATGTTTTATTCTTTTATACTGCTTGTATTACTTCGCAAAGCTACCAAATTGATAAAGAAAAAATACTAGTAGATTTAAATGATATTATTCACAATATAGAAAGTAGTTATGTGTATTTAGAGGACAAGAAAATTGATGTTGAATGCATAAAAGAAAGATACACAAGTAAAATAAATAACTTAAAAAACAAGGAGATGTCATTCTATTATTTGAGTATTTATTAAACGAGCTTTACGATAGTCATATCTCGCTTTCAACAAATATTAGAGAGTCTTATCGCTTATCTGCTCCAATTTATGTAGAACTTGAAAATAATAAAGTCATTATTAAAAATGTATGGCAAACACAAATTAAGAATTTAAAAACTCCCCTTTTAGGAGCTGAAATATTGAAGTTTAATGGTGTTGACTTTAACGCTAAAATTGAAAAATTCCCATCGTATTGTAACGATAAATCTATACTTGAAATAAGAAATTGGATAGCAAATAAAGTTATTGCTGGAAAATATAGCGAACACAGAATTTTAAAATTAAAATTAAAAAATGGAGATACTATAACTTTTGACGTTGATGGACTTAAAATAATCAATGAACAAAAATTATTAACACAGCAGACTATAAACGATATTGGGATTATTA
Source organism: Lacinutrix salivirga (assembly GCF_053604675.1). Lineage (NCBI taxonomy): Bacteria > Pseudomonadati > Bacteroidota > Flavobacteriia > Flavobacteriales > Flavobacteriaceae > Lacinutrix > Lacinutrix salivirga. Next base: position 9,741 of record NZ_JBSHNP010000088.1, read on the forward strand.
GAATAAATAATTCTTTGGGAAATAATCAATTAATTGATGAATTTGATAAAGCACTTAATAGTTTATCTACTACTAGAGGTTTAATTATTGATTTAAGAAATACAAATAATGGAGGAAACACCTATGTAGCAAAAGGCATTATGAGTAGGTTTATAGACAAGGAATTACCATATCAAAAACATTTATATGTAGAAACTTACGACAACCAACCAAAAATAACTCGAAGCTGGTTGGAATTGGTAAGTCCAAGAGGCAAACAATATACTAAACCTGTAATAATACTTGTTGGAAGATGGACAGGAAGTATGGGAGAAGGATTAGCTGTTGGGTTTGACGGAATGAAAAGAGCTAAAATAGTTGGCACTGAAATGAAAAGATTAGCAGGTTCTGATTATAATTATAAATTTAAAAATCAAAATTTTGGATACAAATTAGTTTATCAAAAACTGTATCATATAAACGGAACTCCAAGAGAGAAATTTGTGCCATTTCATTATGTAAGTCAAACAACTATTAATAAAGACGAAACCTTAATTAAAGCATTTAAATTACTTAATAAAATTAGCAAATAAAAACAGTATGGCTAAACAAATTGGGTAAAATTTAAATCTGAAAACCATTAGATTCGTTTTAATTATGCTAATGAACATTAAGGTTTGAGGTTAGAAGACCTTGTTAACAACCTAAAAAGTACAATATGAATACTATAGATTGGATTGGCTTTATTGGAGTTTTTTAAATACTTTTAGCATATATACTAAAAGTAATAGGGAAAATAAAATCAATAATTTATTTTTTATCTTACTTAATCTCATTGGAGCAAGTATGCCTTCTTATGCTTCAATACTTATGGAGTACATTCAATTTATAATACTTGAAGCCGTTTGAGCTACAGTTTCTTAAATTGCCTTATAAAATTTAAATCAAAAAACTAATGTCTGGAGAAACTAATTTATCTGAATTAATTAAAGGAATGACACCAAAGCGAATTGATGGAGAATATGTGTTTTCTACAGTAAAAGATACTAGTATAATTAATAGAAAAGATACTATATGTGAATTTAAAGAACGTGAAGGAACAACTATTGTTATTGAAAGAAAAAAGGCAGACCAACTAAACTTAGAGTACAACTATGTTGCTTCTTGGATTACACTCATGATTCACTCTTCTCTTAATGCTGTAGGCTTAACTGCAATATTTTCGACTGAATTAGCAAGACACAACATTAGCTCCAATGTAATTGCTGGTTATTATCACGACCGTATTTTTGTTGATAAAAAAGACTCAGACAAAGCTATTAGAGTGTTAACAGCGTTATCAAAAAACAATGCTTCTATATAAAATTTCACACTTCTTTCACATAATTTTACATTTAATATTGCTAGAAAAAGATCTTTCGGTTTAAGTTTGAAAAATAAACACCAATGAAACCATCTAATTTATTTTCGAAAATCTATGCATTAGTCTTTGTTATTGCTTTAGTAACCTCTTGTAAAGGACAATCGCAATCCAACACAGATAATGCGACTAGTATTAATAATCCAACAAAAAAAGTAGGCTCACAAATTGCAGACTATGTAGTAGATGTATTTGAAGACTCTAAGGGAAATCTTTGGTTTGGAACGTTAGAAAAAGGAGTTGCAAAATTTAATGGAACCACACTAAGTTATTTAACAATAAAAGATGGTTTACCAAGTAATAGAATAACATGCATTATTGAAGACGCTTTGGGAAATTTATGGTTTGGAACAGGAGGAGGACTATCGAAATTTGATGGGGAAACGTTTACAAATTATTCTGAAAAAGAGGGTCTTAATAGTAATATGGTAAGCAATGTATTTATAGATAGTAAAGGCACTTTTTGGATTGGAACTTGGAACGGCGTTTGCAAGTTTGATGGTACACAATTTGAAAAATTTCCAATTCCCTACCCTAAAGTAAACACTAAAATTAATCCTGATACAAAAAATTGGATAACCACTATTACAGAAGACACCAACGGAACTATATGGATTGGTAGAGATGGTTATGGAGCTAGTAAATATAACGGAAACTCATTTGTGCACATCACAACAAAAGAAGGCTTAAACTCTAACAATATCCAATCTATTGTGGAAGACAAACAAGGAAACATTTGGATAGGTACAAGAGTCGCTGAGAAAGACAATGCTGACGCCAACAAACGGTTTGGTAAAGGTGGATTGAATAAATTTGATGGACAAAAATTTGTTGGCTTCCCAGAGATTAAAGGACTATACGAAAACGATGTTTACAACATTTATAAAGACCATTTAAATAAGTTATGGATTAGCACTACAAACAATGGAGTGTATAATTACACAGATAATGAATTTGTAAATTACAAAGTACCAACCTCAACAATGGCGTTTTTAATAGACAAAAATGGGACTATTTGGTTAGGTTGCGCTGGTGGATTATATAAAATTGACAACACAGGAAAAGCCATAAATGTAAAAACAACTGGACCTTGGCATTAGTAAGTTTTAGTCGAAGTGTTTGGGTTGTTTTTAAACTAAAAAATAATAAACATATTAATACTTAAATGAAAATTACATTAACAAATTATATGTAAAACCAGTTTACTCATCGAAAAAGTACTTTCACTCATTTATGATTTTGTAATACACAAATTAAGAATAATTTTGTTTTTAAACCAAAACAACGAAATTCATGAAAAATTTATTAACCCTTATGTTGCTTTTAAGCTTCATCAGTTGTGAATCTGAAAAAACAAAAGAAAAATCAATAGCAGAATCCAAAAAAATAAACCTAGAAATCAGAGGGATTTATGAATTAAAATCGTCCAAGAAAACTGAAAAGCACTTCATTATAATTGACACTCTTAATGGAAAATTTGCAGGCTCATATTTTGGAACTGAAAATAAAAACCAATATGGCACTGCTCATTTTAGTAATAGTTTAGAACACTTAACTATTGAAAAAAATAAAATCAAATTTGAAATTGGGAAAAGAAATCTTTATAAATCTACTTTGTTCAGAATTGCTAAATTTGAAAGTGATTTAGAAAACGACTCTATTATTGGAGTTTCGGAATATAGAATAAAATTTAAAGGCAAACTGTTTAAAAATGGATTTAAGTTTATTTGTGAATCCGAAATGCAGAATTGTTGGGATAAAAAACTAACCTTTGAGAAGGTATCTAAATAACTTACACCAAATCCTTTGTTGGTGTTTTCCACCAACAACAATCATTTTAATCACTACCTTTTTAGCTTAGCAATTTGGTTTGCTTCTAAACTTAAAAAATAATAATTTTATTTAACGACTGATATAAAACATTAGAACGTTTGATATCAAGAGTGCATTGTGGTTAATTTGACCAAACCAAGTTTAATAATCTCAGAGTTAAATGAAAAACATAGTAACGACAATATTAGTTTTAGCACTATATTCTTGTGGTAGTTCACAAACCGTTGTTGATATGGCTAATGAAAGAAAAGAAGAGTATTGCAAAAATGGAAAGTACTATATAAAAGACAAAAAAAACTTTATGAATTCTTTTATAGGTACATGTCAATATATAAATGATAATACAGAATTTAGAGTAACATTATCTAAAATTGAAAAGTATCATTATATAGGACCTTTTAATGTAAATTATTATAAAGATGGAATGGTAATTCAGTACCAAAAGTATAAAAATGGAGAATTAGTTTATAATTCTACTGTTGGTACACATCCAAATGGTGTTATAGAAGAATTTGGAAAATTATACATGTCTTTTAATGATTATGAAAAAAGAAATAACTACCTATTAGATTTAATTTTAATTCAAGAACCAGATAAAAGCGATAAATTAAGGTTTACTTTATCTAGTATTATATTAAGAAATAATCCAAACCCAAAAAGATTAGAATATTGGTTAAGTTCTGGTGAAATAAATCCAGGTGAGTCATTTTTTAGCGTGCCAGATGATATTGTCATGACTAAGATGTAAAAACTAACCACAACAAAGTACTGTGGTAAAAAACAAGTAAAAACTCATTAATAAGTATCACAGATTCAGATAACGATGCTGTTTTAGGTAAGTTTTTAACATTTTTAAATGAAGCAAATATGGGTATTACACTTTTTAAGACAGATGCAAATTTTGAAAATTTTGAACTTGTAAAATACAGTAGCAGCGCAACAAATAACACAAAAAAGTCTCCTTGTAATTAAAAAAAGAAAACAATGAAAAATATAAAAGTAATTTTAATCTTAACAATAGCAACTACAATGTTATCATTTACAATCTTAAAAAAAGAAGAAACTTTCTCAAATAATTTAAATTTTGAGTTAAATCAAAATAATCCATTTATTGGCACATGGAAATACCAAAATGGAAATGAGGTTTTTATCATAAACTTATTCACAAATCTAGAGAATGAAATTATTGGACATTATAAAAAAGTAATTATTGATAATAATGGTAATATAATTTCAGAAATTTATAATTCTAATAAAGAATTAGGTTCAACAAATCAAAATTGGCCTTACACTATTTTCTTAGGTCAATTTAATGGAGAAAATTCAATTGGAGGTGTAATAACTGACAATACTATCATTAATGCGCCAAGAAGCTTTTATAAAGGCAAATTAAAGATGAGAATTCAAGACAGTAACTGCTCTACTTGCTTAGTAACTGCTGTATGGAAAGTAGAAAAAAATCAAGGATTTAAATCACCTAATGAACCGGATTTTAGTATGCCAACAGATATTATATTAACAAAAATAGAATAAAAACAAACAACAACCACGTATATAAAAATAGTAGTTAAGAGCTAATCTTCTAGTTTAGTTCTTCTCTGCTATTTTTGTTTTTAACTGTAAAACGGCACAAACTAATCTGCTACTTTTCATATACAATACCGTTTCTGGTTAATGCTCTGCTAAGCTCGCATTAACCAGAAACCATTTCTAAACCTCATCTCTTAGGGAAATTACGTTGTATATTCCTTACCAAATCTTCTAAACCATTTAATTTTAGTGTATAAACGGTTTCTAGCATTTCGCCTAATTTACCTTTAGGGAAGCCTTTATTGTGGTACCAAACCACGTAAAATTCTGGTAAATCTATAAGGTAACGCCCTTTGTATTTACCAAAAGGCATTTTAGTATGTGCTAGTTGTATTAAAAAATCTCTATCTGGTGTAACTGGTGTCACTATGTTATTTAGATTTATAGGCTTTAAGCTTTAAAAGCTCTGCAGTTACAAAAGCTTGCCAAGCGGCTTGCTCTTCTTTATGTATAGAGTAATTACTTTCTGTATCGTATTTGTTTTGCATGGCAGCTAAATCGGTTTCAACTCTTTGATGTAGTGTTTGTAACGTTTTAGCTGTATTTTGATTAGCCTTAACTTTAGTGAGTAGTTTCCTAAAGTTTCTGGCATGTAACTCTGTAATGTCAAAATGCAATTGCTCGTGACTTAAAATATGATCATCTGCCAAATCTAACTTACACCACGAATGTTGTGGATAAAAGTAGGCTTCTACTTTAGTCTCAAAATCAACGACTTTTTTATTAATACGTTTTAGGGAATATCCAAAAGTAATACCAGAAGCAGTAACTGCCACAGCATCTGAGTTGTAGTCTGGTTTGGCTTTAAAATCGCTCCAAGACAGTTTATAAGTGGCATTCCAAGTCCGCTCTTTACTATCGCTAGTGAGTAGTACTGTAATACATATTGTAAATAGATACTTTAACATCATTAGGTTTAATCCTCCTCTATAATCTCAACGATTTTTAAATCGTCGTAACGTACTAAATACACAGTATCGTTATAATACCCTCCAAAGGTTTTTTTCTTGTAGGCGAACTTATTCTCAACGTAACTAGTTAAAGGAATATTGTTTGCTGCTGTATATAAATCTTCTGAAGTTGCTAATCGTAACACCACATCCATTGTTAGATCAAAACCTCTAACGGCTACTTTGCTTGGGTTTATTTTGTATATTTTTTTATAACGCTCTGCAAAGCTATTACTGTCTTCGTCATTATACATTTTTGCAATAGTTGGAAACATAAATTTTAAATTCGACAGATGGAAGTTAGACACCTCTTCGCCTTCAAAAGCAGTATTCATATCTGTTGTAGTTAAAATAATTTCTTTATCTGTAGCAATTAAAGCATTTAAAATACTGGTTACATTAGATACAAAACCATCGTTTTTAGTTTCTAAAAACACAATATTTCTTCCTGATTTTAGCTTTGGCATCACATCCATATCGTGAATGTAGTATTGTTCTTTTCCTGTTTTTCTATCTTTTCTGGAGCTAACGGTTTGAGCCGTTGGAAATTCTTTTTTAAGCTTTGCACTTGTTGCTATATTTTTGGAGTCTGAAATAATAATGATATTAGAATCTGCTCCATGTTTTTTAATATAGTTAACTATTTTTTCTTCTAATAAATCTTCTGAAGGTCTGGATTGAAACACATTAGACCTAACCTCTACAGTTTTAGTTAATGGAGACACCACAGGAATGTTTTTAGATTTTAAATCTGAAGCCACTTGATTAAATACTTTAGCGTCTAAAGGTCCGATGACTGCATCTACAGAAGAAAAGTCGTTGTTACGCACTATTCGTGATCCTTCGCTTATTTCTTTTCTAGTGTCGTACACATCGACTTTTATAGAAATACCAAGTTCTTTTAAAGAGTCTAAAGCCACTAAAACACCAGAATGAAAGTCTAAAGAGGTGTTAACGTAACGGTCGTTTGTAATTATACGCTTAGCATCGCTTACAGAATCTTTATTTATTCGATTGGCTTTAAAAGGCAACATCACTACCAAATGTTTTGTGTTTGGATTGTTTATTTGCTTTGTAAGATCAGAATTTACAAGGATTTCTCCTGTTGCTCCACCTTGTTCTGTATTATTATTTGTTGCTCTAACCGAAGGGTTGTAAGGTATTTTTAATACCATCCCTTCTTTTAATCCTGTTTCTTTTAGTGTTGGATTAAGTTTTTCGAGTTCCTTTTGCTCTAATCCTAATTTTACTTTTAGCCTGTAAAATCCTTCTGCTTTTAGAACAGTGTAATAACTATAACTTTCGTCTATTTCTTTTAGTTGGCTACCTGCTATATTTGGCACATTAATAAGTTGACCTGGTTGTAGAATGTCTCCCATATTTGGGTTTAATTCTGTTAACTCATCGGTTGTGATGCCATATTTATAGGCAATTCTCCACTTCCCTTCTTTAGGTTGTACTTTATATGTGGTTGTTTGTTGCTCTACTGCTTTAACAGCAACACGCTTTGTTTTATAAATTGGAATTTTAATTTTATCTCCTTTTCTAAGATTTTCTGCATAGAGTCTTGGATTCTGTTTTTTAATTTCGTCTTGGGAGACTTTATATTTTTTAGAAAGGCTATATAAGGTTTCTTTACGTTTTACTTTATGAGTTTTAAAACCTTCCAACTCCTTAACCTCTTCAAATCCTGGGTTTGTAGCTGTTGCGACTTTAGCTTTAGGAATAATTAGTGTAGCGTTAAGGCTAAGCGATTTTCTGGCATCTGGATTTAGCTTATAAATATCAAAAGAGGTGACATTATATAGTTTTGCGATGCTCTCTATAGTTTCTCCTGCTTGTACTTTGTGTGTTTTATAGTTTTGTGCTTGAGATGTTGAGCCACAACTAACTAATAGTATAAAACTGAGGATGTAAATTATTTTTTTCATATGTTTATTATACGTTCTAAATTGCGTTAGCGGTTGTAGTGGCATCCTTTTTTTGCTGCCATATATGGCAAAAAAAGATATAACGGAAGACGCGACCCTTGTGGTAACGCCCAACTTATTGATATTATATTCTTAAACTTCAAAAATCACTTGAAGCAACAAATTTGTGCTTTATTCCCACTCAATTGTTGCTGGTGGTTTACTACTAATATCGTACACTACTCTATTAACGCCTTTTACTTTGTTTATTATATCGTTACTGGTTTTTTGCAAAAATTCGTAAGGTAAATTTACCCAATCTGCTGTCATACCATCTGTACTTTCTACTGCTCTAAGCGCTACACATTTTTCGTATGTACGCTCGTCTCCCATTACGCCTACGCTATTTACTGGTAGTAAAATTGCGCCTGCTTGCCATACTTTATCGTATAATCCTGCTTCTCGTAATCCGTTAATAAATACAGCATCAACTTCTTGCAAAATACGAACTTTTTCTGGAGTAATATCTCCTAAAATACGTATCGCTAAACCTGGTCCTGGAAAAGGATGACGCCCTAAAAGGGTTACGTCCATTCCCATTGAGGCTCCTACTCTACGCACCTCATCTTTAAATAAGGCTTTTAGTGGCTCTACGATTTTAAGTTTCATAAAATCTGGCAATCCACCAACGTTATGGTGGCTTTTTATGGTTGCGCTTGGTCCTCCTGTTGCGCTTACACTTTCTATCACATCTGGATAAATAGTGCCTTGTGCTAACCATTTTACATTTTCAATTTCATTTGCTTCATCATCAAAAACCTCAATAAATACACGACCTATGGCTTTTCGTTTTTCTTCTGGATCGCTCTTTCCTGCTAGTGCATCCAAAAAGCGTGCCGAAGCATCTACGCCTTTTACGTTTAAGCCCATGCCTTTGTATTGCTCTAGCACATCTGTAAATTCGTTTTTACGCAATAAACCGTTATTTACGAAGATGCAATATAAGTTTTTGCCAATGGCTTTGTGCAATAGCATGGCTGCTACTGAAGAGTCAACTCCTCCAGATAAACCTAGAACAACCTTATCATTTCCTATTTGCTTTTTAAGCGCTTCTACAGTTTCGCCAACAAAGGCATTTGGCGTCCAATCTGCTTTTACATTTGCGATGTTAACTAAAAAATTTTCTAATAATTGTTTGCCATCTGTGGAGTGGTAAACTTCTGGATGAAATTGTATAGCGTAAGTACTTTCGCCTTCTATTTTATAGGCTGCATTTTCTACATCGTGTGTGCTTGCTAATAATTTTCCGTTAGTTGGTAAGCTTTTTATGGTATCACTATGGCTCATCCAGACTTGACTGCCTGACGAAATTCCTTTTAAAAACACATCATTTTCTACAAAACTTAAATTCGCTCGTCCATACTCACGTGTATTAGACTCTGCAACTTCACCTCCAGAAAAATGTGCTAAATATTGTGCACCATAACACACTGCCAGCATTGGTTTTTCGCCACGAATGCCTTTTAAATCTGGATGAAAGGCATCTTTTGATCGTACAGACATTGGACTACCAGAAAGAATAACCGCTTTATAGTCGTTTAAATTTTTAGGAATTTTATTAAATGGAACTATTTCGGAATAGATGTTAAGTTCTCTAACTCTACGCGCAATAAGTTGTGTGTATTGCGATCCGAAATCTAAAATAAGTACTTTGTCGTGTTGCATGCGCAAAAATAGTATATAGATTTTAGATTTACGAATTACTATTTACGATTTTTTTAATATACTTTTTAACAATTATGAGTGCTCTGAATTAAATTCTAAAAGCACTAAAAAAGCAGTTAATTAACCAATGTACCCCTTTTGTCTTACTCTTTATTTTATTACACCATCTTAGAATTTGTATTTTTATATTACTAAAAATTAACAACTTATGAAATGCATTAAACTTTTTATGGTTTTTTTATTGGTTTTAAATCTGCAGTCTTTTGCGCAAAACAAAAAAATTGTAGATAGCCTCACATTATTTTTAAAAATAAAACCAGATGACACGCTTAAAGTAGGTGCATACGGAACCTTACACGAAGAACTTATGTTTAGCAAACCCGAACTTGCATTAGAATATGCAAATGAAGCGCTAAAATTGTCTAAAAAACTTAATTATGTAAAAGGTATTTCGGCTAGTAATATCCAAATTGGTAACTTTTATTATAATAAAAGTGAAGTTGACTCGGCAAAATATTATTATAATAAAGGTCTTAAAATTGCTCAAGATAATGCGATAGTTCTTACTCAAATATTTGCAAACCACTCATTGGCTTCAATTGAAAAAGATGCTGGTAATTATGATTTAGCTATTGATATTGTTATGCGTAACATTAATTTATATAAAGAACATAGCAATTTAAAAGCGCTTCAAAATAATATACCTTTTAATCTCATAGGTGCAGAATACGAACTTTTAAGTCTAATCCATCTCTTAAAAGGCAATCACCACATCGCATTACAAGAATGTTTAAAAGCTTTAGATTTTTTTGAAAAAACAAATGATGCTATTAGAAAAGCTGATGCGCTAAAACAACTGGGTAATATAGATTATACTTTAGGAAACTTTAATACTAGTTTAAAGTATAGTAAAGAAGCGCTAGATATCTATAAAAAAAATAACGATTTATTTTATCAGTCTTCAACAGCAAATCAATTAGGACAAACCTATATCAAATTAAAGGAATTCACTAAAGCTGAAACTTCTTTTAAAGAAGCGTTGGAATTAGCAAAAAAAACAGAAAGCACAAATGATCAAGCCAATAGTTTACGTGGTTTAGGAAAAGTTGCTTTAAACAACCAAAATTATAGCGATGCACAAAATCAATTTCTAGCCGCTTTAAAAAAATACCAATCCATTAACTTTAGTAATGACGTTGCGCAAACACTAAACTTATTATCTAAAGTCGCACAAGCCAAAAAAAATTGGAATTCCGCATTAGATTACATTAACAAATCTATAATCATTAACAAAGATATTGGTGCACAATCTAATTTAAAAGATGACTATTTACAACGATCTATACTTTACGAAAGGTTAAATAATACCCAATCTGCATTAATCGATCTTAAAAAATATCAAGTTATTAACGATTCGATATTCAATAAAGAAAAAACCCAACAAATAGAAGAACTTAGAACTATTTATGAAACCGAAAAAAAAGAACAGCAAATCCAAATTCAAAAAAACGAAATAGATTTACTGAACTTAAAAGGAAAGACTAATAATCTACAACGTCTATTATTAATAATTGGGTTATTAGCATCATTAATTGCCGTATATGCCTTTTACCAAAGAAACAAACGAAACAAATTGGCAAAAGAAGCTGCACAAGCCGAATTAGAATTTAAAACCAAAGAATTGACAACTCATGCTTTACATTTAGCGAAAAAGAACGAAGTCTTAAACGATTTAAAACAAAAAGCTAAAGTTTTAAAAGCAGACGCTAATGCAGATCCTGGTTACCAAATGCTTATACAGACTATAAATTTTGATTTACAAGACGATAATAATTGGGAAAACTTCTCTCGCTATTTTGAAGAAGTCCACAAAGATTTTAATAGTAAAGCGCAACAACAATTCCCAAATATTACCACTAACGATTTACGTTTAATGGCATTATTAAAAATGAATTTATCTTCAAAAGAAATTGCAAATATTCTAAACATTTCTAGCGATGGCATTAAAAAAGCAAGACAACGACTTCGCAAGAAAATGGGTATTGCTTCTACCGAATCTCTAGAGGCTATTGTTATTGCTATTTAGTAAAAAACCAAATACTTAAAACCATTTAAAACACCTGTATTTACAGGTGTTTTTTTATGTACCCTTTTTGTACCCTAGCGTTTTTTTGGCAATCTAAAATACACCATTATGTTTGCTTTGTCATTAGGTTGACAATAACCGTTTTTGTGGTAAGCTTGTTCAAAAAAAGCTGCAGACTATTTGAGCAAGTTTCACACAAAACAATTTAAACAATTAACCACAAAAATTAATTTATTATGAAAACGCTATTAAAAACAACTGCTTTTTTAGCACTTATTCTATTCATTATTGCATCATGTTCAAAAGATGAACCAACACCAGACCCTGGAAACCAAGGTGAAGGAGAACTTATTCAAACGACTGGCCAAGTTACAGAAGATGATTTTGAAACCTATGAAGGTGATATTGGTGTTGTAATAGATGCTAGACCATTGGCTCGTAAAGGCTACAAACCCACTCAAGTTACTTTAAATATAACAGGAGAGGTTGTTAATTTTACAGAAACTATCCCATTGGATGAAGACTCTTATATGGGACAACTTAAACTGCCGCTTGAAAATTTAAGTGACGCTGATAAAGGTGACTTAATCGACGGTGTAAATATTATACCAGAGTATAAAGACGAAAATGGTGCTATTATTTATACTGAACCTTTATTTACGAAAACTTTTCTATCCAACCCAGAACCGCGAACAGCCAATGTAGCAGGTCTTCAGGAAACAGAAGAAAATCAAACATTAAGCTTTAGACCAGGCACATCGTATTACATACAGCGTATGAATGCAGATGGAAGTCCAGATTCGGGATCAATGAATATTACTGCAAGTGCATCTTTAGACAATGTTATCTCAGCCACTAGTAATGCTACATTTGATGGTACAGATACACAAAGAATCTTTACCTTTCATCCAGTACCTAATAATCCAAATACATTTTTGATAAGGCACGCAGAAACGGGACGATTTATTAGATATGCAGGCGTAACCACCACATCTAGTTATAGTGGCTCCTTTTTTGGAATGAAACTAAGACAAAATACCAACCTTGCGCAAATAGAAGCAGCATCAGATTATCATCATTACCAATTTACATTCGAAAAACAAGATAATGGCACGTTTATTATTAAAAATTCGGCAGGATTACCAGTGAAACAAGCGCCTGGCTTTGGATTAACTTTTGATGATACTATAACAAATACAACTAGTGGGAACGTTGTAACTCCAGAAGACAGAACATGGCGCATGGTATCGACAAGCATCGATTGGACCATTAGCAACATTAGCACCTCTTTTTTAGAGCCTATACTTCCACCAGCTGAAACCTCTTTATCAATTAATAGTGTGCTTACTAATTGTGGAAGTGGAACTTTAAGTCAAACCGTTGGTGTGGCGCATAGTGAAAATCAACAGCGTACTGTTGGTTTTGAAGAAACACTTTCTGCTACGACCTCTAACTCTTTTGGTGTAAATGTAAGTTTAAATGTAGAGTTCTCTGCTCAAATTTTAGGAACAGGCACCACTGTAAATGCAGGTATTGATACTAGTTATGACCATTCTTGGTCCTCAACAGAAACAAGTAGCGAATGGGAAAGTACGCATACTGGACAAACACAGGAAATCACCTCTACACGAACTGTTACAGTCCCTTCAGGAAGTGCCTCTTTGGTTTATGATGTCGTTCAATTTTACCCAGAAACACGAGTTAATTTTGCTCAACGTTTACGAGTTGAAGGAATTGATTCTGAATCTGGATTAGCGTTAACTGGAGAAGAAATTAGAACATTATTTTACGTTAATGGATTTAATGGTGTTGTTTCTGCCGTTGAGCCTAACTCAATGGTAGTAACGCTTAGAGGAACTTTAACCTTAGATAAAATTATAGATTCTGATAGCAACGTGCAAGATGTACCAGCTAATTGTAATTAGTCTTATTTTAAAGGAAGTGCATTTTATTAATGTACTTCCTTTTATTATATAAACCACAAAACTAAAACATTATGAAAACAATTTCAATTACAATACTTTTATGTTTAGCACTGCTGGACTTAAATGCTCAAACCAATGTTGCTTTAGGATTAAACGGAACAAAACGAATACTTGCATCAGATAATATTATTTACATAGCAAATCGTAGTGACGGAACAATTTCTAAAATTAATGTAAATAATACTTTACCAACTGTAGCAACAGAAATTATTTCTGGTTTAAATGGTCCATTTGGCATGGCCATTAAAGGTAATGACTTATACTTTACTCAATTTTTTGGAAATAAGGTTTCAAAAATTGATGTCACACAAAGTAATCCTGTAATCGAAGATGTAGTTACTGGCATTTCATTGCCTACAGCGTTAGAATTTAAAGGTAATGAGCTCTACATAGCTATTGGTGGTGCTCACAAAATTTCAAAAATCGACGTTACAGCATCTAACCCAACACTCATAGATGTTGTTAACATGGGATTACAATTTCCTATAGATTTAACCTCGGACGAAAACAACTTATATCTACTAGATGACGACAGTCATATTATATATAAAATAGATATTAACGCACCTCTTCCTGTTATACCACAACCTATTATAACCTTAGAAAATGCTTTTGCTTTAACTCTCATAGATAGTAGTTTGTATTATGGAGAACTCACAGAACGAAAAGTTTATAAAATAGATGTTACGCAAACTAATCCACAACCTCAAGAAGTCTTAAACAATAGCTCAGCCACTGGCTTTACAAATATTAATAATGAATTGTACATTGCTGATACTGGAAAAATTATAAAAACAACTATTGAAACCCTTTCATTGCCTAATTTAGTTTCCGAAACTGAAATTAGTATTTACCCTAATCCAAGTTCAGATTATATAACTATTTCAAATAATAATAGCGATAAAAATTATACTATTTATAATGTTTTAGGCGAAAAAGTAATTTCTAATGAGCTCTTAAAACAGTCAAAAATTTCAATATCACATTTAGAAAATGGAATCTATTTTTTAAAACTAGACAGCTACAAAACGTTAAAATTCATTAAGCAATAAGTAAGAACTCTATATTCTATATTAAAAAGCAAATCGAAAGGTTTGCTTTTATTTTACATAGTAATAATAGTAAATTCGCCTTTTAACGGTTCTAATTCCTGTATTAAATTTGGAATTAAGTCTTCTCCAAACTCCAAATACAACTCGCTAAAATTAGTATTACGCTCTTGTAAACTACCATTAGGGAAGAGCTCATTTTGAAGCTGCGTCATGCGCTCCACTTGGTCTTTTAATTTTCGTTTTTGCGCTGTTAACAAGCGTTTTTCTAAATGTTGCAAGCCGTTAATTTGCTTTTTTTCTTGTGCTGCAACTGCGCCAATAAAAGAAGCATCGGTTTTTTCGGCAAGAGTATATAAGTCTTTAAATTGTGTTTTTAAATGGTTGAGTTGTGCAGAAAAGTCAATATTTATATTAGATATTTGCCTCACTTTTTTATTGATGAAGGATTCGCGTTTTAAAAAAATATCGGTATTAGAAATAGTGAGTTTATTAAGCTTTTTTGCTTGCTGTTTCGTTTTTATTAATACCGAATTTCGCAGTAATAGCATTGGGAACACTACATTATTAGCCTCGAAATTAGATTTTAATTGAAACCAATACGCTAATTCTCCGCCTCCTCCAATATAACAGAGATTTGGTAAAATCACTTCTTGATATAATGGCCTTAAAATTACATTTGGCGAAAACCGTTCTGGGAAGTCATTGACTTCTTTTAGTATTTCGCTCTTGCTCCAACTTAACGTTGTGTTGAGCACTTTATACGTTTCGTTTTCTAAAATAATACGCTCACGCAAACCTTTGGTTAGATAAAAGAGATTTATAGCTCTTGGGTTTACTTGTATTCCAAAATCTAAGGCTTCAATTTTTTTATTTGTATCTAAAACGGTTTGCTCCGAAATTTGATCGGCTAACTCACGTTTTATTTGCGGAATAAATAAGTGTTTTAAATCACTATTATTAGCATCAACTATAATCAAACCATAATCTTTAAACAACTCGTTTGCTAAATATTTAGTAGCTTCTGCTAAATTTGCATGCTCTAAATAAGCCTTTCTGAATAATTCTCTAAGCGCATCTGCGTTTTTACCAATGCCTAATTCTTTAGAAAAAATATTGAACACAGCCTCTAAACCTTCGGTATTTAATTCGCCAACAGCTCCTGAAGCGTTTCGGTTCCATTGTATTTTTTTGCCTTTAAAATTAAAGTAATTGATTTCTTCAAAATCATGATCTTCGGTTGCCATCCAATAAATTGGCACAAAATTATATTCAGGATAGTGGTCTTTTAAACACTTAGTTAAGTTTATAGTAGAAATTATTTTGTACAAAAAATACAAAGGTCCTGTAAACAAATTAAGTTGGTGACCTGTAGTTACTGTAAATGTTTTTGGTGACTCTAAGGCTTCAATATTATTTTGTGTAGCTTCAGAAGTATTGGTATTTTTATAGTATTGTTTTAACACATTTACTAAAACGGTTCTTGTCTTTACCTCAAAATTCTTGCTTTTCTCTTCAATTTGCGATTTAAAATTTTCGATTTTAGGAAAACGATTGTATAATGGTTTTAGCGTTTCAGCTTCAGCTAAATAATCACAAATAAGATTAGAAAAATAACCCGTTTTACTAAATTTTATATATTCTTTTGGCATAACAAACTAAAATGTGTTGTAAATATAATGCTCTTTACTATAATGTCTCTCTTAAAATTAACATAAAACAGCAGTGCTTTTTTTTCGTTTTTCATTAACTTGAAGTAAATTTTATTTTCATGAAAACTCACTTTAGTCCTCTCGTATTATTTTTCTATGTTCTGTTAACAATTACCACAACAAGTTATGCTCAAACTAATACTGAGTTTTTTGAATTTACAGGAACAGTGGTTGATAATAATACAAATAAAAAACTATCGCTTGTTAACCTTAGAATAGAAAACACCAACGTTAGCACAGTGACTAATGCCGAAGGCGATTTTTTAATTAAACTTACTAAAGATGAACTTACAAATCCTCTTGTAATTAGCCATCTTGGTTACAAAACTAAGCGTTTAAACCTAAGCAATACAAACAACAAAAACTTAACTATAAAACTAGAAACAGCCTATACTGCTTTAGAGGCTGTAGATGTAAATACATTTAAAGACGCAGAGTTATTAGTGAGAAAAACGTTAAAACTGAAAGCTGAAAATTATTTAAACGACCTTACAGAAATGACTGCTTTTTATAGAGAAACTATAAAAAAACGTCGCAGAAACGCTTCTTTATCTGAAGCTGTTTTAACTGTTTACAAACAGCCTTACACTAAAAACAAAAAAGACAACATAAAACTTATTAAAGCAAGAAAAAACACAAATTATAAACGATTAGACACCTTAGCTTTTAAATTGCAAGGCGGACCATTTAGTGCCTTATACACCGATTTAATTAAATACCCAAGTTATATTTTTGACAATGATTTTGAGTACTACACTTTTAAATTTGATAGTCCAACAGAAATAAATAACAATGCAGTTTATGTGGTTAGTTTTAAACAAAAAGAAGAAATAGCCTATCCTCTGTATTACGGAAAACTATATATAGATAAAAACACCAAAGCCCTAATACGAGCAGAATACAAGCTAAATGTAGATTATAAATATTTAGCAAGCAAAATTTTTATACGCAAAAAACCTAAAAAAGCAAAAGTATATCCAACAGAAGCTGCTTATAGAGTAGATTACACAGTTAAGGATGGAAAATGGCATTATAGTTATAGCAATATTCTATTAACCTTTAAAGTAAACTGGAAAAACAAATTGTTTAATAGTAAATACACTTTGCAAAGTGAAATGGCAATTACAGACTGGAAAATTGCTACCTCCAAAAACAACACCTCTAAGTCTTTTTTGAGACCAACTGTAATTTTAAACGATGAAGTTTCTGGATTCTCTGATCCAGAATTTTGGGGACAATACAACATTATAGAACCCGAAAAATCCATTGAAAGTGCGATTAAAAAAATTAAGAAACAGTTGGAAAATAAGTAGTGGTTTTTAGTCAAATTTTGCTTTATAATTTGGTTTGTTTCTAAATTTGAAAATCGGTAGCTTCGTTTAACGTATGATATTAAATGTTGAGATGTTTGATATTAAGAGCACATTAGGCAACATATAACCAAAAATGAGAATGATTAACATAAAAAAAACTTTCTACTCTATTGGACAGGGTTGTTTTTATTCAGAAAAAATTTATTTCGATAATGAAGTAAAAACGATAGTTTATGATTGCGGCTCTGAAAATGGAAAATCACCAAACAAAAACCGACTAGAAAAAGAAATTCAACAATCTGGACTTAACACAATTGATTTTTTAATTATTAGCCATTTTCACGCAGACCACATAAATGGTATTGATGAATTAAAAAAGAATTGTATAATTAAAAATGTTATAATTCCAAAAATAGACGCGTTAGACATAGCATTCTATCTTGGAACAGGAAATACAGTTTCAGAATTGTTATTGAACCCAACTTCGTACTTTCGAGGTTCAAATAATTCAGACAATCCTAACATTATTGTGGTTGACTCAGAAGGAGAAGAAAATCAAATCGATGATCTTGTAAAAATCCCTAATAGAATTTCTCAAAACTCTAATATTCCTGTTTTAAAATTCGATAATCGAATAATTTGGATTCTTAGATTTTATATAGATAAAAGAGTTTTTAAAAATGATAACAGAACTGATGAACAGAAAAAGATTATACGTGAAACATTGAGTATAACTGATTACGAAAAGAACAAAACTGAATTAATTGCTGCGTACAAAGCTTTAAGTAAAAAAGACATTAATTTAACTACAATGTCAATGATTTCTACACCAACTAATAACCATCCTTTTTTCCATAGACACGACTATCCAATATCTGCAATGAATGGAGATATTCTTCTAAGTGATGAAAACAGGATAAAAGATTATGTAGAACATTTTTCTGATTTTATAAATAATTCAGTTCATTTCCACATACCACATCACGGAAGTCATAAAAATTTATGTCGTCCAATTAATGAATGGCAAATAGAGAGTGGAATTATAATGTCTGGTTATGAAAATAAATACGGACATCCTTCTGGAATAATTCTTAGAAAATTTAAAGATTCTAACATACCATTAAAAAAACTAACACAATTTGATAGGAACTTTACGAAAACCTATAGACTTTGGTATTGAAAAAATAGAATATACAGTTCCAAAATCTAAAGATACTTGTCAAAAATGTGGTGATGAATTCGATATTGAGGATATGATTGAAAACTTATGCATTGATTGCGAAAACGTATACTCATATGGAAAATAAAACAACGATAAACATTATTAACCCAAAAGGTCTATAATTCTTATCAAAAATCGACTTAAAAATTGAGAATATTAATAGACACGAACATTCTGATTGAACTCGAAGACAATCGAGTAATTACGGAAACTTTCGCTAAATTCTACAGAATTGCAAACACCAACGATTTTGAAATTCTTTATCATCCTAAAGCTATACCAAATGATGTTAGTAGAGATAAAAATAATGACAGAAAAAAAATAATTTTATCTAAACTCAACAAATATCAACCTTTACAAGATTATGCAAAACCAACATTAGAATTTACTTCTAACCTTAAGAATAGTAAAATCAATGATGAGATTGATAATAAACAGCTTTTCCAACTAGAAAAAGGATTCGTTGACTTCTTCGTTACGCAAGATAAAGGAATCCATAAAAACGCATTAAAAACTAACTTAAACGATAAAGTTCTGACTATTGATGAAGCATTAAAAATGCTTGAAGAACAATTTACTTTTAAAATACCATCACATCCAATACTTCGTGAACATAGCATAAGAGAAATTGAATCAAAATTCAATAGTACATTTTTCGATAGTTTACGAAAAGACTATGGAATCATTGAATTCAACGAATGGTTGCAAAAATGTGCCAAAAAAAACCGAAAATGTTACACGCTTATAATTGAAGATAATCTTCAAGCGATTTTAATTTACAATTTAGAAAATGTAGAAGATCATCAATTACCTAACATTTTTGATGAAGCATTAAAAATATGCACCTTAAAAGTAGATGATACTGCTTTTGGAATAAAATTGGGAGAACTATTTTTAAATAAAATGTTTGAATTATGTATAAACCGTAAAATTAAATATTTGTATCTCACAGTATATGAGAAACAAATTCATTTAATAAAGCTACTTGAAACATTTGGATTTTATCGTAATGAATTTAAGAACAGCCAAGGGTTAATAGAGATTCGATTGATAAAATGTTTAGATAAAGCTAAAATTAAAATAATAGAAAATGATATTTCTGCTCACCCATTTTACTTAAACAATTCAACCGTAAAAAAATATGTAATCCCGATTCGTCCAGATTTCTATGGTAGTTTATTTAAAGATGGTAAGTTAAGACCGCCAACCCTATTTGATAAAGCACCTGATAGTATTAATGAGATTCAAGGTAATACAATTGTAAAAGCATACATTTCAAATTCTAAAAATCAAAAACCAAAAAAAGGAGATTTACTGTTTTTCTATTCATCTAAAGTCAATCAAGTAATTGAACCATTTGGTGTTTTAGAAAGTATTGAAATTGTCAATGATTTTGAAAAATTATGGAATATTGTAAGAAAAAAAACTGTCTTTACAGAATCAGAATTACAAAAATGGTTAGAAGAAAAAGGAGAATTACACGTTATTACATTTAGATTAATAGCATATTTGAAAAAAAATATTAGCTTACAAAAAATTAAAAAAATTGATAGTTTTAGGAATAAACTACAAACGATAACAGAATTAAAAGAAACCGATTATATCAAACTAAACAATGAAGGATACTTTGACAAGCGTTATATTATCAATTAAACCTGTTTATGCACAGGCAATTATGTCAGGAACTAAAAAAGTGGAATTTCGAAAGAAAATTTTCAAAAGACCAGTTGACAAAATTTTTGTTTACTCTTCATCACCTGAAAAGAAAATAATTGGTTTTTTTACGATTAAAGAGATAGTTGAGAATAATCCAAAAAAGCTTTGGCAAGAATTCAATAAAGTTGGAGGTATTGAAAAAAATGATTTCTTCAATTATTATCAAAACTCTGAAACAGGGTTTTCGATTAAAATTAATGGAGTTCAGAAATTTAAAAACGGAATTGACCCTTCAGATATTTTTGATAATTTTTGCGCACCTCAATCATACATATATCTAGAAGAAAAAACAGCTTTGAATATGGAGAGAAAACAGCTGCCAACAACATGTATAATTAATTGCTAGGTACTCGCCTATTTGGAAATCCCTTCGGAATTTCCACTGATTCGTTTTTGTTTATTAAATAAGTTGCTCAAACACGCAACAAACCATATACACAAACGTCAAACGAACTTTTCAAAATTATTCCACCAACTCACCATACAAATCAAAATCCTCAGCTTCTGTGATTTTAATGTTGTAATATTCTCCTGTTTTTAGGTAGCTTTTGGTCGCATCAATTAAAACTTCGTTATCCACATCTGGACTATCAAATTCTGTACGACCAACAAAATAATTTCCTTCTTTACGATCAATAACTACATTAAAGGTCTCTCCTATTTTTGCTTGGTTTAACTCCCAAGAAATTTGAGACTGGATTTCCATAATTTGGTTAGCTCTGTCTTGCTTTACTTCTTGTGGCACATCATCTTCTAAATTATAAGCGTGTGTGTTTTCTTCGTGCGAATAGGTAAAACAGCCTAAACGCTCAAAACGCATGTCTGTAACCCATTGCTTTAAAGTTTGAAAATCTTCTTCAGTTTCACCAGGATAACCAACAATAAGCGTGGTACGAATGGTCATATTTGGTACAGCTTTCCTAAATTCTTTTAATAATTTAGTCGTTTTTTCTTGTGTTGTACCACGACGCATACTTTTTAAAATCTTATCAGAGATATGCTGTAAAGGAATATCTAAATAATTACAAATTTTAGGCTCCTTGTTCATTATATCCAACACATCCATTGGAAAACCTGTTGGGAATGCATAATGCAATCTAATCCACTCAATCCCTTCTACTTTTACTAAATTTTCGAGGAGTTCGGCAAGGTTTCTCTTTTTATATAAATCTAAACCATAATAGGTTAAATCTTGTGCAATTAAAATTAACTCTTTAACGCCATTTGCTGCTAATTTTTCAGCTTCGGTTACCAAATCTTCAATAGGTGTACTTTTATGTTTTCCTCGCATTAAAGGAATGGCACAAAAGCTACAAGGTCTGTCGCAACCCTCTGCAATTTTTAAATACGCATAATTTTTAGGCGTTGTAGTTAAGCGTTCTCCAATAAGTTCGTGTTTATAATCTGCACCTAAAGCTTTTAATAAACCTGGTAACTCTGTGGTTCCAAAATACTGATCTACATTAGGTATCTCCTTTTGTAAGTCTGGCTTGTAACGTTCGCTTAAACAACCAGTAACAAATACTTTATCAACTTCGCCATCTTCCTTTTTCTGCATGTACTCTAAAATAGTGTTCACGCTTTCCTCCTTTGCATTGTTTATAAAACCACAAGTATTAATCACTACAACATTACCTTCTTGCTCGTGTACTACTTCTTTTCCGTTAGCTTTTAATTGTCCCATTAAGACTTCACTATCGTAAACGTTTTTACTACACCCTAAAGTGATAACGTTGATTTTATTTTTTTTAAGCGACTTTGTTCTCATACCTCATTTTTGGATTGCAAAGATACAACCTTATTAACTAAAAAAGCTTCAAGAAAATCTTGAAGCTTTATCTTATATCCTTTTATTTTATTTAAAAAAGCTATCTACAAACTCAAATTTATTAAACACTTGCAAGTCTTCAATACCTTCGCCAACACCAATATATTTTACAGGTATTTGAAACTGGTCGCTAATACCAATAACAACACCACCTTTTGCTGTACCATCTAATTTGGTAACTGCCAGAGAAGTCACTTCAGTAGCTGCAGTAAACTGCTTAGCTTGCTCAAATGCATTTTGACCTGTTGAGCCATCTAAAACCAATAATACATCGTGTGGAGCATCTCCAACCACTTTTTGCATTACACGTTTTACTTTTGTTAACTCATTCATTAAATTAACCTTATTATGCAAACGTCCTGCAGTATCAATAATAATAACATCTGCATTTTGATTCACACCAGATTGCAGAGCGTCAAAAGCTACAGAAGCAGGATCACTTCCCATCTCTTGCCTTACCATTGGCACATCTACACGATCTGCCCAAACTTGTAATTGCTCAATTGCTGCAGCTCTAAAGGTATCTGCAGCACCTAAAACAACTTTTAATCCTTGTTTTTTAAATTGATAAGCTAATTTTCCAATAGTTGTTGTTTTACCAACTCCATTAACACCAACAACCATTAATACATAAGGTGTTTTTGTACCATCTGCTTGTTTTGGTAATTCCGGAATTACGTAGTCTGTATCTTCGCCAGAATTGGTTTCGGAGAGTAAACCAGCGATTTCTTCTCTAAGAATTTTATTAAGCTCGTCGGTTCCTAAATATTTATCTTTTGCAACACGTGCTTCAATACGCTCAATAACTTTAAGTGTAGTGTTTACACCTACATCACTAGAGACTAGTACTTCTTCAAGATTATCTAATACCTCATCATCGACTTTAGATTTTCCTGCTACTGCTTTGCTTAATTTGCCTAAAAAACTGGTGCTTGTTTTCTCTAAGCCTTTATCTAAAGTTTCTTTTTTATCTGAAGAAAATATTTTTTTAAAAAAACTCATTCGTTGTAATTGTTTTATTATTTGCGAGTTATTACGCTGTTTTGCAATAGCAATTGTTAAGCCTAATTTAAAATTACTGCTACTTTGTCATTATGTTAAGCTATAAAGAAAATAAAATTTATTGAATTATAGAAACTAAGTACTAAAATGAAGCTAAGAAATAAAAAAAGCTGCTTTTTGATAAAAAGCAGCTTTTAAATATGTTGTATAAAATTGATTAATTTTTTTTCAAAAAATCATCAACTAATTCTGGAGACATAATAGATTCAACAAACATGTAAGATCCTGTTTTTGGAGATCTTACCATTTTTATTGCTTTTGATAATCTTTTAGATCCTGTTTGTAACGTTGCTACGGATTTCTTTGCCATGTCGCTATGTTTTTTATTTTCTTAAAAAGAAAATTATTATTTAATTTCTTTATGAACAGTCATTTTCTTCAAGATTGGATTAAATTTCTTAATCTCCATTCTATCTGGTGTGTTCTTTTTATTCTTAGTTGTAATATAACGAGATGTTCCTGGTTTACCAGACTCTTTGTGCTCTGTACACTCTAATATTACTTGTACTCTGTTACCTCTCTTTGCCATTGTAAACTATTTTTATGCTTAGGCGCTATTATTTAATAAATCCGTTTGCTCTTGCTCTTTTTAAAGCAGCAGCAATACCAATTTTATTGATTGTTTTTAATGCTGATGTAGACACTTTTAAAGTTACCCACTTATCCTCTTCAGGAATATAAAAACGTTTTTTGATTAAATTAGCATCAAATCTACGCTTTGTTTTATTCATTGCGTGAGACACGTTGTTTCCAACCATTGCCTTCTTTCCTGTAAGTTCACAAACTCTTGACATTACTATATAACTTTAATTTGTTATTAAAAATCGAGGTGCAAATATACTAATAAATTACTATTTACAACACGTAAATTATTAATTTTTTAAAATTTCTTTTTGAAGCATTTCTAAAGCTTTATTTACAGCCTTATTAATTACCTTAGTTCTATGGTTTCCGAAGTTAAACATTTCGGAATAAACTCCTGTATTCGTAGCTATTGCAATTACTACTGTACCAACCTCTACATCACTATCGCCTTTCTCTGGTCCTGCATTCCCAGTTGTGGCTACTGCAAAATCTGAATCATATAACCGTTTAGACGCTATAGCCATTGCTTCTGCAACTTCTTTACTAACCACAGAATGATTTTCAATTAAAGCCTTACTTACACCTAAAACATCAATTTTAGATTGTGTGGCATAAGTGACTAATCCACCATTAAAAAATGCTGATGCGCCTGCGTTTGCAGTAAAAGTTTCAGCTAGTTTACCTCCTGTGCAACTTTCGGCAACAGATAAGGTAAGTTTTTTTTCGGTTAATAATTGCGCAATAATATGTTCTAAAGCGGTTTGCTCATCTTCAAAGCCAACAAAAATATCTTTTAGAGCAGGTAATACTGCTTCTATTTGTGCTTTAACTTCAATATTAATTCTTTCTTCGTCAAACCCTTTAGCAGACAAACGCAAACGCACTTTACCTAAACTTGGTAAATAGGCAAGTTTTATAAAGTGTGGTAAATTATCTTCCCATTGCTCAATACGTTGCGCAATTGCGCTTTCGCCTAAACCATACGTGAGTATTGTTTTGTGTAATATATATGGTCGTTTGTATTTTTTTACAAGCTTAGGAAGCACCTCATCTGTAATTAAACTTTTCATTTCGTAAGGCACTCCTGGAAGCGAGACAAATACTTTCTCGTTTTTTTCTATCCATAGTCCTGGAGCTGTTCCGTATTTATTAGTTAATACTTGAGCCTTAGTTGGCACTAAGGCTTGTTGCCTGTTTAAATCTGAAATTGGTGTAGAAATATACGTTTTAAAAAGCGCTTCGACATGCTCTAAAACAGAAGTGTTTACAACTAGCGTGTCGTTAAAATATTCTGCGAGTGTGTGTTTAGTAATATCGTCTTTAGTTGGCCCTAAACCTCCTGTTATTATTATAATATCTGCATTAGCTTCTGCTGCTTTAAAGGCTTTTAAAAGGTGTTCTTTTTCATCTTGAATAGATGTAATTTGATAAACTGAAACACCAATATTATTAAGTGCTTTGCCTATAAAGGCAGAATTGGTGTCTATAATTTGACCAATAAGAATTTCATCTCCAATGGTAATTATTTCTGCTTGCATTACAATTCAAAATCTGAAGTGATCTCATCTGCTGCGAGTTCCACAGCCTCTAAAACGTTGTTTAATTTATCTGTAACATCTTTATCTATCTGCTCGTATTTTCCCCAATCTTGCACTGTAATTAAATCGTCTAAAACACCTAATTCAAACATATCTACAGTAGGTTTCATTTTATGAGCAGTCTGGTAAGTTAATTGGTAGTTTTTATTTTCTACAGCTATTTTTAGCACTTTGGCATCACCAGGAACTTCTTCAATAAATGTTTGAACTAATGCCAGAATAAACTCTTGGTCGTTATCTGCTAATTCTCGTAATCGGTTTAGTTTGTAATGTTTTTCCATAGTGTTATTTAACGTTTATAGAAAATAATTCTTTGTTTTCTATAAAACCTGTTAGCTTATCGTTAGCAAGTACCTTGCCAACTCCTGCTGGAGTTCCTGTAAAGATAATATCTCCAATCTTTAAAGTAAAATATTTTGACACATATTCTATGATTTCGTCAATTTTCCAAAGCATCATACTTGTATTGCCTTGCTGTACAACGGTTTCGTTTTTTTTAAGCGAGAAATTAATGGCGTTTACATCTGTAAACTCACTTTTTTGCAACCACTTGCCAACTACTGCAGAGCCATCAAACGATTTTGCTTTTTCCCAAGGTAAGCCTTTTTCTTTTAATTGTTTTTGTAAGTCTCTAGCTGTAAAGTCTATACCTACACTAATATCGCTATAATATTTATGTGAGAATTTACGATCTATATGTTTTCCTAATTTATTAATTTTTACAATTACTTCTACTTCGTAATGGACATCGTCTGAAAAATCTGGAATAAAAAAAGGTTGTTTTTTTAAAAGAATTGCATTATCAGACTTAATAAATACTACAGGATCTGTAGGCTTTTCGTTTTCTAATTCTTTTATGTGGTCTGTGTAATTACGACCTATACATATTAGTTTCATGTTCGATTGTTCGATTTTTTTATTGTTCCGATTACACGATAATCAATTTTTTTAATACCAAATGCCTAATGCCTAATGCCTAATGCCTAAATTATAACTTATTATTAAACGCTCTCAACTTAATAGCAGTTAGGACTTTTTTAGTATATAACGGAAAATCTGCATTTAGCAACCAACCAAAATAACCTGGTTCTTTATCCATAACATCTACCACACGCTTTCCTTTGTGTTTCCCAAAAGAAAAACACTCTTCACCTTCTTTATTATAAATTATAAAACCAGCAAAATCGGCAAACTTTTTACGAGAACTGAATTCGGCTAAAAACTTAGTATCATTTTCCAACTCGTCGTAACGCGCTAATTGTGCTTTTAAGACTTCGTATGTGGCTTTAGTATCTGCTTCTGCAGAGTGTGCATTTTCTAAACTTTCATTACAATAAAACTTATAAGCTGCACTTAATGTACGTTGTTCCATTTTATGAAAAATAGTTTGTACATCTATGGCTACTCTCCCTTTCATATCAAAATCAATGTCTGCACGTAGCATTTCTTCAGCTAATAAAGGAATATCAAAACGGTTAGAATTAAAGCCTCCTAAATCGGAATCTTTAATCATATTATAAATATCTTTTGCCAACTCTTTAAACGTTGGTTCATTAGCCACTTTCTCGTCTGTAATACCATGTATTGCAGAAGTTTCTGCAGGTATAGGACGTTCTGGATTTACCAACCACGTTTTACTTTCTTCTGTACCATTAGGAAACACTTTTAATATAGAAATCTCTACAACTCGGTCTGATGTAATATTAATTCCTGTGGTTTCTAAATCGAAAAAGCAAATAGGCTTTGTGAGTTGTAATTGCATGTCTAATTTTTAAATTATGGTATGGTTTATGCAAATATAATTGTAATATCTTATTTTTACTTTTTATAACTACTAATTAATGAAACTTACCAAATTATTATTTTGCTTTTTACTAATTGTAACGTCTTCTATTTATGCTCAAAACGAACATAAATTTGTAAAGCTTGAAGAAATAAAAAAAGGAAAACGCTTAGATTTATACGCTAATAATACAGGAGAAATTGCCTACGATGTATTTTTAAAAGTAGATACAGATAATTACAGACGTAGCAGTAACAGACCTATTATACGTACCATTGCACCAAACACAAGATTAAAACTCATTACGCTAATACAGCTTAAAGACAAACCAGAAACGTATAACTCTGTGTTTATTGTAAACGAAGTTGCCTATGCATTAGATGTACAAAAAGACAAGGAACAGCTAGATTTTAAAATAGACGACCAACTAAAACAAAAAAAAGTTACTTTATTTACTAAGGATGATTGTGTTATTTGTCCAAATGCAAAAGCCATTTTAAACAAAAACAACATTCCTTTTAATGAGTATAATGTAGATAAAGACACTACCAACTATAATAAACTTATTAAAGAGTTTAAAGCCATTAAACCTAATAGCGACTTTAATCGTATTCCTATTTTAAAAGTAGAAAATCAGATTTTTAATACTATTGAAACGTTAGACGATTTTGTAAATGCTTTACGTGTTGGATTGAATGATTAAATTCACAATAATAGATCACTAAATCGCGTTACTATTTTTAAACCAACTATTATGAAAACTATATTTATAACTATCGCTTTAGCCTTTTTAACACTATCGCTTGCATTTACAAGTGCCGAAAAAAGAACAATTATAATAGATGTAAGTCATGGTGGACAAGATAATGGCGTAACTGTTAACAATATAAACGAGAAAGCAGTTGCTTTATCTATTGCTAATAAAATTAAAGACTTAAATGCTAATGCTAACCTTGAAATTATTTTAACTAGAGATTCTGATGAGTTTATGACTTTACGTAATCGTGCTAAAATGATAAATAACATAAAACCTGAATTTGTTATCTCAATTCACGCCAATAAATATATAGATGAAGCTGTAAAAGGCACTGAAATTTATATTAGCAATAATACTAAAGAAAAGGAGGCGTCTAACGCACTTGCATTAAAACTTAAAACAGCGTTTCAGTTTCAAAATTCTTCAATTAAAAAAGCAGATTTCTATCTTTTAAAACACGTAAACCATCCCATTGCTATGGTAGAACTAGGTTTTCTTTCAAATAAAAAGGATAGAGCTTTATTAACCCAAGAGGAAGGACAACTAAAAATAGCTAAAGCTATACTTAACGCTATAGAATAATTAAAAATGAGCGACACAAGTCATCACGATGAGCGTATTGCAAACATGAAATTTGCATCTGTTTATCCACATTACGTCACTAAAGTTGAGAAAAAAGGAAGAACTATAGAAGAGTTACACCAAGTTATTACATGGCTAACTGGCTATAATAGTGAACAATTAAAAGCACTTATTAATAGCGATACTACTTTCGAAACCTTTTTTAAAGATGCAACTTTACATCCTAACGCAAAACTCATTACTGGAGTAATTTGTGGCTATCGTGTAGAAGACATCCAAAATCAAACAACACAACACACCAGATATTTAGATAAATTGGTGGACGAATTGGCAAAAGGTCGTAAAATGGATAAAATATTGAGGGTTAGTAAATAAAGATTAGATAGGTTTCTAACCTATTAGGTATTTAGGACTAGTTTGGCTTTTTTAACCTTTTATAATAAGAACACAGTAAACAAACTCTTCAACAATTAATAAACAAAAAACACAATCCGAAGATTGTGTTTTTTGTTTTATTCTCTAATAAAAACTCTGCTTTTACAGTAGTTTGTTATAGCTCTCTATTACTGTCCCAACCTTCTAAATAGTCTTTTACAGCTTTTACAAACTGTCCTCCAAGTGCTCCGTTTACTACTCTATGATCGTAAGAGTGCGACAAGAACATTTTATAACGTATGCCAATAAAATCGCCATCTGGAGTTTCTATTACTGCTGGCACTTTACGTATAGCGCCTAAGGCTAAAATACCTACTTGTGGTTGGTTAATAATTGGCGTTCCCATTATACTACCAAATGTACCAACATTGGTCACTGTATATGTTCCGCCTTGTATATCGTCTGGTTTTAATTTATTATCTCTTGCTCTGGTTGCTAAATCGTTAACTGCCTTCGTCATACCAACTAAGTTAAGTTGGTCTGCGTTTTTAATCACTGGCACAATTAAATCGCCATTACCAAGAGCAGCTGCCATACCAAGGTTTACGTTTTTCTTTTTAATAATGGTATCGCCTTGTACAGAGATATTCATCATTGGGAAATCTCGTAATGCTTTAGCAACAGCTTCCATAAAAATTGGAGTAAAGGTTAGGTTTTCGCCTTCGCGTTTCATAAACCCGTCTTTTACTTTTTTACGCCAATTCCAGATTTTAGTTACATCTGCCTCAATAAAACTTTGTACGTGTGCACTAGTTTGTACAGACTCTACCATGTGATGCGCAATTAATTTGCCCATTCTGGTCATTTCTATAATCTCGTCACCTTCGCTAGCTACAATTGGTGCAGTGGTTTTAGCTTTTGGTGCTTCTGCGTGTTGTGTTTGTTTTGGTGGTGTTGCTGTTGTAGTTTGTGTAGGTTGCGAGCCTCTATTTTTTAAGTAGGCCAACATATCGTTTTTAGTCACTCTACCTTCTTTTCCTGTTCCAGGAATAGCGTCTAATTCTTGCTGTGCAATACCTTCGGCTTTAGCCATATTTTTCACTAATGGCGAATAAAAACGCTCACCATTACTTGTAATTGGTGTAGTCGCTTCTTGTGCTGCAACAACAGTTTGTGCAACAGCTTGCGCAGCAACAGGAGCTTCTGCTTTTGTGTCTTGCTTAGGCGCTTCTGCTGTAGTATTACCTTCGCCTTCAACCTCTATAACAGCTATAGTTTGACCAACCTGTACTACATCGTCCACATTAAATAGCTTTTCTACTAACACTCCATCTACTTCACTTGGTACTTCGCTATCTACTTTGTCTGTAGCAATTTCTAATACTGCTTCATCTGCCTCAATGGTATCACCAACTTCTTTAAGCCATGATGTTATGGTTGCTTCCGCAACGCTTTCTCCCATTTTTGGTAACTTAAGTTCAAATCTTGCCATATCTATAATGTAAAGCCTGTTTTTGGTTTTTCGTTTGCAAAATTAATAAAATTTGAATGGATTTGTTCAAAATTTATCAAAATTTTAAATCAACATAGTCTATTAAAAATGAATCACTTCTCCTCTACTTTTAGAGTGATTGCTTCCAATGATAAAATTAGAATTTTTTGGTAGAATTTTAAATGTTAATCCTTTATTTTTTGCTGAAGTGTTTATTATTTTAATAATGGTATTAAAGTCTAAGTAATTAGCATCCAGAATAAGTTCTGTATTCGAAATATCCTGAGGTATTTCAGTTGAAACTAAATGCTCTACAGCTAATTTTTGTTCTAAAGCAGCATAGCTTGTATTAGAAATTAAATAAAAGTTTTGTTTCTGGATTTCTTCTGCGGAAGCGTTATTATTAACCCATTTGGCAGTCTGGATTCCGAACCAAACCATAGCATCAAAAAACAAATTGCTTTTAAAATGCTTTTTATAAAAAATTTGCATGGCACCATAAAAACGTTTAGCATAAGTTTTATCTTTTAAGGTGCTTTCGCCTTTATAATGAATAATAGTTGTGGTACCAAAATAGTAATTATCGTAGCCTGCTTTTAGGATTTTATAGGACAAATCGATGTCTTCGCCATACATAAAATACTCCTCGTCAAAACCGTTAACCTTGTTATAAATATTACGTTTTATAAGCATAAAAGCACCAACAAAAATAGAGGCTTTACCAATTTCATTTTCGGTTAAATGGTTGGCATAATAGTTTTTACCATTGCCAATCATTTTTTGGAAAGCCACTTTTACCACTGGCACATTGCGCTTACTTTCTGGTAAATAATGGCCTTGACCATCTATTAACCTGCAACCAACAATCCCTAAGTTTTTTTGCAAATTGGCAAAAGTTAATAGCTCTAAAAAGGTGTTTTCGGTAACTACTGTGTCTGGATTTAATATGCACAAATACTCGCCTTTTGCGTGTTGTACTCCTATATTATTGCCTTTAGAGAATCCTAAATTTTCTGTATTCTCAATTAACTTTACTTTTGGGAACAGTTGTTTTACCATCTCACAACTCGCATCGTGAGAGTTGTTATCGACTACAATAATTTCGGCATCCAAGTTTTTTATTGCTGCTTCTACACTCTGCAAACACAATTGTAAAAAGTGTTGCACATTGTAGTTTAATATAATGACAGAAAGTTGCAAATCTGTTAGTGTTTTAATGACGATTCGAAAGGAATTCGGTTTACAATACTGCGTCCAAGTGTAATTTCGTCGGCATATTCCAACTCATCTCCAACCGAAATTCCTCTGGCAATTGTAGAGGTATGCACTTCGCAATCTTGGATTTGTTTAAAAATATAAAAATTGGTGGTATCGCCTTCCATTGTGGAGCTTAGTGCGAAAATAAGTTCTTTTATTTCGCCTTCTTTTACTTTATTTACTAAGCTGTTTATGTTTAAATCGTGTGGTCCAATGCCATCCATTGGCGAAATTTTGCCTCCTAATACGTGGTATAACCCTTTATGTGATGCTGTGTTTTCTATTGCCATAACATCGCGAACATCTTCGACCACACAAATAATATCTTTTTTACGATGCGGATTTGCGCAAATTTCGCACAACTCTACATCACTAATATTATGGCACGATTTACAGAATTTTATCTCTTGTCGCATTTTAGATAGTGCCTGTGCTAATCCAGTGGTTTGCTCTTCTGGCTGGCGAAGTAAATGCAATACTAAACGTAATGCTGTACGTTTACCAATACCTGGTAATTGCGACATTTCGCTCACTGCATTTTCGAGAAGTTTTGAAGAAAATTCCATAAGTGCGAATTTAATATTTATTCTCAACTTGTTTGAGAATCTTTTAAAGTAATTTGTATTTTGCCTGTATTAAATAAAGTCTATGTCTGCTACACAAATAATTTTACTAATTGCTGCCTATTTTGGTGTGCTTATTTTAATTTCTTATTTCACAGGAAAAAAATCTGGGAATGATGCCTTTTTTAAAGGAAACAAACAATCGCCTTGGTACGTGGTTGCTTTTGGTATGATTGGAGCGTCGCTCTCTGGTGTTACTTTTATTTCGGTTCCTGGTTGGATTGAAGCGTCTCAGTTTAGTTATATGCAAGTGGTTTTAGGCTACATTGTAGGTTATTTAGTGATTGGTACAGTTTTACTGCCTTTATATTATAAATTAAACCTGACCTCTATTTACACCTATTTAGACGAACGTTTTGGCAATTATGCGTATAAAACTGGAGCGTCTTTCTTTTTAATATCTAGAGTCATTGGTGCAAGTTTTAGACTGTTTTTAGTAGCAAACGTGTTACAAATTATTTTGTTTGATGATCTTGGTGTTTCATTTTGGCAAACCGTTACCATTACTGTGCTCTTAATTTGGCTATATACGTTTAAATCTGGGATAAAAACTATTGTGTGGACAGATACATTGCAAACCTTATTTATGCTTATTGCAGTTGGTGTAGCTATATATTTTGTTAGTGATGAATTAGGTTTAAGTGGTAATAATATTCTAAGCTTTGTGCTAGATAGTGACTTAAGTAAAACTTTCTTTTTTGATGATTTTAAATCTGGAAATTACTTCTGGAAACAGTTTATTTCTGGTGCTTTTATTGCTATTGTTATGACAGGATTAGACCAAGATATGATGCAAAAAAACCTTACCTGTAAAACCTTAAAAGATGCACAAAAAAACATGTTTTGGTTTACTATTGTATTAACTGTTGTTAACTTTATATTTTTAAGTTTAGGCTTATTATTAACAGTTTACGCACAACAAAACGGAATAGATGCTCATAAAGATGATTTGTTCCCAATTTTAGCCAAAAATCATTTAGGCATTGGTGTGTTCGTGTTTTTCCTACTAGGTTTAATAGCTGCTGCTTACAGTAGTGCAGATTCGGCTTTAACTTCATTAACCACATCGTTAAGTATAGACATATTAGATATTGAAAAAAAGCACAGTCCAGAAAAACAAGTGCGTATTAGAAAACGCATTCATATATTAATTTCCCTTGTTTTAATTTTAGTGATTATTGCTTTTAAATACATTATTAAAGACGCTAGTGTAATTGCTAAACTCTTTGTTTTTGCTGGCTACACTTATGGTCCTCTTTTAGGATTGTATGCCTTTGGATTATTTACTAAATGGCAAGTAAAAGACAGATTTATCCCAGTAATCGCAATACTTTCGCCTATACTTTCTTACATTATAAGTATAAATAGTTTAAAGTGGTTTGGTTTTGAATTTGGCTTCTTTATATTAATATTAAATGGCTTATTAACCTTTTTAGGGTTGCTATTAATTAAGAAAAACAACTAAGTTCTTCTAAACTCTAAGCATTTAAAACTTATCAATATTGGTTTATTGACAATAGTACCAATGTACAAGCCTCTTCAAAAGCAATATTATGGTCTCTTAAAAGTTTGTAAAACTCAGGATTTTCAGTTCCTGGATTAAATAGTACACGCTTTGGACTTAACGAAATAATGTAGTTGTAATACTCTTTTTGACGTTGAGGATTTAAGTATAAAGTTACAGTATCTATAGCGTCGTAAGGCTTTAACTCTGTTTCTATAGTAACTCCTGCTACTTCGCCTTCGCGCAAGCCAAAGGCAACAACCTCGTGATTGTAACTCACTAACCTATTGATTGCAATATTGGAATAGCGATTTGGTTTTAACGAGGCTCCAATGACTAAAGTTTTTTTCGACATAATGTTAAAGTGGTGTTAAGTAATGTTAAAATAAGTAACAGACTATAAAAATAAACGTCTTTACTGTATTAGCAATGATAATCAATCAAAAAATAATCAACTCAAAAACCAATCACAATGAAACATTTTATTCTAAGTGCTTTACTATTATTTAGTATAATGCTACAAGCACAAACAAGTACTAAAGCACTTCCTAAAATTGGAACTGTTACAGGTACTGTTTTAGACGCAACATTAAACCAATCCTTACCTTATGTAAGTGTAGTAGTAAAAGATTTGCAAAACAACATAATTACTGGAGGAATTACAGACGATGACGGAAAATTTACAGTTCCAGATTTACCTGAAGGGAAATTAACAGTAAATATTCAGTTTATAGGTTTTAAAACTTTTACACAAGACATTTCTATTTCAAAAAGTAATAGACTTGTAGATATTGGCACTGTAAGGTTGGAAGAAAACGCAACAAGTTTAGAAGAGGTTACTGTTGTTGCAGAAGTCACTACCATACAGCAAAAAGTAGATCGTAAAGTGATCAATGTTGGTAAAGACTTAACCACAGCAGGAGCAACTGCCAGTGATATTATGAATAATATTCCCTCTGTAAACGTAGATCAACAAACAGGAAACATTAGTTTGCGTGGCAACCAAAATGTACGTGTAATGGTAGATGGCAAACTTTCTAACGTACCAATTGCGCAGCTATTAAAACAAATTCCTTCTACAGCAATAAAGCAAATTGAGTTAATTACCAACCCATCGGCTAAGTATAATCCTGAAGGGATGAGTGGAATTATAAACATAAAACTCCATAAAAACACTAAAATTGGTTTTAATGGAAATCTAAATTTTGGATTAACTAAAGAGGTTTATGCAAAGTTTAATAGCTCTATAGATATGAATTACCGAAACGGAAAATTCAATTTTTATGGTAACTACGGAAACAATATTGGAAAATATGATAACTTCGGAAACATAGAACGTTTTGATGATGATTCTCGTCAAGATTTTAAATTTTACAACAATAACAAATCGCACTTGTTTAAAGCTGGAGTAGATTATTATTTAAATGAAAAAAATACCATTTCATTTTTTACCAATCAAAATATATACGATGGAAAAGGCAATGGAAACACCATGATTTCTTACGAAAATCTAACACAGAATCAGCTATTTAATAACGTGTCTGAAAACACTTCTGGACAATACAACTTAGCATACAAGCATGAGTTTGACAACGAAGAAGAAACCTTAGAAGTTGAAGTAGATTACAATGATTTTACTCAAAATGAAGTAGCCGATTTTAAATTTAAAAACTTTAGTTTTCCACCAAATTATACAGATGTTGTAGATACAAAAAGAGATCAAACTACAATAAATGTAGATTATGTAAAACCAATTGGAGAAGAAGGGAAATTAGAATTTGGATCTGAAGTGCGTTTATTTAATACAAATGTAGATTATAACTCAACAGGTTTATCATTTAACGCTTCTGGAGAAATTGCACAAACACCAAGTACAGATTTTGAATATAATAGAGATATTTATGCGCTATACGCAACTTATGGTAAAAAATTAGATAAATGGAGTTACCAAGTTGGAGCTCGACTTGAGCAAGCTAACGAATCTGCAAATGCATTGCAAACCACAGCAACCTCAACAGAAACTATTCCTTTTAAAAACGACTATTTTAAAGTGTACCCATCGGCTTTTTTAACCTATGAGGCTTCAGATAAAAACTCGTACCAATTAAGCTATAGTCGTCGTGTGGACAGACCAGGTTTACAGCAAGTAAACCCAATTAGAGAATGGAGTACACCAAGAGTGTCTTCTTTTGGAAATTCAGAATTATTACCACAGTTTACTAACTCTATGGAGGTAAACTATACTAGAAAATTAGGAAAAGGAAGCTTAACAGGTGGTGTATTTTATAGGTTAATTGAAGACAATATTAGTCGTGTAGTATTTATAGATAGAAACGATGTTACTGCTGGAAACTCAATTCTGTCCTACGGAAATTTTGATAATACTAGCGCTTATGGTGTTGAAATTTCTGGGAATTACAGACCTACAAAATGGTGGAACTTTAATACTAGTTTTGATTTATACTCACAAACACAAACTGGTATTACAGAGATTTTAGATACAGACGACATTAGTACTGCAACTATAGACGATATTGTTAGTAGAGAAAGTGAAATAAAAAATGTAGTGTGGAATTTTAGAATGTTTAACAACTTTAAGGTTACAAAGCAGCTAAATTTATCTGTTTTTGCTATGTACAGAGGCGAGGAAAAAGGAATCCAATTTAACAGAAAACCAATGTATTTTGTAAATACAGGTTTACGTTATAGTTTCTTAGAAAATAATAGAGCGACATTTAGTTTTAATTATAGCGATATTTTTAATACCATGCGTTTTGAATTTGATAGTGATTCCCCTTATCCTTCTCGTGGAGACTTTAACTGGGAAAGTAACACTTGGAATGTTGCATTGTCCTACCGTTTTGGTGGAGGAAAATA
The DNA here is from genome assembly GCF_053604675.1 of Lacinutrix salivirga. Taxonomy (NCBI): domain Bacteria; kingdom Pseudomonadati; phylum Bacteroidota; class Flavobacteriia; order Flavobacteriales; family Flavobacteriaceae; genus Lacinutrix; species Lacinutrix salivirga. Next base: position 46,554 of record NZ_JBSHNP010000088.1, read on the forward strand.
TTCTGCAATGAAACGAAAAAATAGAGATAAAAATGAAACCTCTGGTGGTGGTGGATTTTTATAAAAAAAGCACTAATTAGTTACGATAGCCAACACATAATAGTTGATGGTTAGTGTTAATGTTTGGTTATTGTATAAGAAAACCCAAAACGTTTAAAGTTTTGGGTTTTTGTTTTGTTAACTATAGATTAAGAAAATATATTACTATTTGTTAAATAGCGTTAAAGTTTGACAACCAGTGTAATAAAACAACATTTTTTAGCGTCTAATAAGTAACAACACTATATTACAAGTTATAATTTATTTGAATTAGTCTTCTTAATAAAATAAACAATATATAGTTTAGTTTAAATGGTTAATTAAACAGAAAAAAAATCCGAAGCAGCTAAGACTTCGGATTTTTTTTTATTCAATCTCTTTAATAAAGGTATCTTATGTTAGATTTTATAATATTTTCTACTTCTAAATCTTGCTATTTTACCACTTCATAATCACACTTCCCCAAGTAAAACCACTTCCAAAAGCAGCAAGTACAACAGTGTCGCCTTCTTTTATTTTGCCTTCTTCCCAAGCCTCGGTTAAAGCAATAGGTATGGAAGCTGCTGTAGTATTTCCGTATTTCTGTATGTTATTAAATACTTGATTGTCGCTTAATTTAAATTTACGTTGTATAAATTGTGCTATACGTAAATTGGCTTGGTGTGGTATTAACATATCAATAGCATCAACCTCTAAGTTGTTTTTCTTTAGGCCTTCATTTATAACTTCACTAAAACGGACTACTGCATTTTTAAACACAAACTGTCCATTCATATACGGAAAATAACTTTCGTCGTTTGGATCATTTTCGGCTATAATATCATTAACCCAACGTTTTCCCATTCCAGGAGCGACTAAAACAAGCTCTTCGGCATGTTCTCCTTGACTATGCAAATGTGTAGATAAAATACCTTTAGAGTTATCTTCTTCTCTTGTTAAAATTGCAGCTCCTGCTCCATCACCAAAAATAACTGTTACACCTCTTCCTCTCGTGGTTTTATCCAAACCATGAGAATGTAATTCGCTACCAATTACTAATATGTTTTTGTACATACCAGTTTTAATAAAGTTATCTGCCACAGAAATAGCATATACAAAACCAGAGCATTGATTACGCACATCTAAAGCTCCAACAGTTTTAATATCTAAAGCATGTTGCACTTGTACGCCTGGACCAGGAAAATACATGTCTGGACTTAAGGTCGCAAATATTATAAAGTCAATATCGTCTTTATCTATTCCTGCACGTTCAATGGCTTGTTTGGCTGCCTTTACTCCCATTGTTGCAGTGGTATCGCCAGAGCCTTTTTTTACCCAACGACGTTCTTTAATTCCTGTACGTTCGGTAATCCAATCGTCGTTTGTATCCATCATTTTAGACAGATCATCGTTGGTAACTACGTTATCTGGTACGTATTTACCAAGTCCTATAATTTTTGAGTTATACATCGAAAGCCTTTTATTTTTACTTCTGCGATGGCAAAAGTTTAATTGTTTTTAAATTCTTAATGCAATTTAAGTTTTTCAGCACTAAACAATCTACGAAACTATTTTATTAGTTATGCATGCATAGTATTCTATAGTTTTCTCAACCTAAAGTGCCATTTTATAAGCTATGTTTTCATTATATTTAGGCTTCAAAAAAAACTTATATTTATGAAATCATTACTATCATGTTGCCTATTATTATTTGTAATTTTAGGGTATTCTCAAGAAAATCTTACCTATCAAAAACCGCATAAAAATATTTTAGAATTGGCTGAAGCGCCTTTGGCTCCAAGCATTAGAATGGACAACGAAGGTGAAAATATTGTTTTTCTCTACAGAAGTGCATATAAATCTATTGAAGAACTCTCTGAAACCGAAATGCGTTTAGGTGGTTTACGTATTAATCCAGTAACTAATATTGGAAGCAGAACACGTTATTACACTAATATAAAGGTTAAAAATGATAAGAGTGGAAATCCAAAAAATGTTGAAGGTTTAACAGAGAATGGTCGTTTTGCAAACTTCTCATGGTCTCCAAACCAAAAATATATGACCTTTACAAATACGGTTTCTAATGGAGCAGAATTATGGTTATTAGACATTGCAAATGCCGAAGCAAGACAATTAACTAAAGCACAACTAAATGCTAATATGCGAAATCCTGCGGTTTGGATGAAAAATAGCGAAGCATTATTGGTAAAAATGTTACCAGAAAGTAGAAAACCACTTATTAACACTAAAGAAGCCGTTCCAACAGGGCCTACAATTTCTGTTAGTGAAACTGGTGTAAAAGCGCAAAACCGAACTTACCAAGATTTACTTAAAAACCCAAACGACGAGCATAATTTTGAGCAATTAGCACAATCAGAACTTTATAAAGTATCGCTTAATGGTAATGCTAGCCTTTGGAAATCTGCAGACATGTATCGTGGCATATCCTTCTCTCCTAATGGGAATTATGTAATGATTACAACCATTAAAAAGCCTTTTTCTTATTTAGTGCCTTACTATAGATTTCCGTCGCAAACCAACATCTATCAAAGTAATGGCGATTTAGTAAAAACCATGCTAGAAGTTCCTTTAATTGAAGATTTACCTAAAGGTTTTATGGCAGAAAGAACAGGTATGCGTAATTTAAGTTGGAGAAGCGACAAACCTGCAACTTTGTATTGGGCCGAAGCTTTAGATGGTGGAGATCCTGAAAATAAAGTAGAATATAGAGACCAAGTGTTTCAGCAAGATGCACCTTTTAATGGTAAAATCACTTCACTTTTAAAAACCAAAGACAGATTTAGTAGTATTATTTGGGGAAATGATAACGTAGCAATAGCTAATGATTATTGGTGGAATACCAGAAACACAAGAACTTATATTTTTAATCCCTCTAACCCTAACCAAGAACCAATAGTTTTATTTAACAGAAATTACCAAGATGTTTACAGCAATCCAGGAAGTTTTGTTTACACAAAAAACAACTTTAATGAATATGTTTTAGATATAGAGGCTAACAAGGCCTATTTAATTGGCGAAGGATATAGCGAGGCTGGTAAATTTCCTTTTATAGACGAAATAAATTTAGAGTCTCAAAAAACAAAACGATTATACCAATCTACTTTAACAGACAAAGTAGAAAGCATTAGCTCTGCTTTAAATGCTAAAAAGGGAACATTTTTAGTGCGAATAGAATCTAAAAATGAATTTCCAAATTATTATATTAGAGATATTAACAAACAAAATAGCTTAACACCATTAACGACGTTTGAAAACCCATTTAAAAGTATCCAAAATGTAAAAAAGGAAGTGATTACTTACAAACGTGATGATGGCTTAGATTTATCAGGAACTTTATACTTGCCTACAAATTACCAGAAAGGCAAAACATACCCTATGATTTTATGGGCTTATCCTCGTGAGTTTAAAGATAAAAGTAGTGCAGGACAAAACACCTCAAGTTCTAATGAGTTTACATACCCTTATTATGGCTCACCAATTTACTGGGTAACTAGAGGTTATGTAGTATTAGACGATGCTGCTTTTCCAATAATTGGCGAAGGAGACGAGCAACCAAACGACACCTTTATTAAACAATTAGTAGCCAATGGAAAAGCTGCTATTGATGCTGTAGATGCTTTAGGTTATATTGATAGAGAACGTGTGGCAGTTGGTGGCCACAGTTATGGTGCCTTTATGACCGCAAATTTATTAGCGCATTCAAATTTATTTGCAGCAGGTATTGCTAGAAGTGGTGCATATAATAGAACACTAACCCCTTTTGGTTTTCAAAGTGAAGAGCGCAACTATTGGGAAGCTCCAGAAATATATTATAACATGTCGCCTTTTATGCATGCCGATAAAATGAAAACACCTCTACTTTTAATTCATGGAGAAGCCGATAATAATTCTGGTACTTACCCTTTACAAAGTGAGCGTTATTTTAATGCTTTAAAAGGACTAGGAGCACCTGTTAGATTAGTTATGTTGCCTAAAGAAAGTCATGGTTATGCAGCAAAAGAATCTATTTTACACATGCTTTGGGAACAAGACCAATGGTTAGAAAAGCATGTAAAAAATAAAGAAAACCAATAATTAAATAATTATATAATTTTAAATGCCATTCCTCAACGAATGGCATTTTTTGTATTAAAATGTCACTTTGTCACTTTTACCTTATTGGCATTTTTGTTGACTTGCTTGTAATACAGATTAAAAATTAGATATATTAATAAAATTCTTGTTTTGCAGGAATAACAAATAATTTAAATTATGACAAAAGGAAATATTAATGTTTCGGTTGAAAACATTTTCCCATTAATCAAGAAATTTTTATACAGCGACCACGAAATCTTTTTACGTGAGCTTATTAGTAATGCTACAGATGCCACTTTAAAACTGAAGCATTTAACTAGTATTGGAGAGTCCAAATCAGAATACGGAAATCCAATAATTGAAGTTAAAATTGATAAAGAAGGTAAAAAACTTCATATTATCGATCAAGGTTTAGGGATGACAGCAGACGAGGTTGAAAAATACATTAACCAAGTTGCTTTTTCTGGAGCCGAAGAGTTTTTAGATCAATACAAAGATGCTGCAAAAGATTCTGGAATTATTGGTCATTTTGGTCTTGGTTTCTATTCTGCTTTTATGGTTGCAGAAAAAGTAGAAATCATTACTAAATCACATAAAGAAGGAACAACAGCAGCACATTGGACGTGCGATGGCTCTCCAGAATTTACTTTAGAACCTCACGATAAGACAGAAAGAGGAACAGAAATTATACTTCATATTGCAGAAGACTCTACAGAGTTTTTAGAAGAAGCGCGTATTGGAAGCTTATTAACAAAATACAATAAGTTTATGCCTATTCCAATTAAATTTGGAACAAAGGAAGTTAATGTAGAACTTCCAGAGGACGCTCCAGAAGATGCAAAACCAGAGAAAAAAACTATAGATAATATAATTAATAATCCTAATCCTGCTTGGACAAAACAACCCACAGAATTAGAAGATGAAAATTATAAAAGTTTCTATAAAGAGTTATACCCTTCGCAATTCGAAGACCCACTTTTTCACATACATTTAAATGTAGATTATCCTTTTAATTTAACAGGAATCTTGTATTTCCCAAAAATGACTCAGGATATGGCTATGCAAAAGGATAAGATTCAGTTATATCAAAATCAAGTTTTTGTAACCGATAATGTAGAAGGTATTGTACCTGAATTTTTAACCATGTTACGTGGTGTAATCGATTCGCCAGACATCCCATTAAACGTGTCGCGTTCTTACCTCCAAGCAGATGGAGCAGTAAAAAAGATTTCGTCTTACATTACTCGTAAAGTTGCCGATAAATTAAAATCCCTATTTAATAACAATCGTGAAGATTTTGAAAAAAAATGGGACGATATTAAAATAGTTATTGAATACGGAATGCTTTCTGAAGAAAAATTCTTCGAAAAATCCGAAGCTTTCGCTTTATATCCAACAGTAGATGGTACATATTACACCTTTGCAGAGTTAGAAGAAAAAATTAAACCTGCTCAAACAGACAAAGACAACAAATTAGTTGTGCTTTATGCAAGCAATAAAGATGAGCAACACAGTTATATTGAAGCTGCAAAAGCTAAAGGCTACGAGGTACTTTTATTAGACTCTCCAATTGTGTCGCATTTAATCCAAAAATTCGAAACCACTAAAGAGAACGTAACTTTTGTACGTGTAGATGGCGACCATATTGACAACCTAATTAAGAAAGATGAAGAGGCAATCTCTAAACTTTCTGAAGAAGAAAAAACAAGTTTAGAGGCTTTGTTGAAAGAGGTTATTCCTTCAGAAAAATTTATGGTACAATTAGAAGCTATGGATAGCAATGCAACACCATTTATGATTACACAACCAGAATTTATGCGACGCATGAAAGAGATGCAGCAAACTGGTGGAGGCGGAATGAATATGTTTGGTAACATGCCAGAAATTCACAACCTAATTGTAAACACTAACTCGGAGTTAGTTAACGAAATTTTAAATACTAAAACTAAAAAGAAACAAGAGCGTTTAATTACGCAAAGCTTAGACTTAGCGCGTTTATCGCAAGGCTTATTAAAAGGCGAAGAACTTACAAATTTTATTAAACGTAGCTACGACATGATTAAGTAAGCGAAGTGTAATTTAGAGAGTTTTGTTATTGCGAGTCGCTCATTTCAGCGACGTGGCAATCTCAATAATTAAAATAGATTTCGCTTTCGCGAAAACAAAAAGCCACTTGTAAATAGTGGCTTTTTTTATAAGCAAGGCTACGGTTTAAATTATAAGAAAATGCGCGTTCAGGCTTCTAAAATATATCTTATTAATGTATCTTGCCAACCAATAAAAAGAAGCGATTTATGAACGATAATAGAGTATTAAATTTTATAAAAGACGTTTTAAAAACTATGCCAAATGGTTGGTTGAGTACAACAACACACCGACTAGATATTTATAATGAAGCATTGGCAAAAACTGAGTTTTTAAATGAATTTGAAGCTTTATTTAAAACAAATACTGCTCAAACATTTGCACTAAATGAGTTACCAACTGCATACGATTATATAAGATTAGGGCATCCATTATCTTGTGTTTTAGAATGGGGAATTGCAAAATTACACCATATAAAACCAGAACAAGTTATTAGTTTTGCATCTCAAACGATGCCAATTTTAGCAATACTTAGAACCAATTTATTAGCAAAAAAAAACACTCAAATTGTATATACTGATGAGCTACCAAAGTATTTTAATGAAAAGCTTTTAAAAGTAGTTTATGGCTATAACTTTGAACTTAAACGTATCAAAAATGCTTCAGAAGTATCTAAATACAATGGCTCAACAATCTTCTTTTCAGAAGAAAATAAAATAGACACCATTACGCTTCATCCCAATATTGATTTTTATTGTAACAATTATGCGCACTTTGGCAGCATTTTTCTGGTAAATGGAGAGCATAACAAAAATTACATTTCAGAGATACAACACGTACGACGAAGAGAAACAATTGCTATGACACCAGAAAATTGTCATACAATTTTAAAAGCGTTTATAAATCAAACGTTAATAAACTCGACTAAAAACAACACTGTTGAAGTTGATAAAAAAAGTGTTTTGGATGCTATTACATCTATTACTGGCACAGCTACAAAACCACTTGTTGGATCCAGCGGACTATCTATTCAATATGCCATAATGATGGGACTTATTGACCATGCACTGCAACATTATAAAGGAAAAGATATTAAGTTTATTGTGCCTCCAAATTGTTATGGTGGTACAAATGACCAAGCACGTCGTGTTGCTGCTTGTATTAATAATGTTGAGATTGTAGATTTACCTGTGGATGGAGATAACGATATGGTTAAAAGTATTGACCGTGTTTTACATTCTATAGCTCAACAAGATGCAATCCCTTATATTATTGCAGAAATCCCAACAAATCCAAGGGTTGAAGTTCCTGATTTAGATAAATTAAAAGCCACTTTAAGTACAGTTCGTAAAACAAAAACAGGATCGACTGCTATTGCTCCAGTTTTTATTTTAGATCAAACGTTTTGTCCAAATGTGCTCTTTTTAGCCGAAGGCAAAATACTGTCTAATGTAAAAACAATTTCTTATGCTAGTGGCTCTAAATTCCCAAGTGGAGGACAATGTACTGCTGGTTATTGTGTAGGCAATACACAAACAGAAACGTTGATGCATAACATAAAAAAACATCTTACACTTTGTGATAACGAAGCGACAGCGCTTCAATACAAAATATTAGCCAAGCAGTTACCTTCTATGAACCAAAGAATTAAGGAGGCTTATAAAAACACTCGTGAGTTTGTTAATTACATTAATAAAACTTTACCAAAAGCCAAAATCAATTTTGTTTCCGAAGAACTCGCAAAACAAGATTTTACACCATCTGTATTCTCTTTAGATTTACCTACAAAAGGAGACACAGACAAAGAAAGAGAAACCTACAAAAGAGCCTTAAATCTTAAATTAATTAATTTAATGATTACCGAAATTCCTAACGAGAGTAAGTATTGTGTAAGTTACGGACAATTACAAGGTTGCTATTGGACTATTCCTGCAACCTCAACACAAGGTACCACTAAAGAAGGAGATAAAGATTATATTGTACGTGCTTCACTTTCGGCTAATATGGATTTGGAAAAACATAAGGCTGTGTTTTTAAAATTTGTTGAAAGTATATAGTAATACACTAAAAAACGCTATACAACGTAGTGACAATTACACCTTTATTTTCCTTTAAAGTAAAAGACGCTAATTCCTTTTCTTCTTTTACCTTAAAATTAAATGGTGGAGCTAATAAATTTAAACCACTTTGCTTTTTTATTCTTATTCCTTGTCCTGAGATTATGTTTTTGTTAGGTATAAAATTAGCTTCTGGTACATGTTCAGTTAAAATAATATACTTAAACTTGGTTAACTTTTCAACTATACTCAGCACTTCCTCATTAGATAAATGCTGAAGTACCTGTCTTAATATCGCACAATCTGCAAAAGGCAAATTATCTACTGCAATATCCAAGCATTTAAACTCTAAATTTTCGGCTTTAAAATGCGCTTTATTATATTCAATAAGAGCAGCGACTATATCTACTGCAATATATTTTTTGGTATATTTCACCAAATGGTTCCCAATATTAAAATCGCCACAACCTAAATCGCAAACTGTAAGTGAGTTTTTAAAACTGTTTAAAAATGAGCTTACAGCTTTTAAATAAGGTGTAATTATTTCTGGATTATGCGATCCTACACCTGAATAAAATTTGGAAGAATTATTTCCCCAAAGTTGCATTTCATAAACCTGTTCCATGACTTTTTTGGTTGGCCAAGGTATTTTCTTCATTTTAATAAATTATATGATTACTCTTAATTTTATTCTATTAAAAACCACACTCAAATATAAATGATATGGCTTTTGAATCCGAAAAAGTTAAATATTATATTTTAAATAAAATGCTTAACTTGTTTGCTTAAAATAATTTGCATAATTTATGAAAAACATACAACAATTAATCATAATAGGTTTGCTTTCAATAGTGTTTACGAACACCAGTATCGCTCAGGAAAAAACTGTACCTGTCTTTGAGAATGGCGAAGCACAAATAGTAAAAGAATTTAGTAATTACAAGGATTGGATAAGGCACGATCTTTGGGTGCAAACACCTTTTAATACTGATGGAGATAACGCTTTAGATCGTGTACACGTCTCTGTAACCAGACCAAAACAAACAGACACCGAAGGTTTAAAACTACCAGTTATATACATTACAAGTCCTTATTTTGCTGGAGTTGCACCAGACCTTCCTGGTTCTATGTGGAATGTACAGCACGAACTTGGAGAACCAGCTCCTACAGAACGCGTGCATCCAGAAGTTACTAGACGTGGAGAACGACCAATAATTTCTAACTCGCACATCACTAAATGGGTACCTCGTGGTTATATTGTTGTGCACTCGTCTTCTCCTGGAACAGGTTTATCGCAAGGAAGCCCAACTGTTGGAGGCGAAAACGAATCGTTAGCTCCAAAAGCTGTTATTGATTGGCTAAATGGACGTGCAAAAGGGTATACTACTCCAGATGGAGATGAAGAAGTAAAAGCAACTTGGACTACAGGAAAAGTAGGAATGACAGGAACATCGTACAACGGAACCTTACCTCTAGCTGCAGCAACAACTGGTGTTGAAGGCTTAGAAGCCATAATACCTATTGCACCTAACACATCGTATTATCACTATTATAGGTCTAACGGTTTGGTACGACATCCTGGAGGCTATTTAGGGGAAGATATTGATGTGCTTTATGATTTTATACATAGTGGAGACGAAAGTAAACGACCATATAACAATAAAACTGTTAGAGATACAGAAATGGTAAACGGTATGGATAGATTAACAGGAGATTATAACGATTTTTGGGCTGGAAGAGATTATATTAATCACATGGATGGCATGAAGGCTGCTTTGCTAATGGCACATGGTTTTAATGATTGGAATGTTATGCCAGAGCATAGTTACCGAATTTACAAAAAAGCCAAAGAAATGGGTTTGCCAACTCAAATTTACTATCACCAATTTGGTCATGGTGGTCCTCCTCCATTAACTATGATGAATCGTTGGTTTACACGCTATTTACATGGAATAGAAAATGGTGTTGAACAAGATAAACAGGCATGGATTGTTAGAGAAAACGATAAAATGGATCAACCTACAGCCTACGATGCGTACCCAAACCCAAATGCAAAGGAAGTGACTTTATTTTTAAATAAAGGAGGAAATACTGTTGGCGCTTTATCTACTAAAAAGAAAAAAAGGCAAAAAACTGAAACTTTAATAGACGATTTTAATGTCTCAGGAAAAGAACATGCACAAGCAACAAGTTCTAAAAACAGATTACTTTATGCTACACCAAAGCTAACAAAAGATGTTCACATTTCTGGCGAAAGCCAAATTACTATTAGTATGTCTAGTAGTAAACCTGCTGTAAATTTAACAGTTTGGCTAGTCTCACTACCTTGGGAAAATAACACTAAACTACTTACAGATAATATTATAACTCGTGGTTGGGCCGATCCTCAAAATCAAAAATTACTAAGAGAAAGTGCTCCTTTAAAACCAGGTAAATTTTACGATGTCTCCTTTAAATTACAACCAGATGACCAAATTATTAGAGCTGGACAACAAATTGGATTAATTATTTTTTCAAGTGATAAGGATTTTACAATTCATCCAAAACCAGGCACAGAATTAACTGTAAACTTAGATAAAACGCAATTGGTTTTACCAGTTGTTGGTGGCCTTGAAGCATTAGAAAAAGCAACAAAATAAATACACTAAAACTATATGTGTTTAAAACCACTTCTTCGTTGAAGTGGTTTTTCATTTTAAACTATATTTGCTTAACGCTTATAATCCCATGTCAATTTCATTACTTTCTTCCCCTTTACAAGGTTTTACAGATTTTAGATTCCGTAATGCATTTCATCATTATTTTGGAGGTATCGATACATTTTATGCGCCTTATATAAGGTTGAACGGAAAACTAAAAATTAAGCAGTCCTACCAATTAGATTTGCAACCAGAACACAATACCACTTTAGAAGTTATACCACAAGTTATGACAAATGATGCAGATGAATTTTTGTTTGTTGTAAAATACGTACAAAGCTTAGGCTATAAAGAGTTAAACTGGAATTTAGGTTGTCCGTATCCAATGGTTACAAAATCAGGAATGGGTTCTGGTTTAATTTGCAATCCTACTAAAATTGATGATATTTTAAAAAGAATACACAACGAAACAGACATCACTGTTTCTATGAAAATGAGAATGGGTTACGACCATGCCGAAGAAATTTTAGACACCTTCCCTATTCTAAATAAATATCCGCTTAAAAACATTGCAATCCATGCTCGCATTGGCAAGCAATTATACAAAGGTCCTGTAGATTTAAATGCGTTTGAGCGTTGCATAACTAACACAAAACATAAACTCTATTACAATGGAGATATTACAAGTGTAGATGCGTTTAAAAAAATGCAAACACGTTTTCCTAGTATAGATCATTTTATGATTGGTCGTGGTTTAATCGCAGATCCTTTTTTACCAAGTATGATTAAAAATAACACTACAATATATCCTAAAAACCGTTGGGACATTTTTTTAGAGTTTCACAACACAATTTACCAACAATACGATGAGTATTTGTCAGGACCAACACCCATAAAAATGAAAATGTTAGGTTTTTGGGAGTTTTTCTCTCAGTCGTTTTCTAATCCTCAAAAAACGTATAAAGCCATAAAAAAAGCAGGCAATCCTGTTAAATACAAACAAGCTGTTGCTAGTATTTTAAATAATGAACAATAAAATTTGATATTTAACTATATTTACAGCTAATCCTAACAATTAATAATGCGAAATAATTACAGATCCAAAAGCTTTAAAAAATGGTTGGACCAACTACAACAAGAGAGTTGGCAACTAGAACTTATTATTTCTGGGTTTTCAATTTATGGATTATCACAAGCAATAGGACCATTAGGAGTATATTTTAATATTTTTCAAAATGAAGGACAAGGCATTGTAGCATTTATATTAACAATAGCACTTATCTCCTGCTCCATTTTAATGTTTACACTAATCCTACATGTTATATTAAGAGGGTTATGGATTGGTGCTTTAGGATTACGTTATGTTTCTGGAGATATCGATTATAAAGCACTTAACTACAGTTCGTTATTCGATAAATATTTACGGAAACGAATAGGCTCTTTCGATAAGTATATAGCCAGATTAGAAGATTATTGTAGTGTTTTATTTGCACTATCTTTTTTATTAGTTTTCTATGTAATATCAGCCTTTCTAACCATTGGAGTTATAGCTTCAATTGCTTGGGTGTTTTTTGATTTTGGTGATTCGCAAACAGATAACTCTGTTTCAATGACAGTTGGTATTATATTAATTTGCATTTTTTTAATAGGTGTATTTTTAAATTTTATAGATTTTGTCACTCAAGGTATTTTAAAAAAATACAAATGGACGTCACTAATATATTTTCCCTTTTATTGGGTGTTTAGTTTTATAACACTATCCTTTTTATACAGGCCATTAGTGTATAATTTTTTAGACAATAAGTTTGGCAAACGCTTAAGTTTGTTTCTTGTCCCTTTGTATGCAATAATTATATACACTACTACTTTAAATTATAACAGATCAAACTATTTAGACGAAACTAATACTTCTTCTTCTTATACATCAAATAAGTTTAATTATGAGGATTTAATTGAAGAAGAAGGAGAATTTATAAACGAAGTATCTATTCCTTCTAAAATAATTGAAAAACCTTATCTACCTGTGTTTTTTGAATATTATAATCAAATTGAAACTGAAGTCTTTAAATTTAACAACTCATTAAAACCTAAAGAAGATAAACGAGGTGTTGCCTCTAGCATTGAGCTAAATATAAACTCAGACATAAACGCTTTACAAAGAAAAAAAGACAGTCTAACTATAGAGTATTTAAAAACTCTAAAACACATGTATAATATTAAAATAGACTCTATTAATATTACAAATTATGATTTTGTGTTTACAACAAATAAACAAAACCAATTAGGTTTTGAAACCGTTTTAGATTTAGACACTCTTCCAAAAGGGAAACATGTTTTACATATTAATCGTTTAGAAAAACTAAACAAAACAGACTCAACAGTTAACAAGAAAATAATATCAATTCCTTTCTGGTATTACAAAAATTAATCTATTTGACTACAATTTCTTTTTCAGACAAAAAGCAATTTATAATGTTTGCACTCCGTAAACACTTAGGTTTAATTGGTATATGGTTAATTTTTATTGTCTTTGGGATTTTGTTTTATTTGATTGGTACGCAAGTAAATGATATAGGATTAGGGTTTAAAATTTTTGGCAGTTTATTTATTGTATTAAGCTCTGCATTTGTGCTATTTACTTTACCTTCTAGTTTTAAATATTATTACAATAAGGCACTCACAAAAAAATACGGAAGTTATACTTTTGCAACTGTAACCAATAAAAGAATTGACGATTATTCACATACAACAAGTACATTAAAGGGTGGAAAAGCAAAAAAAATTGAAACCTTTTTATATGTTATAGAATTTCAGTTTAACTACATTACTACTACATATCATAGTGAGTGTGCTTTTAAACACCAATCTACATATAACGCTATAACAGAAGACACAGAGTTACCAATAAAATTTCTTAAAACAAATCCTAAAATTGCATATTTAAGACGACGAAAATTAGCAAATCAGCTTGGTATCCCAGAAAAAGACTGCCAATAACAACCCTTTCTTTAAAGTAAACTTTCATAATGTAACGCTTTACTCACTCAAAAGTAGAGTTCACTAATTCCCTGTTTTTATAAGTTATAATCCTTCTTAAGTTTGATGTATAATAACATTAAAACTAAATATTATGGAAAATCAATTCAACTTAGAGATTAACACACCTTGCTCAGAAAAATTTAATCAATTTACACCAACTCCAAAAGGTGGATTTTGTGGTTCTTGCGAAAAAGAAGTTATCGATTTTACTGGCATGAATGCACAGCAAATTATTTCTTATTTTAAAAATAAAGAAAACAAAAACACTTGCGGACAATTTAATAGTAACCAATTAGGCTCTTATGTTAAAAACCCAAGAAAAAGTAAACTAGTAAGTCTATTAAGCGGAATTGGCTTAGCTTGTCTCTCACTATTCTCATTTACTACAGTACAAGCGCAAGAGATCAAAAACTCTTCAGAAATAAAAACGGATACTACAAAAAACACTTTTAAAGTACAAGGTACCATTTTGGACGAAAACAACTTACCATTACCAGGCACAAACGTAGTATTACAAGGCTCTGCAATTGGCACGCAAACAGATTTTGATGGCAATTTCGAGTTTCCTCAAAAATTAAAAATAGGAGATGTTTTACTCTTTAGTTTTGTTGGCTACGAGTCTAAAAAAATAGTTATTACTAATAAAGATTCTGCTTCAAAAATAAGCTTAAAAGTGAATATGGATGCAAGCTCAATGATTATTATGGGAAGAGTTGCAGTTAAAGAAGTGTACAAATCTAAAAAACAATAATAGCTGTTTTTATGAAACATACGCTACTCTTTCTAGTCATTATAACATTCTCTGTTGGGAATGCGCAAATCTCGGATTTTAAAACTATAGATTTTACTGTTGCAGATAATCGTGCTAAACTTCACAAAGGTCATAGTTTAAATAACATGCCTTTGTTAGCACATAAACTCACCAAAAATTTACCAACAGAAGTTGAGAAATTTAGAGCCATTTACACTTGGGTGTGTACTAATATTAAAGGAGACTCCAACCAGCATGATAAAGTAAGTAAAAAGCGTAAACAACTACAAAATGATAGTTTAGGGTATATAAACTGGAATAAGAAGTTTAAAAAAGTAGCCTTTAAAACACTGCTAAACAAAAAGAAAACTATGTGTACTGGTTATGCCTATTTAATAAAAGAACTATGTTTTTTAGCAAACATAGAATCGAAAATAATTGATGGCTACGCACGATCAGTGAGTACAAACATTAACTCTTTAGAGTTAGCTAACCACTCTTGGAATGTTGTAAAACTAAATAACAAATGGTATTTGTGTGATGCCACTTGGTCTAGCGGTTACATGCTATCCAACGGTTATTTTGTTAGTGATTATAACGATGGTTATTTTTTAACAGATCCTGTTTTATTTGCTCAAAACCATTATCCAATACATAAAAAATGGTTATTAAACGAAAAGCTAATTGCTGAAAATTTTATTGCTACTCCACTCGTTTATTCTGAAACATTTTCGCATAAAATAATACCTGTTAGTCCAGAAAAAATGAGTGTGACTGCTTTTAAAAATGAAAACATCAAATTCAGATTTAAAATGCTTCAAAATAATCCAAATGCTAAGATTAAATTAGTTTACTTCTCTGGAGACAACCAACGAGAATTTGAAATCAGCAACCTTAAAAAAGAACAGGATTCAATTTCATTTCAAACTCAAATAAAGCGCAAAGGGTTTTACGATATTCATTTAAAAATTGACAACGATATTGTAGCTACATATACAATTAATGTGATTAAAAATGATGATAAAAACGTATCTCCTAAATTAGTTTTTCAATAAAGTAAGGATTAAAAAACTACCTTTGTAGTAAACGTTTAAAATACATGTCCTTTAAAGACTTACAACTTAACAAGCCTCTTTTAAGAGCCATTGCAGAAGCTGGTTACGACAATCCAACACTTGTGCAAGAAAAAACAATCCCTTTTGTATTAGATAAAAGAGATGTAATTACCTCTGCACAAACAGGAACTGGTAAAACAGCTGCCTTTGCATTGCCAATTTTACAGGTATTGTACGATAAGCAAGTAGCCTCTAAAAAAGGAAAAAAAATAAGAGCATTAATTGTAAGTCCTACTCGAGAATTAGCTGCTCAAATCCAAGAAAACTTTAAAACCTATGGTAAAAACACCAACTTAACAAGTACTGTTATTTATGGTGGTACAAGTATAGAACCACAAAAAGATGTGCTTAATAAAGGTGTAGATATTTTAATTGCTACTCCAGGTCGTTTGCTAGATTTACACAAACAAGATGTTATAAACTTAGATTATATTGAAACTCTTGTTTTGGACGAAGCCGATTTAATGTTGGATATGGGATTTATAGACGATGTTAAAAAAATAGAACGTCTGTGTCCTGAAGACAAACAAATTTTGCTATTCTCTGCAACAATGCCATTTAAAGTAGAGCAATTAGCCAACACCATTTTAAAAAACCCAGAACGTATTGAGGTCACTCCAACGTCTTCTGCTGCAAAAAATGTAAGCCAGGTTTTATATTATGTGCCTAAAAAAAATAAAATCGAATTGTGTTTACACTTACTTCGCAACACAATTAAAGGAAATATTTTAATTTTTAGACGCACAAAATTTGGTGTCGATAAATTAGAACAAACACTACTAAAAAATGATTATAAAGTAGAAACTATCCATGGCGACAAATCGCAAAATTTAAGAACAGATGCGCTTAAAAAATTTAAAAATGGGTATGTAAATATTTTAATTGCAACAGACGTTGCAGCTCGTGGTATTGATATAAATGAGTTAGATGCAGTTATTAATTTCGATATGCCAAATGTGCCAGAAACCTACGTACATCGTATTGGTAGAACTGGTCGTGCTGGTAGTTTTGGAAAATCGTATTCGTTATGTTCTGCAGATGAAAAAAGCTATGTAAAAAGCATACAACAACTTATTAATGTACAAATCCCAGTTGAGGAGAATCATCCTTATCCTTTAGATCCTAAAGCGAAACCAATTATACATAAAAAACAAGGCAGTAAATATAAAAAAGGACGTAAAAGCGAAGCGTCTAAAAAGAAAAAGAAACGTTGGTATTAAAAACCATAATCAGTTAAGTAATACATCGCCTTATTTTAGCGTTTACACCATTGTACCCAGAAGCATTAAACAAAAAAAATGAACAAATACATTATTATAATTGCACTAGTAATTAGCAATTTAGTTTGTAGCCAAACTGTAATACAAGATCGGCAATCAAAAATTGGTGTTTCATTTGCAACTATATCTTTTGGTAATGGTAATGGGTTGTTTGCGGATGAAGATGGTCAGTTTATTTTCACCCAAAAACTATATAACGATATAGACTCGTTGTACATTTCTGCAGTAGGCTACAAAGCAGTAACATTTGCAACAAAAAATTTAGCATCTACACTTTTTTTAGAACCTTCAACCGAAGCTTTAGATGAAGTTATAATAACTACAAAACCAAAAGGGAAGTTTAAAACTGTAACTATTAAACCTAATGCCTACAACGACTATTTTAAATGTTGGTTACCAACCATAGAATCAGAAATAGCAGTATTTTTCCCTAACAACGACACAAAAACCAAACAGGTTTCAAAAGTACTTGTACCAATAAAAGTGGAAGATAATTGGGATAATAAATCTTCTAACAAATTAAAATTTTCTACCTTATTTAGACTTCAGTTTTACGAAAACAACAATGGTGTGCCTGGAGACCATTTAACCAGTGATAATGTATTATTTATAGCGACTGAAAACAGCAAAAACAAATTAGAAATCGACGTCTCCAAACACAATATTTATGTGCCTAAATCTGGTATTTATGTTTCAATTCAGGTTTTAGGTTATACCAATGTTAAAGGCAAATTACTGCCAAACAAAAAATATCAGGAAGTAAAAACAAAACGAGGTATTGTAAAAGTCTCAACAACCTTTAGACCTCTTTTACCTTTTACAGATAAGGTTATTGGTAAAAACACGTATGTAAAACGCGTGTTTTTAAATGGAAACAGATGGCAACGTTTTGACCAAAATAACATTAACGACTCTAACCTATTAAGCCAAGGCCTAACCAATTACGGAATGGGTTTAAAACTTCAGGTTTATAAAAAATAAACTTATTTAGTTTAATCTTCAAAAAACATACTGCACATTCAATTTTTTTACTATTTTTAGTATAGAAATCACAATATGACAGCAGTAGATCTAGAAAAAGAAAATCAGGCCATAACCAAAGCCTACAAAGAGCTTTTAAGTGTAAGCTATCGCGATTTAACAACCGACGATAAAAAACTAATACGCAAAGCCTTTGAGGTTGCTGTTGATGCGCACAAAGACCAACGCAGAAAAAGTGGCGAAGCCTATATTTTTCATCCCATTGCTGTGGCTAAAATTGTGGCTAAAGAAATTGGATTAGATGCTACGTCAATTGCTGCTGCCTTACTCCACGATGTGGTTGAGGATAGCGACGATTACACCATAAAAGATATCGAACAACTTTTTGGAGAAACCATTGCGAAAATTGTAGATGGACTTACAAAAATATCATCCTTAAAAAAGGATATGGATGTCTCACTTCAGGCAGAGAATTTTCGTAAAATGCTGCTTACTCTTAATGATGATGTGCGTGTAATTATTATTAAAATCGCAGACCGTTTACACAACATGCAAACCATGGAGTCTATGCGTGCAGATAAGCAAATAAAAATTGCTAGCGAAACACTTTATATTTATGCGCCTTTGGCACATAGAATTGGACTTTATAATATTAAAACAGAACTTGAAGATCTTGGATTAAAATATACTCAACCAGAAGTATTTAATGACATCCAAGAAAAAATGCAAGAAAGCAAAGAAGAACAAGATGCTTATATCGAAGAATTTAGCAATGTCCTAAAACAATCGTTAGATAAAGAAGGTTTAAATTATGATATTAAAGGCCGTCCAAAATCTATTTTTTCAATACGTCGAAAAATGGAAAAACAAGGTGTTGCTTTTGATGAAGTTTACGATAAATTTGCCATTAGAATTATTTATAAAAGTGATCTTGAAAACGAAAAATTTCTGGCATGGAAAATATATTCAGTTGTAACCGATCACTTTAGGCCAAATCCTGTTCGTCTTCGCGACTGGATTTCTTCACCTAAATCCACAGGATATGAAGCCTTACACATTACAGTAGTTGGACCAAAAGGACGTTGGGTAGAAGTGCAAATACGTAGTGAGCGTATGAATGAAATTGCCGAAAAAGGTTATGCAGCCCACTACAAATACAAAAATACAGACGATAAAGAAGATAGTCTAGACGATTGGATTAACAAACTCCAAGAAACCTTAGAAAATCCCTCACAAAATGCAGTAGATTTTGTAGAGCAGTTTAAACTCAATCTCTACTCTAAAGAAATTTTTGTGTTCACTCCAAAAGGAGATTTAAAATCCTTGCCAAAAGGCGCAACACCCTTAGACTTTGCTTTTAGTATACATACAGAAGTTGGCATGAAAACCAGAGGTGCAAAAGTAAATGGTAAATTAGTGCCTTTAAGTCACGAATTAAAAAGTGGAGATCGTGTAGATATCATGACTTCAGAGAATATTAGACCAAATTCTAACTGGTTAGATTATGCAACTACAGCAAGAGCTCGAAGCAAAATAAAAGCGTCATTAAATGATGAAAAGAAAGTATTAGGAGAAGAAGGAAAAGAAATTTTAAGACGAAAATTAAAACAGCTTAAAATTACGCTTAATGAAAACTCTGTAAACGAAATGGTAAATCATTTTAAACTTAAAACAAGTTTAGATTTATTTTATCGTGTTGGACTTGGCACTATTGATAACACAATGCTTAAAGAGTATGCTTCCTCAAGGAGTAATGCTTTTATGAGCTATATTAAAAATAAAATTTCCAGAAAACCATCGACTAATAAAGAAGACATTGAAAAGGATGAAGTTACTACAAAATACGATCTTTTAGTATTTGGTAAAGAAGAAGAAAAATTAGATTATTCCTTTGCTAATTGTTGTTCTCCAATTCCTGGAGATAATGTTTTTGGGTTTCTAACCGTTAGCGATGGCATAAAAGTGCATAAAAAAAACTGTCCAAATGCAGTAAGCTTACAATCCAATTATGCCTACAGGATTATGACTGCAAAATGGATAGACTCCTCTCAACAAGAGTTTGCAGCACAAATTAAATTGTCTGGTATAGATAATTTAGGCTTGGTTAACGAGATCACTAAAGTCATTTCATCTAATATGCATGTTAATATGAAAAGTATTAGCTTTCAAAGTGACGATGGTATATTTACAGGAAAAATTAATGTAGTGGTTAACAACCAAACCATGCTTAAAAAGCTAATGGAAAACCTCAAAAAGGTAAACGGAATTGATAACGTTTCTAGAGAATAAAAACAGTTATTAACAATTATTAATAACACTTCTACCAAACAATTCTTTAAGTATAAGAATACTCAAAAAATTCCGTAAATTTGCCACTATATATGAGTGTGAAAACAGATACTAAAAATCAGGAAATAGTAAAAAATGTATTTACTACATTTTTAGAAAGTAATGGACATCGTAAAACTCCAGAACGTTACGCTATACTTCAAGAAATATACGATAGTGAGGAGCATTTTGACATAGAATCGCTCTACTTAAACATGAAAAACAAAAAATATCGTGTAAGTCGTGCAACCTTATACAATACTATAGAGTTACTTTTAACTTGTGGTTTGGTAAGAAAACACCAGTTTGGTCAAAACCAAGCACATTACGAAAAATCGTATTTCGATAAACAGCACGATCATGTTATCCTTACTGATACAGGAGAAGTGATTGAGTTTTGCGACCCAAGAATTCAATCTATTAAAAAAACAATTGAAGAGATTTTTGATATCGAAATCAACACACACTCACTCTACTTTTACGGCAACCGAAAATCAACCAAAAAATAATATTTTACAATGGCAGTAGATTTACTACTAGGACTACAATGGGGAGACGAAGGCAAAGGAAAAATTGTCGATGTTTTAACCTCTAATTACGATATTATTGCACGTTTTCAAGGTGGACCAAATGCTGGTCACACACTAGAATTTGATGGCATAAAACACGTATTACGCACTATTCCTTCTGGGATTTTTCATAAAAAATCTATGAATGTGATTGGTAATGGTGTAGTTATAGATCCTGTGGTTTTTGCAAAAGAGCTGGAAGGACTAGATCAATTTGATATTGATTACAAAGCTAAACTTATCATTTCGCGTAAAGCACATGTTATTTTACCAACTCATAGATTATTAGATGCGGCAAGTGAAGCCTCTAAAGGAAAAGCTAAAATCGGCTCTACTTTAAAAGGTATTGGTCCAACGTACATGGATAAAACAGGTCGTAATGGCATTCGTGTTGGCGATTTAGAGTTAGCAGATTGGAAAGATAAATACAGAGCTTTAGCCAATAAGCACGAGGCGATGATTAATTTTTATAATGTAGATGTACAGTATGATTTAGAAGAAATGGAAACTGAGTTCTTCGAATCTATTAAAGTATTAAAATCACTACAATTTATAGATTCTGAAGAGTATTTATACCAAGCGCAACACTCTGGTAAATCTATTTTAGCCGAAGGTGCTCAAGGGTCTTTATTAGATATCGATTTTGGGACGTATCCTTTTGTAACTTCTAGTAATACCACTGCAGCAGGAGCTTGTACAGGTTTAGGTGTTGCACCAAATCAAATTGGTGACGTCTATGGAATTTTTAAAGCCTATACTACTCGTGTTGGTTCTGGTCCTTTCCCAACCGAATTATTTGATTCCGTTGGCGAAGATATGGCACGTATTGGACACGAATTTGGCGCAGTTACAGGACGTGCTCGTCGTTGTGGTTGGTTAGATTTAGTAGCACTTAAATATGCTTGCCAAGTTAATGGTGTGACTAAATTAATGATGATGAAAGGTGATGTGCTTTCTGGATTTAAAACCCTTAAAGTCGCAACAGCTTATAAATATAAAGGAGAAACTATTACGCACTTACCATACAATATAGAACCTGAAAACATTACTCCTATTTATACAGATTTTAAAGGCTGGAAAGAGGATTTAACTCAAATGACAGATAAAGCGCAATTTCCAAAAGAATTAAACGATTATATCTCGTTTTTAGAAAAAGAACTCAATATTCCTATCCATGTGGTTTCTGTTGGACCAGATAGGAAACAGACTATTTTTATGTAACTGAATTTGAGTGATTTAAATTTTAATATATACAATATAATTATTTTCACTGGAATAATACAAGGCTTAATTTTTAGCCTAATCGTATTATTTAATAAAAAATATAAATCTAAGACTAATAATTATATTGTATTTACCGTTTTAGCTTTATCATTCAGCAATTTACAATACTGGATAGATGACGTTGGTTTAAAAGGATTTATATCAATTTTTGTTAACTTAAGAATTCCTTGTGACACCTTAATAGTTCCCTTTTTCTTTTTATTTGTTAATAGTTATTTAAAAAATAAAATTTCAAATAAAAATTTATTTTTATTAATCCTTCCGTTTTTTATTAGCCTATTTTTTAATATTATAATATCCTATAAATTATTCTTCAATGATAATCAATTAAGAACAATAAATATTTTATTAGAAACTTTCTCATTCTTATTCAATTTAATATTAATTGTAATTATTATACTAAAAATTAAAAATTATAAAAAAAATAATATTGAATATATAAAAGAAAACGTTAGAGCTAAAACTAAATGGTTAATACACATACTTTATATTGGAGGTATTATGTGTTTATTTTGGTTTGCAACTATAATAATAATGCAAACTAGTTTAAATACTGGACTTAAAATCTATTATCCTCTTTGGATAAGCATTTCGTTACTTGTATATTGGATTTCTTATGTAAGTATTATTAATTCTAAAATTAATAATGATAGAGAAACGATAAGAATAGCTTTAATAGAGCAAAACACTTTTTCAAAACTTTTAAAACCAAATAACAATATATCTAATAACAAATCTTTGAACAAAATCATGGATTGGATTACAGAAGAAGAAATATATTTAAATCCAGACTTAAACTTAACCTTAGTTGCTGATAAATTTGAGATAAGTAAAGGTTATATATCCCAATTATTTAATGCTAATACTAACTATAATTTTAATGATTTCATTAATAAATTAAGGATAAACAAATCCCAAGAAATGCTTTTAGATAATAATTACAAAAATTATACAATTGAGTCAATTGGGTTAGAAGCGGGTTTTAATTCTAAATCAAGTTTTTATACAGCATTTAAAAAATTTACTAACAAAACACCTGTGCAATATAAAAAAGGTGTCCGAAATAATTAACTATCTTAATATTTCGTACTTTTAAAATTATAATACAACTTATTATTGTTTCATTAAAAATTTAAAAACTAAACTTATGAAACACAAAATGAAAAATTTATTAAAAATCGGATTCTTAGCTCTAGGAATACTTTTACTTAATGTTAGTTGCTCGGAAGAGAGTATATCAAACCTTGAGCTATCAGAAATTAAACAAATACAAAACAATTTTACGCTAGAAAATTTTAGTAATTCATTTATAAAAAACAATCTAGATGTAGATTGGACAAACTATAATCAAAAAGTTAACAACGAAAACTCTTTTTTAACTTATGAATTTAATACACATTTAAAAGTAAGAAGTGAATTAGAAAAATTTTCTGTGTTTAAATTAATTGTATACCAAGACGATGATGATTTATGGAATTATGAGATTATTAAATTTTTATCTAGTAACACTAATTTACCGAATGAATTAGGCTATTTTAAAACTAAAGACTTTAATGGCACAGTATATCATTACAATTTAAAAGGAGAAAACACAATAATAAAAGCTTACGAAAAAGGTGTTATTATTGAAAAAATTACACTACAAGACTTTACAGGAATTAATACTCTTGAAAGAGCTCCTGCAGTAGGTGGAACACATTGTGCTGGCTGTTGGACCTTGGTAAGAACTAACCATTATACAGATTGGTATTCAAATTCTGGAGGAGGCTCTACTTTGTATTATTCTCACTCTTCTTATGATGGAACAACAACAGAATGGGTATATATACCACCAAATAATGACTATCATGGAATGCCTTACGATATAGATGATGCTTCATATCATGACCACTATAATGGTCCACATGCTGGAGGAGTCGGTAATAATCATAATGAAGAAGTTATATTAACGCAAGAAGAAATTGATGATATTTGGTCGGATATTTTTCCTGTAGATTATGGTGGAAATCCTATTCAAAACTTAGTGGAATATTTAAAATGTTTTGATCTAACTCAAAGTGCTGAAATAACAATATACGTAGACCAACCAATACCAAACTCAACAGATCCGTATAGTTATAATTTGAGCATTTCTGATCCTATTGATGTAGGACATACTTTTATTGGTATCAATCAAAATGGTATAACAAGATATTTAGGATTTTACCCTACACCAAATACAATTAATCCGACAAGTGGTGTAATAACTTCTGCTGGCTTAATTCGAGATAATAGTGACACAGAATTTGACGTAAGTTTATCTACAAATATTACGCCTACACAGTTAGCAAATGTTCATAATTTAATTACGAATTACAGTGCTAATTACAATTTAAATACAAATAATTGTACCGATTTTGGTAATCAAGTTTTTAATTTAATAGGTATATCGCTTCCTGATACAAATGGAGTTTGGCCTTATGGAGGGAATGGTAGTAATCCAGGTAATCTTGGTCAGGATATTAGAAATATGACAGTTCCTCAAGGAGCTACAAGAAGCACAAATAATAGTAACACGCAAAATAATAATGGAACATGCAACTAATTATGAATAATACAATATTAAATATTTTATTTGTTTTTCTTATTTTTAACTTTACTTCTTGCTCAAAAACTAGTAAATTAATAACACAAACTGGAATATCAAATATAAACTTAGGTGATAAAGTCAACACAAGAAACGTATCTGATATTGAAGTTATTACCGATGAAAACAATGTTATAAAATCTATTAGTACTGATTCTGAAAAATATAAAACTTCGGAAGGGGTTTGTGTAGGCTTTAAAATTGATTCAGTTAAACTAATTTATAAGAATAGCTTTTTACAAAAAATCACAAACAATAATCAAAATGAAAATGGTAAATTAGTAATTCATAAAAATATCTTTTTTTTAGATTCTGATAATGATGGGCTTATTGATAATATTTCAGTAAAAAAGTTATATATAAACAAAAACTAAAATATCTCCATAACGCTCCAAGCTAATAGCTTGGAGCGTTTAAATAAATATATAGCCATGTACAGACTTATATTTACAACTTTATTAACTCTATGCACATTAAGTAATAATGTAATAGCGCAAAGTAAAGATATCACTATTTATTATGAGAAAAATAATGACAATTCAATAAGTTTTTATTACGAAAAAGAATATTCAGGTAGCATATACTTAACTGTTGAGCTAAAGAATTTACAAAACACTAGCAAATCTGATTTTAATGGATTAATAAATAGGGATTCTGGTTCTCTTTTTAATTTGCGTCCTATTAATACAAAGAAAAACATCGGGTTTGGTTATAAATACTCTTACATTAAAGGCATTCCAAACTCTAAATTTGACCGTATATTTGTTTATAGTTTACCTTTTGATAAAGGAAAAACATTAACAGTTGTCGAAAGCCAAAATTTAAAAAAAAGTACTTTGAAAGTATATAAGAGATGAAATGACAAATGGTACACATATTAGTGGTGGAAAAGCCAGTTTCACTCCTCCATTGGGCTTTAATGGTCCAATTAAAGACTATG
Source organism: Lacinutrix salivirga (assembly GCF_053604675.1). Taxonomy (NCBI): domain Bacteria; kingdom Pseudomonadati; phylum Bacteroidota; class Flavobacteriia; order Flavobacteriales; family Flavobacteriaceae; genus Lacinutrix; species Lacinutrix salivirga. The sequence continues at coordinate 72,361 of NZ_JBSHNP010000088.1, forward strand.
AAAGCTATTGGTTTCTGCCAGATGATTGTGACTAAAATTATTGTAAAATGTTATTCGAAAACTATTTAAATACTATTTCTTATTTATATTACCCAAAAGGAAAATCTATATTTGACATAGATTATAATGACAGTTTGGAAGCTAAACGTTATTTAGAAAAAACAAATTATAACAATTCAAATAACACTGAATTTAATCTTTTTTTAAAAAAATTAGAAAATAAAATTAGACCTCTTTCAATAACTGAGTTCAAAATGGGTTTAACTTTTCCTTCTTATAATTTTCAAATTGTTTTGGATTGTTATAAATCAAAAATAAATGTGCTATCAATTTACATTAGTCATCTAATACCATACTATCATATTTGCTTATTAGAAGGTAATAATGATGTAGATTATAATAAGGTAACTTTGAAAGAAAGTTATTCATTTGACACAATAAAACTAGTAGAATTAATAAAAAATGAAATAACAAACAATCTTTTTTATTACGAATTTCCTAAACAATTTTTATTAAAAAAAGCATCTAATATTAGGTCAGAAGAAAAATTCACTTATTTAAATGCTTTTTTTATAGATCATTATAGAATTATTAACTTTTGATATAAAAAAAATATGGATATTAGTATAGGTGATTATTACTTTACTATTTTAAATTGGCAAATTATAGTGTGTATTATAATTTTTGTAATTATTATCTATTTAATTATAAATAAAATAGTTAGCAAGAGAATAAATAAGTAGTAGTACTTATTATAATTTTAAAACATATTACCCAAATCAAAACGCTCTAAGTTAGCTTGGAGCGTTAAAATAAATATATAGCCATGTACAGACTTATTTTTACAACTTTATTAACTCTATGCACATTAAGTAATAATGTAATAGCGCAAAGTAAAGTTATCACTATTCATTATGAGAAAAATAATGATGATTGTTAACATGAAAAATATTTTAATTACTATAATTCTTATATCATTTTTCTCATGCCAACCTAACAATTTAGATTGGTCAAATTTAGATGAATTTATCATTTATAAAGAAAAAGGGTTAGATCCTTCTTATTTGCAAAACAAAGATTTTTTTAAGTTAAAAACTGAAAAAGTTATACCTCTACTTAAAACTAGTAAAGAAACAAACTCTATATTTCTTTGGAAAGGACATTGGATTGCAAAAGCTAGTTTTAATAACAAAGAGGTGTTATTTTTCAAAATTAGTGTCTATAGCGATATTATTTATGATTTAAAAAATAAAAAAAGCTATAAATTACCAAGTGGAAGCATAAACATTCTATTGAACACTAAATAAAAGAAATTACAAAACAACCCCTAAAAACCTGCCAACAAAAACTGGCAGGTTTTTTGGTATTTAATCATAAAGTTTTCATAAGTGACTACAAAAGCACTAATACTTAACTAAATTTATCATTATTTTTGCGCAAACAATACATTATATTGAAATTACACAAATACATATTCCTATTTTTAAGTCTTACGTTTTTAAGCACAATTGCTCAAGCTCAAAACAACAAACGTATTGAGATTAGGGAAGCAGGTTTTGGAGATATCGACGAAGAAAAATATCCAGGAGCTAGAATTTTAACGCGTAGCGAAGCAGGACAAGTCCACGTATTCCACGATGGCATAGACATGTGGTGTGACCAAGCCATTATATATAGTAAAGACGATTTTATAGAAGCCTACGGAAACGTAAAAATGAAGCAAGGCGATACTATAAACATGAATGCCAATTACGCCGAATATAGTGGAAAAACCCAATTAGCATTTGCTAGTGGAGATGTGGTGTTAACAGAGCCAAGCTCAAAATTAACAACAGATAAACTCTATTTTGATCGTGTAAAACAACAAGCCTTTTATAAAACAGGAGGCACTGTGGTAAGAGATAGTTCTGGTACTATTACAAGTACAATTGGTCGTTACTACATGAACCAGAAAAAATACCAATTTGTTAACAAAGTAAAACTTGTAAATCCAGACTACGTATTAAAAACAGAGCAGTTAGATTATTATACAACAACTGCACACGCTTATATGTTTGGACCAAGTACAATAACAGACGCTTCGAGTAAAATTTATAGCGAACGTGGATTTTACGACACCAAAAATAAAGTAGGCCATTTTGTAAGAAAATCGAGGATTGATTACGATAATCGCATTATAGAAGGCGACAGTTTGTTTTTTAACCGTTTGAAAAATTTCGCCTCTGCAACCAATAATATTACAATTACAGACACTATAAATAATAGCATTATTAAAGGTCATTATGCCGAAGTGTTTAAAGATAAAGACTCCGTGTTTATTACCAAACGCGCTTTAGCCATTACGCTTCAGGAAAACGATTCTATTTTTATGCATGCAGACACGCTAATGGTTACTGGTAAGCCAGAACATAGAATTACGAGAGCCTTTAGAAACGCTAAAATTTTTAAATCCGATATGAGCGGAAAAGCAGATTCTATACATGCTAATCACAAAACAGGACTTACAAAACTTATCAATTTATCGCGTTTATCGTCTAATGATGCCTTTGCCACCAAACGCAAACCTATTCTCTGGAATTTCGCCAATCAGATGACAGGAGATACTATTCATTTAAAATCAAATCCAAAAACAGAGAAATTAGATTCGCTAATTGTATTCGAAAATGCCTTTTTAATAAGTAAAGACACTATAAGTGAAGATGGTTACAATCAAATTTCTGGTAAACGACTCTATGGTTTGTTTAATGAAAATAACAAGCTAAAACAAGTTGATGTGATTAAAAATGCAGAATCTATTTATTACGCAAGAAATGATGAAAACGAATTAATAGGTATCGAAAAATCAAAATCTGCAAGTATTGTGATGTATTTTGAAGCTAATGAAATTGTTGAGCTTAGAAAAAACAATCAAGTAGAAGGCAAACTATATCCAGAAACTGAGTTTCCAAAAAACGCAAGAAAACTAAGAGGTTTTGATTGGCGAGAAGACGAACGTCCAACAAGTGTAGAAAGCCTTTTTGAAGACGATCCACCTTTAAACCTACCAGTAATTAAAGGTTTGGAAGCTTATGTGCCACAAGAAGAGTTTTTTGATGAAGCTTTAATTGAACGCGTTCAAAAAGCCGAAAAAGAAGAAACAAAACCTAAAACCGAAGCTAAGAAACCACAACTTAAAGCAGAGCAAAAACCCTCAAAAGCGGCAAGACGTTTACCTCAAAAAATGAGAGATTCTCTTATGAATTCAGACTCTGGAAGAAAACCTATTTTAAAGAAAAATGAGTAGTGATTTTCAAAAATATCAGGCACAAACAACACCACATCCTTTAGCTTTAGAAATCGCTCATGCAGAAGGCTCGTATATCTATGATACAAATAACAAAGCCTATTTAGATTTTGTCGCAGGAGTTTCCGCATTACCTTTAGGCCACAGACATCCACGAGTAATTTCAGCAATAAAAAAACAGCTCGACAGCTATATGCACGTTATGGTTTATGGTGAATATATTCAAAAACCAGCAGTCGAACTTACCAAGTTATTAGCCAAATATTTACCAGCACATTTACAAACCACTTATTTAGTAAATTCTGGAACCGAAGCTATTGAAGGTGCACTAAAACTAGCCAAACGTTTCACTGGTCGCTCACAACTAATTGCCGCTCATAATGCCTATCATGGCAATACTTTAGGCTCACTTAGTCTTATGGATTTCGAGGAACGCAAAGCACCATTTAGGCCTTTGTTACCAGATGTTAGTCACATTACTTTCAATTACGAGCCTCATTTAAAACACATTACTACAAAAACAGCTTGTGTTGTTTTAGAAACTATACAAGGTGGAGCAGGTGTTATTGAGCCTCAAAATAACTTTTTACAAAAAATTAAAGCACGTTGTACAGAAGTTGGTGCTTTGCTTATTTTAGACGAAATTCAACCAGGAATAGGACGTACAGGAAAGCTTTTTGGTTTTGAGCATTATAATTGCGAACCAGATATTTTGGTTACAGGTAAAGGATTAGCTGGTGGCATGCCAATTGGAGCCTTTACAGCTTCAGAAAAAATGATGAGTTGCTTGCAGGACAATCCAAAACTTGGTCACATCACTACTTTTGGTGGTCATCCAGTAATTGCAGCAGCTGCACTTGCTACCTTAAAAGAAATAACCGAAAGTGATTTAATGGCTAAAACACTTGAAAAAGAAGCTTTATTTAGGAAACTCTTACAGCATCCTCTCATAACAGAAATTAGAGGCAAAGGCTTAATGCTTGCTGCACTAACGCCTTCCGCAGAACTAACAAATGAAATTATTTTAAAAGCGCAAAACAAAGGTTTAATTCTATTTTGGCTTCTTTTTGAAACTAAAGCTATTAGAATTACACCTCCTTTAACGATTTCAAATGAAGAAATTGAGAAAGGTTGTGGCATTATTATTGACATACTTAATTCAATAACACAAAAAAAGTAGGCTTTTAACCTACTGAAAATCAATTAAAAACCACCAAAAACAAACTATTAAAGTGCAAAGTGTTAATTACTTTGTTAAAAACATTTAATGTTTTAAAGCCTTCAAACGGCTAATGAACATTACATTTATTGAACTATAAACAAGTGCCTATGGAGTTTAGTCAAGAAGACCATAACAACTTATCGCTAACAAAATTTGAATCGATGTTAAAAACAAACAATGTGTTGTTTTTTGACTCTGCAGAATTTGAAAATATAATCCACTATTACCTTAATCAAGGCAAGGTGGCATTGGCAAAAAAGGCTATTAAATTAGGATTAGAACAACATCCAACCTCTACAAATCTTAAATTATTTAAAACTGAAGTTTTCATTTTTGAAAACAAACTCGATGAAGCCAATAAACTACTTAATGAACTGTATATTGTTGAGCCTTTAAATGAAGAAATCCACATTCAAAAAGCAAATCTTTTATCTAAAGAAGATAAGCATGAACTTGCCATAGATGTCTTAACTAAAGCCTTAGACCTTTCGGAAGATAATGTAGATATATACTCACTAATTGGTATGGAATATTTATTTCTAGATCAATTTGAAAATGCAAAAGTAAGCTTCATGAAGTGCCTAGAAAGTGACCCAGAAGATTACACCTCACTTTATAATGTTATTTATTGTTTCGATTTTTTAGACCAAAATGAAGAAGCAGTCACCTATTTAAACATTTATTTAGACAAAAATCCTTATTGCGAAGTCGCTTGGCACCAACTAGGAAAGCAATATTACGCCATTAAAGACTATAAAAAAGCACTTGCTGCTTTTGATTTTGCTATAATTTCTGACGATACTTTTATAGGTGCATACCTCGAAAAAGGTAAGGTATTAGAAAAACTTGGCGAATATAAAGAAGCGATAGAAAATTATGAAATTTCCCTTCAATTAGAAGATCCAACGTCTTTTGCTTTATTAAGAATAGGACAATGTTACGAAAAATTAGGAGATAAAAAGTTAGCAGTACAGTACTATTATAAAACAGTAAAAGAAGACCCATTATTAGATAAAGGATGGATTGCTATTACCAAATTTTACAACAAACAAAAAAAATACCAAAAAGCATTATACTATATAAATAAAGCAATACATATAGATAGTGAAAATGTTAAGTACTGGAAATTATATGCACAAATCAATCATCGTTTAAAGTTTTATGAAGAAACCGAACATGGTTTAAAGCGTGCCTTAGAATTAGGGAATTATGAGCTAGAAACTTGGTTACTAAGATGCGATGTCCTTATACTATTAGGTGAACCTGAATCTGCTATTAAAAATGTATTACAAGCGTCGGAGTTTTACCCAGAACAAGCAGAAATAGAATTTAGACTTGCAGGATTATACTATAAACTTTTAGAAACAGAAAAGGCAAGTTACCATTTAAAAAATGCCTTTATTTTTGATGCTGAGCAAGTAATTATTCTCGAAGAATTATTTCCAAAAGTGTATCAAATGCTAAAAGATACCAATAGGTTAAATTCTTAATATAAAACTCATCTTCTTTTAAAAATTATATACCTTTGGTTTACTAAAAAACTAAAGATGCAAAGACGTTTTATAGATTACCTAATTATTTCATTAAAAGGTGCTGCAATGGGAGCAGCAGATGCAGTTCCAGGAGTTTCTGGAGGCACAATAGCTTTTATTTCTGGTATTTACGAAGAGTTGGTAAATACCATAAGCAACATTAATATTTCATTATTCAAAACGCTAAAAAACGAAGGCTTTAGCGCCTTTTGGCGACAAGCTAATGGTAATTTTGTATCTGCTTTACTCATTGGCTTAATAATTAGTTTTGTCTCTTTTATGCGCTTGGCAAAAGTACTTATAGAGCAACATCCTGTACTTATTTGGTCGTTCTTTTTTGGCCTTATTTTAGTTAGCATTTATTTTGTTGGTAAACAAATAACAAAGTGGAATATTCCTACTGTAATAGCACTAATTGTTGGAGCACTTGTTGCATTTTACATTACTAGCTTACCGTCTTTAGCCTCTAGTACAAACTCATTCTTTCTGTTTTTTGCAGGTGCAATAGCTATTTGCGCAATGATTTTACCAGGCATTTCTGGTTCGTTTATATTGGTTATTCTTGGTGCTTATAAAACCTTAAGCAATGCGTTTCATGATTTCGATATTAAAAAAATTGCACTTTTTGCTTTAGGAGCTATTGTAGGTTTATTAAGTTTTAGCAGACTTTTAAAATGGCTATTTAAACATTATAACAATATAACTTTAGCGGTTTTAACAGGTTTTATTGCAGGTTCTTTAAACAAAGTTTGGCCTTGGAAACGTACAATTACTGTAATGGATGATGCATCTGGTAAAATTGTACCTTTTAATAAAGTGTCTGATTTAGCAACCCTTTCTGTACACCAAAAAAACACACTAGATTTCGAATCCTATAAAATTGTAATAGAAGAAAGTATTTCGCCATTTACCTATGCCAAACTTAATGGTATTGACGATCAACTTTTAATTGCAATTATATTAATGACCTTTGGGTTTTTAACCATTTTAATATTAGAAAAGCTAGGCGCTAAAAAGAAATAATGGAACAAACGCGTACACTAAAAGATAAATTTTTCTTGGTTTTAAAAGGTCTAGGAATGGGAGCAGCTAATAAAGTTCCTGGTGTATCTGGTGGTGTTGTTGCGTTTGTTGCTGGTTTTTACGAAGAGTTTATTTACTCCCTTCAAAAAGTAAATAAAAATGCATTTAAGCTACTTTTTACTGGTCGGTTTAAAAGCTTTTACAATTATATTAATGGTCCATTTTTAAGTCTTCTCTTTTTTGGAATGCTAATTAGCTACTTTAGTATTTCTAAGATTTTAGATTATTTTATAAAGCATTATGAGCTATATGTTTGGAGTGTCTTTTTTGGGATGATTTTAGGGTCTATTTACTATATAAGCAAGGATTTTAAAGACTGGAATACCAAAACGTACCTTAGTCTCTTTTTAGGTGTGGCTCTAGGAATTGCGATTAGTTTTTTAGATCCTGCTACCGAAAATGATAATCTTATTTTTGTGTTTTTCTGTGGTATAATAAGCGTTTCTGGTATGACACTTCCAGGATTTTCAGGTTCTTTTATTTTAATCTTGTTAGGAAATTATGTATTGCTACTTGTGGACTCTGTAAATGCTTTATACGACACATTTATTGAAATGGTTTCAGGCGATTTTAGTTTTTTAGAAAATACTATTAGATTAAGATTACTAAAAGTATTAGCTGTTTTTACTTTAGGCTCCATAACAGGATTAGTAACCTTTTCGCATGTTTTAAACTATATTTTAAAACATTATAAAAGCATAACTATTGCAACTATTATAGGCTTTATTGTTGGCTCACTTGGTGTAGTTTGGCCTTGGAAAAAAACTGTTTTTAAAACAAATCCCGATAACAGTTATATGCTAGATTCCACAGGTAAAAAAATTATAGAAAACTATAATAGGTACATACCTGAGTTAAACCAAGAGACTTTTTTAGCCCTTTTGTTTATAATTATAGGTATTGCAATTGTTTTAGGTTTAGAACTTTATGGACGAAAAACCAGACCAGCAAATGCGTAGATTCGGACTTTTAGGCAAAAACATTTCGTACTCTTTTTCTAAAGGGTATTTTGAAACTAAGTTTAAGCAAAAAGCAATCGAAAATGCTTCCTATGAAAACTTTGACATAGAAAATATTAAATTATTTAAAAGCATTTTTAAAAAAAACGCAAATATTAAAGGCCTAAACGTCACCATTCCTTATAAAGAAGCTGTAATACCATATTTAGACAAACTGAATAAAAAAGCTAAAAAAATTGGTGCAGTTAACACTATCAAAATAACAAAAAAAGGAAAGCTTATTGGATACAATACAGACTATTATGGATTTAAAAACAGCTTAAAACCGCATTTAAAACCACATCATAAAAAAGCATTGATTTTAGGAACTGGAGGTGCAAGTAAGGCGGTTGCTTTTGCACTACAACAACTTAATATTGAGTATAAATTTGTGTCTCGCAACGTTTCAAATAATAGTACAATGGCTTATAACAATTTGCTAGATGACCATATAAATAATGCCTCTATTATAATTAATTGTACACCTTTAGGTACGTTTCCAAATGTTAAGCAACGACCAGAAATTCCTTACCATGCAATTAATAATAAACATATATTATTCGATTTAATTTACAATCCTGAAGAAACCACTTTTTTAAAATTAGGAAAATCACAAGGCGCTACCATTATAAATGGCTATAACATGTTAGTGTTACAAGCAGAAAAATCTTGGTCTATTTGGAACAAGTAACTTAAAATTAAAACTCTACAACCTTTGTATATATTGAAGTTGTTAGTATATTTAAACACTAATTAATACAGTAATAAATAACATTTTAAAATGTCAGAGCAAGATAACCTGCAAAATGCAGACGGAATTGAGAAGAAAGAAGCTGTTAAAAGCACAGAATCTACAGTAACTTCGGAAGAAATTAAAGAGGAAGCAACACCTAATGAAGAGGATGCTGCTTTAGACGAAATTGAAGCCTCTAATGCTGAAGATGCTGAAGATGAAGGCAATAGTGAAAGACATAATATAGAAGAAAAAGCTTACGAAGAGCTCTCTATGGATGCTTTGGTAGAAGAATTTGAGAAACTACTTAACTCTCAAAAAATCCAAGCTATAAAAAAACCTGCAGACGAGATTAAAAACGAATTTTACAATAAGTATAACGAACTTGTAGAGGAAAGAAAAGAAGCATTTTTAAGCGAAGGCGGAAACGAAATCGATTTTCACTATTCTAATCCTGTTCAAAATAAATTTAAATCCCTTTATAAGGAATACAGACAAAAACTAAACGCACATTATAAAAACTTAGAGTCGAGTTTAAAAGATAACTTATCTAAAAGACTTACTATAATTGAAAATATTAAAGCGCTAATGGAAGATGCTGAAGACAGTATGAACTCCAAATACAAAGCCTTTAAAGATTTACAAGACCAATGGAAAACAGCTGGTCCAATACCAAGAGATAAATATAATAATGCTTGGAATAGCTACCACTTTAACGTAGAGAAATTTTACGACCTCTTACATTTAGACAGAGACTTAAGAGACAAAGATTTTGAGCATAACTTAGAGCAGAAAATTAAAATTATAGAACGTGCCGAAGAACTTGCTGCAGACGATGACACCAATAGAGCCTTTAGAGAACTCCAAGTCTTACATAAATTATGGAAAGAAGATTTAGGACCTGTAGCTAAAGAACATAGAGAATTAGTTTGGGATCGATTTAAAGCGGCAACAAAAAAAATACACGATAAAAGACAAGAATATTTCTCTAAATTGGATGAAGTTTACGAGCAAAATCTAAAAAACAAACACGAGATTATTGATAAAATTGAAGCAATTACTGCCTCTGAAATGAAATCTCATGGTGTGATCCAAAATAAGATTAAAGAAATTGAAGCATTAAGAGCCGAATTTTTTAAAGCAGGAAAAGTACCTATTAAGGTTAATGAAGCAACGTGGACTAAGTTTAAATCTGCTGTTAGAGAATTTAATAAAACCAAAAATGCGTTTTACAAAAATTTAAAGAAAGACCAATACGATAATTTAGCAAAAAAACTAGAGCTTATTAAAATTGCAGAAGACAATAAAGACAGTGAAGATTTTGAATCCACTACACCTTTAATGAAAAAAATACAAGGCGATTGGAAACGTATTGGCCATGTACCAAGAAAAGACAGCGACAAGATCTGGAAACAATTTAAAGCTGCTTGTAATCATTATTTTGATCGCATACATGCTGAAAGGAATGCTGCTACACAAGAAGAAGAGCAACATTTTGAAACCAAAACTACGCTTTTAAAAGAAGTAGAAAGCTTAAAACTTAAAGGCGATCAAAAAGAAGATTTAAAAGACATTAAAGAGTATATCCAAAAATGGAAAAACGTTGGTCGTGTACCAAATAACAAGCGCCAAATAGAAGGACAATTTAATAAAGCTCTCGATGGTTTATTTACATCGTTGGATATGAATAAAACCGAAGTTGAGCTTATTAAATTTGATAATAAACTACAAGATTTAAGTACAGCAAAGGACTCTAGAGTATTAGATAACGAACGTAGTTTTATAAGAAAAAAAGTGGATGAAATTAAAGGAGAAATCAACCAGTTAGAAAACAATTTACAGTTTTTCTCTAATGTGGATGATAAAAACCCTTTAGTGCAAGATGTACACAAAAACATTGCTAAGCATAAAGACGCTTTAACGCTTTGGAAAACTAAACTTAAAAAAATTAAGGAATTATATTAAGCAAAAAGAGATTACAAAATAAACTCATTTTATAAAAACAGCTTTTACATGTAAAAGCTGTTTTTTTTTGAGCAAATTATGAGCAATTACAAAAGGTATAAAAAACCAAATCCTGCTTGTATAAACAAGCAGGATTGTGGCTCCTAACTAAACTAACTAATAGTATTTATAAAGCTATAAATACAATTGTTTTTAAATGATATGACAAGTTTATTTGTGTTTGCTATTAACCAATTATTCTTATGAAAACCATATCATTTTATATATATACGCAACAAAAATAGTTTTGGACTACGAAGACTATAAAAAAATAAAATTTTTTTATAGTTCTGATAAGTAAAGAAGAATATTAAATGTTAATTATCTGGTTTTGAGAATTTTATATTAATTTTAAAATCTACTAAAAAAGAGTTTCCAATTACTGTTTTTTGGCTTCTTCCCAAAAATTGAGGTATTTGAAAAATCTACTAAAAAGATTTTCCAATTACTGTTTTTTGGCTTCTTCCCAAAAAACATCCATTTCACCAAGAGTCATGTCTTTTAAGTCTTTATTTAAGCTTTTAGCCTTTGCTTCTAAATACTGAAAGCGTTTTGAAAACTTTTTGTTTGTGCGCTCCAAAGCATTTTCTGGATTAATTTTTAAAAAACGTGCATAATTCACCATTGAAAATAAAACATCTCCAAATTCGCTTTCCATAGCATCTCTGTTATTGGCTTTTACTTCGTCTTTAAACTCTTGTAACTCCTCCTCTACTTTTTCCCATACTTGTTCTGGTTGTTCCCAATCAAAACCTACTCCTGCTACTTTATCTTGTATTCGGTTTGCTTTTACTAATGCTGGTAAGCTTTTAGGCACACCTTCGAGCACACTTGTTTTGCCTTCTTTTAGCTTCAGTTTTTCCCAATTGCTTTTTACTTCTTCTTCATCTTTAACATTGACATCGCCATAAATATGTGGATGTCTGTAAATTAGTTTTTCGCAAATAGAGTTACACACATCTGCAATATCAAAACTATTTGTTTCGCTTCCTATTTTAGCATAAAACACTAAATGCAATAAGAGATCTCCAACTTCCTTCTTTACTTCTTCTAAATCATTATCCAAAATAGCGTCTCCTAATTCGTAGGTTTCTTCTATGGTTAAATGGCGTAGTGTTTCCATAGTTTGTTTTTTGTCCCAAGGACATTGCTCACGCAACTCGTCCATTATAGTTAACAATCTATCAAAGGCTTTTAGTTGGTCTGCTCTAGAATTCATTTTTTATGTTTTTGTAAAAGTACTATTTCTATAAACAAAAAAATCCAGCGATTGGCTGGATTTTTAATTGGTAATATTTTATTTATTCTTCTTCATCTGAAGCGTCTTCGTCTTCTAAGTTAAGCAAGTCGTTTTTTAATAGCATATTGTACCATTGTACAACTTTTTTTATGTCGCTTGCATACACTCTATCTTCGTCATAATCTGGTAAAACTTCAAAGAAATACTCTTCTAATTTATCTTTTCCATCTTTATGGCTAATAGAAGTTTCCTTACCATCTTCCTTGTCTTGGATTTTTTTAAACACAGCTTTAAGTGGCACTTCCTCTGTTAAAGTATAGATTGCTATTTCGCTTAACACACTTACATTTTGTTGTAATCCTACAGAAATTCGCTTTTTATCTATTAACGATTCTGCAACAAAACCTGAACGTGTTTGGGTTAATAATTTATATAATCCTGGCTTCCCAGAAATGGCTAAAACTTTCTTTAAACTCATAATCTATTTTTTAAGGATAGCAAATATGCAATGTTAGTTACTATTTTGCAACAATTATCTTTTCTTTTTCATATCAGGAAAACGCATTCTGTAATCTATGCTAATTTTCCCTTTAGAAATATTAGATAATTTTCCTTTTATTAAACGTTTTTTTAATGACGATAGTTTATCTGTAAACAAAACACCTTCAATATGATCGTACTCGTGTTGAATAATTCGTGCTATTAATCCTGAATAATTTTCGGTATGTTTTTTAAAATTCGCGTCGTAATATTCAATAGTAATATCTGGTTTTCTAAACACGTCTTCGCGCACGTCTGGAATACTTAAACAGCCTTCGTTAAAAGCCCATTCGTCGCCTTTTTCCTCTAAAATTTTGGCATTAATAAAGGTCTTTTTAAATACTTTTAATTCTTCTTGCTCTTCTGAAGTAAACACGTCGTCTTCTGCAAATGGAGAGGCATCGACCAAAAACAAGCGTATTGGTAATCCTATTTGAGGAGCTGCTAAACCTACACCATGAGCGCCATACATGGTCTCGTACATGTTTTCGATAAGTGTGTCTAGCTTAGGATAGTCTTTATTAATTTCTTTTCCTTTTTTCTTTAAAACAGGGTCGCCATAGGCTACAATTGGTAATATCATGTAATTTTTATTTGTTGTAAAGGTAACTTTGCAAAATTATTGTTGCACTAATTTCGTCTAGTAATGCTTTATTTTTTCTTTGTTTCTTTTTTAAACCACTATCAATCATGGTTTGAAATGCCATTTTTGAGGTAAAACGCTCATCTACTCTTTCCATTGGTATGTTTGGATATTGTTGTTCTAATGTTTTTAAAAACGGAAGAATTAATGCTTCGCTCTCTGACACCTCGTTATTCATTTGTTTGGGAGCACCAACCAAAAACAACTCTACCTTTTCTTTATTTAAATAGTTTTTTAAAAATGGTAACAATTCTTTTGTAGCCACAGTTGTAAGTCCTGAAGCTATAATTTGAAGCTCATCAGTCACAGCGATTCCTGTTCTTACTTTTCCGTAATCTATTGCTAAAATTCTTGCCATAATATGTTACTCAAAAAAACGACTATTTTTTTATTAATTTTTTGTGCAAATTTAAACTTTTATAGTCTTATCCTATAAAATTTCGTGCCATAATTCATTTTTACAGTTTATATTTGTTGAAAATTCAATGATTTATGAGCACATTACAGCAAACCATAGAAAACGCTTGGGACAACAGTGCACTTTTAAAAGAAGAAGCAACTCAAAAAGCGATTAGAGAAGTGGTTAATTTATTAGACTTAGGCACATTACGTGTTGCAGAACCTACTACAAAGGGTTGGCAGGTTAACGAATGGGTTAAAAAAGCTGTAGTGTTATATTTCCCTATACAAAAAATGGAAACTTTAGAGGTTGGTATTTTTGAGTATCATGATAAAATTCCATTAAAAAAAGGCTACAAAGAAAAAGGTGTTAGAGTTGTACCACATGCTGTTGCACGACATGGTGCTTACATTTCTAGTGGCACTATTTTAATGCCAAGTTATGTAAATATTGGTGCGTATGTAGATGAGGGCACAATGGTAGATACTTGGGCAACTGTTGGGAGTTGTGCGCAAATTGGTAAAAATGTACACTTGTCTGGTGGTGTTGGGATTGGAGGCGTTTTAGAACCTCTACAAGCTGCTCCTGTAATTATAGAAGATGGTGCTTTTATTGGCTCGCGTTGTATAGTTGTTGAAGGCGTACGTGTAGAAACCGAAGCGGTTTTAGGTGCAAACGTTGTGCTAACTATGAGTACAAAAATCATTGATGTTACTGGAAATGAACCTATAGAGATGAAAGGTATTGTGCCAGCTCGTTCTGTAGTTATTCCTGGTAGTTACACTAAAACATTTCCTGCTGGAGATTATAATGTGCCTTGTGCTTTAATTATTGGTAAGCGTAAAGAAAGTACTAATAAAAAGACGTCACTAAACGATGCTTTGCGTGAGCATAATGTTGCAGTTTAGGTGATTGGGTGTAGATTTATTCGATTGTTGGAAAATAATTATTGATAACTGGTAATTGTTAATTGTTAATTGATAATTAATAAAAAATCAATTTCCAAACCGCATTTTCCTTCCACTACGTCTTAGCTTTTTACTATTAATTTTTCGTTGAAAATCTCGACTATGCTTTAGCATTAAATCGTGTGTTTTGTCATAAGATTCGCCATACAATTCTGCATATTTCTTGGCCATTATTTTTACCATAGTTTTAGACAACCAAAGACGTCTAAAATTATGCATACGCTTATTAAAATTAAGTGTTTCAAAGCGCATTCGGTTTAAATCAATAAGATAAAAAGCGTAATTATTTTCGTTTTTTACAATTAAGGTATTGCCTGGAGAATGGTCTAAAAAGTTAATATTATTTTCGTGTAGCTTAAAAGTAAACTCCGTAAACTGTTTTAAGATTTCTTCTCTATTCTCAAATTTTGGCTGGTGTATTAAATCTCTAAAATCAAAATCGTAATCAACCTGTTTACTTATGTAATAGCTCTCCTTTAAACCCAAACCACTACTCTGCTCTACATAAGCAATTGGGAATGGTGTTAAAATATGACTAGCAATTAGTGTTTTAGCATACTCAAAAGAGCGTTTAGCTTTAGAGGGTCTAATGTATTTATAAATAAAACTATTAAATGTATTTGGTGTTTTAAAGGACTTAATATTAATCGCTTCGCCTTCTATAGTAAAACGCTTAATAACATTACGTTGCCCTTTAGTGACATAATCTCCTTCACTATTAAAATTAGAAATACAATCTGCCAATTGCGCTTC
The DNA here is from genome assembly GCF_053604675.1 of Lacinutrix salivirga. NCBI lineage: Bacteria > Pseudomonadati > Bacteroidota > Flavobacteriia > Flavobacteriales > Flavobacteriaceae > Lacinutrix > Lacinutrix salivirga. The sequence continues at coordinate 87,760 of NZ_JBSHNP010000088.1, forward strand.
TAAATGCTTATATTTTGGATGAATATGTATAATAGCTTACTTATTTTGAGATTTTTCAAAGATATATGAATTCATATTTTAATTAAAGCCGAAAAAATAATATTTTGCATTGTTCTTTATAAAAAAGCTCTGTTTGCAGTAAATAGTATGAAAAAAATTCTGGTAATTCAAAATAAACGAATTGGTGATGTCTTAATCGTTTCGGTCATTGCGCAAAACATGAAAACCATTTTTCCAGACAGTCAAATAGACTATTTAGTGTACGATTACACGACTGGTGTAATTGAGAATAATCCGAATATTGATAATATTATTACTATTAACGATAAAGAGCTAAAGAAAATAGGCAATCTATTCCGTTTAATTTCTTCTATTAAAAAAGAAAAATACGATATTATTTTCGACCCTTACGCTAAGCTTCAAAGTCGCTTAATTTGCTTATTCTCTAAAGCTCCAATGCGAATAAGTTTCAAAAAAAGAAATCGAAAAACCATACTACCTTTTTACACGCATACAGTTCCATTTTTAGACCATAAAACTAAAGTTTGTGGAAAAGTTATAGAAGACAGAATACGTTTAGTCACTTCCTTTTTTGATATTCCTGAAGACAAAATAGTGTACGAACCTCAAATTTATTTAACTGAAGAAGAACAACGCTACAACAAATTAGAGCAGTACAACAACCCTTTTGTTATGCTTGGCGTTTTAGGCAGCACACCACAAAAATCGATGCCTTACGAGTATATTGTAGAGCTTATAGATTTTATTACAGCCAATTTTGAAGTGAATGTTTTATTTAATTACGCACCTCACCAAAAAGAAGATGCTTTAAGTATTTACGAACAGTGTAAACACAAAGACGCTATAGTTATAGATATTTACGAAGACAGCATAAGAGGATTTATTAAACTTATGAATAAATGTGCTATTCTGGTTGGTAACGAAGGCGGAATTATCCATATCTCTAAAGCTTTAGACAAACCTACATTTACCATTTTCTCACCTTATGTGATTAAAGACCATTGGGCAAGTTTTGAAGATGGCAAAACACATACTTCCATTCATTTATTAGAAGAAAAACCCGATTTATTTTCAACAGATAGAGCAGAAAGACGTAAAATTGAAGCCGATCCAAGTTTTATGTACAAACAGTTAACACCAGAATTAATACTACCAAAACTCAACGTGTTTTTAAAACAGCACCTTAAAAACAACGCATGAATATTGTAGATAAATTTAGACTTTGGAAACGGAAACAACGCTGGAACAGTCAATACAAAAATGGCAAATGGGAAAAGTTAAAAGGCAAAGAAGAAGCCGAAAGATATAAAACCATTGGTGATTTTGTGTTAAAATCTGCTCCCAATAATGCTACACTATTAGAGCTTGGTTGTGGAGAAGGTATTTTATTACACTACTTAAAAGCTGTAAACTATAAAAAATATATTGGCATCGATTTCTCGCAAGTATCCATAACTAGTGCAAAAACACTAAATTATAAAAATACCGAGTTTATTTGTGCAGACATCCATACTTATAAACCAGAATTACTATTCGATGCTATAATTTTTAATGAGTCCTTTTATTACATCCATAAAAACGAACGTGCAAAAGTATTAAACACTGTGCTTGCGCATTTAAAACCAAATGGATTAGTAATTAATTCGGTGTATAAAGACAAGTTTAATTGTTGGCCTTATTTTGAGAAAGACCTCTTAAAGCATTTAGAATTTAAAACAATAACTGGGAGCCATCCAGAAAACTTCTGGAAAATTGGAGTGTATAAAAAAATTTAATCTTTAGTAGTTAACTTTTCAATACCATAAGGTGTTTTTATCACATTATTCACTTTGGTGTTTTTTCTAATAGCTAAGTTTCTATCTAAAGATTCTTTAGTTTTATAACCACGAGGATGGTCTAAATGCAAGCAAATGGCTTTGTAACGTATTTGTTTAGGTTTAATACCAAGATTCACCAAGCGCTCACCTAGTTCTCTATCTGGTCCACCATATTGCATACGCTCGTCATAACCATTAATAGCAATTAAATCGCTTTTCCAAGCAGAAGAGTTACAGTTGTTAAATGTTGCTCCTGTTGGTGTAACTACATCCAAAAAACTAGCAAGCTTATCGCCAACACTTAATTTTAATTTTTGCTTTGTGCCTAAAACACCTTGTTTTTTTAACCATTCCGGATTAAAGCAATTTTCGTTTTCAATATCTGCTAACTCAATTTTTTTGCTAGTTGGCATATCTAATTTGCAATAACCACCAGATAAAAAATACCCTTCTTCAGCATATTTTGCGTGAGTAGATACAAAATCTGTACGTGCAATACAGTCGCCATCTGTCATTAAAATATAATCGTGTGCAGTTTGTACAATACACTTATTTAACAACTCTTGTCGTCTGTAGCCTTTATCTTCATGCCAAATATGGCGTAAGTTTACAGGATAATCTGCCTTAAAACTATCAATTAAATTTTTAGTAGTTTCTCGCGAGCCATCATCTGCAACAATCACTTCAAAATTATCATAATCCTGATGCTTGTAGCTCTCCAAAACTTTGGCTAACCAGTCTTCAGAATTATAAGTACTCACTATTACAGAAATAGGCAATCCGCTCATAAAATGCTTCTTTTTATTACAAAGCAAAGATAAACATATTTAATTAATTTTTCTGTTTTCGCTTAAAGCGGAAGGCATCATAATTCCTTTAATGCTTTCAAATAAAATTGTAAATTTGTGTTTATAAAATATAATGGCAACACTCTCTGTAATCATACCAACTTATAACGAACAAGACTATCTTGAAAAAGCATTGCGTTCGGTACGGTTTGCAGACGAAATTATTGTAATAGACTCCTTAAGCACAGACCAAACAGTTGCTATAGCAGAGCAGTTTAATGCCAAAGTAGTACACCGAAAATTCGATAACTTCTCCAACCAAAAAAACCACGCTTTACAATTTGCAACAGGAGAATGGGTGTTGTTTATTGATGCCGACGAGCGCATACCAAATGCACTAAAACAAGAAATTTTACAAGCCATAGATACCAACAAATATGCTGGATACAAACTTAATTTCCCGCATTTTTACATGAATCGGTTTTTGTACCATCACAGCGATACTGTTACGCGATTAGTAAAGCGAGACGCTTGCCATTTTGAAGGTGCTGTTCACGAAAAACTAATTGTAAAAGGTAGCATTGGTAAACTAAAAAATCCTGTATTGCATTTTACCTATAAAGGCTTAATGCATTACATAAGCAAAAAAGACAGTTACGCTTGGTTCCAAGCGCAACAAATGCTAGATAAAGGCAAAAAAGCAACCTATTTTCACTTAGCGTTTAAACCCTTTTACAGGTTTTTTAATAGTTATATTTTACGTGGTGGTTTTTTAGATGGTATTCCTGGTCTAGCTGTAGCAAGTATAAATGCGTATGGTGTGTTTTCGCGCTATGTAAAATTAATGTTGTTAAAGCGTGGGATTCGATAAAACTAATTAAAGCTCTTAAATAATTTGGTTTGTTTCTGATGCTGAAAATTGGTAGATTCGTTAAATGAATGCTATTAAAATACAAAACGTTTAATATCAAAACGCATTTTGAATGGAAGTTATAAACCCAAATGAAATTGGAGCAAAAATTTCAACATTAATAACTGAAGCTGATGAAAAATTCTACGCAGTAACACCATATTTAGATTTATCTAAATGGAGAAAAATATTAATTAGTCTTGAAAATGCAATAAAAAGAGGAGTTGAAGTAAAATTTTATTTTCGTGAAATAAAGGAAAAAGATTTTCAGGTATTACAAAATCTCGGAATTGAATTGAATCAAATAAATGGGCTCCACACAAAACTTTATATTAATGAAAGTGAAACTATTGTGAGCAGTATGAATTTATACGAGTTTTCAGACTTATATTCAATCGATATTGCACTTCATTTTAAAGAAAACAAAGATTACAATAAGATTTATAATTATTTTATAAAATATATTTTATCTAAAAAGAACACTAAAAATTATGTTTCGCAAAATGAAAAAGACAATCTTGATTCCTTGCATGCTTTTTTGGGAAATAGATTCTCAAAATATAGAATAAATAATGGAGGAAATTATCTTTTTACTTCAAATTTAGTTCCAATATTTCATCTATTTATTACTACATCCGAAATCAAATTAAAATACCCAAGAAGAAACCCTGAGAAACATAAAGTTGTAGAGTTGACCACAAAAATTAAACAAGTTTATAAAGGAAAAATAACTGAAATTCCACCAAAAATAGACCTTGATCGTAATACTAGATATGATTATTATTTATGGGAAATAAATTTACCTATTTGTGATTTTATAACTTTTTCGAATATTATTTGTGACTTGCAAAAAATAGAATAGAAAAATTATTAATAGCCTTTTTTGAAGTTTTCTACCAACAAAAAATCAGCATTTAGCATTCACTAATTTCAATTACACACTCAAATAATTTGGTTTGTTTCTAAACCTAAAAAACGCTAGTTTCGTTTAACGAATGATATAAAACAAAACAACGTTTGATATCAGAACACATTAAACAAACCCTCCATTTTTCTACAAAAAAGCCACTTCAACCTAAAACCAACGTTTCCCCTTCCTAATCTTCCGCTTAAAATCGGTTAAAGTATCTTCACCTTTAATATCTAAACGTTGCACTTCGTAATTATTTTTAAAAGGGAAGCTATTTACTCTATTCCCAATTCGCAATCCATACGCTATTTTGTAGCTTTTTAGTAAATCGAAAAAATAGGTTTGTTGCTGTTGTTTTTTCGGATATTTTCCATAAGGATACGCCAAAACATTACTAACTGGCAATTGGTGTTGGGCTATAAACGCTTCGGTTTTTTTAAAATCAAGATCGATTTCACTAAGTGTGATGTCGCTAAAATTTTGGTGCGAAAACGAGTGTAAGCCAAGTTCAATAATTGTTGGATCTAAAGACGCTAATTGCTTAACAGTCATAATAGGCTCAGAACCAGTATTCCAAGTATCGGATTCGCCAACATACTCAAACGGAATGTAAAAACAAGCCTTAAAACCATACTGTTTAAGTAATGGATACGCATACTCTAACTGGTTAACATACACATCGTCAAAAGTGATAATAATAGCCTTTTCAGGGAAATCCTTTGGTGATGTCATGGTCTGCAAATCGGCAAAATGCAAGGTAGTATAACCTGCTTCTTTTAAAAACTTAAACTGTTCGTTAAGTTTGGTTTTAGAAATGGTTAATCCCTTACTCTCCTTGTGGTGAGGTGTTACACTATGGTACATTAAAATGGGTAACTTTGGCATAACTTTTAAAATGATGACTACTGCTCACAAATATATAAAGCCTAATAGTTATATTTGTCAAAAAACTGAAATTCTATTAAATGATAAGCGCTCTCGCTATTACATATAACGAAGAAATAAATATAGAATCCTATATTGAAAGCCTTTCATTTGCCGACGAAATTATTATCGTAGATTCCTTTAGTACTGATAAAACAGTGGCTTTAGCCGAAAAATATGACGTTAAAATTATACAACGAAAATTCGATAATTTTTCTGCACAAAAAAACTTTGCTATTGCACAAGCAAAATACGATTGGGTTACTTTTTTTGATTTAGACGAAAAAATCCCTGAAGCATTAGCACAGGAGATTAAAACTATAGTAAATTCTAGTAATCCTCTAAAAGCCTACAATGTAAAACGCGATTTCCATTTTATGGGAAAACGCATTAAATATTCTGGATTCCAAACCGATATTGCAGTACGTTTATTTAATAAAAACTATTGTAAATACAATGGGAAAGCAGTACATGAAACTATTGAGACTTCAGAAAAAATAGGTCTTTTAAAACATAGTGTAAACCATCAAACTTATAAAGATTTCGATACTTATAACCAAAAATTAAGTCATTATAGTAAACTACAAGCACAGGAACTGTACAAAAAAAATGTACGACCAAACCTGTATCATTTTCTATTTAGACCTTGGTACAGGTTTATGCATCAATACTTTTTAAGATTGGGTTTTATGGATGGTAAAGAAGGATTTATTATAAGTTATGTACACGCGTTTTCGGTGTTTAAACGCTATATTCAGCTGTGGACTATGTACAGAAAAATTGATTAAAAAGCAGTAAAATGAACATATTAAATTTAATAGGTAGATCTAATGAATTGTTTACAAACGATATTAAAACCTACACTAAAGAATTAAAAAAAATAGTGTCTTCTTCGCGCTTTTTAGTTATTGGAGGAGCAGGCTCTATTGGACAAGCGGTTACTAAAGAGATTTTTAAAAGACAACCAAAAAAACTTCACGTTGTAGATATTAGCGAAAATAATTTAGTCGAATTAGTTCGCGACATCAGAAGCTCCTTTGGGTATATCGATGGCGATTTTAAAACCTTTGCGCTAGACATTGGCTCTGTAGAATATGATGCCTTTATTGCTGCAGATGGTAAGTATGATTATGTGCTAAATCTTTCAGCATTAAAACACGTACGTAGCGAAAAAGATCCATTTACTTTAATGCGAATGTTAGAAGTAAACATTTTTAATACCGAAAAAACAATACAGCAGTCTATTGCAAATAAGGTAAAAAAATACTTTTGCGTATCCACAGATAAAGCGGCAAACCCAGTGAATATGATGGGAGCATCCAAGCGTATTATGGAAATGTATTTAATGAAGTATAGCAAAGATATCACCATTTCTACAGCACGATTTGCTAATGTAGCCTTTTCGGATGGCTCGTTATTGCATGGATTTGATCAGCGTATAAAAAAACACCAACCTATTGTAGCACCAAACGATATTAAACGCTATTTCGTAATCCCAAAAGAATCTGGAGAGTTATGTTTAATGTCTTGTATTTTTGGTGACAATAGAGACATATTTTTTCCTAAATTGAATGAAGATTTACACCTAATTAGCTTTGCAGATATTGCAATAAAATATTTAGAAAACAGAAACTTAACGCCTTATTTGTGTGAAGATGAAGAGCAAGCCAGACAGTTAGTAAAAACACTACCAGACCACAACCAATGGCCTTGTTTATTTACAGAAAGTACAACAACAGGCGAAAAAGATTTTGAAGAATTTTACACAGGAACCGAAACTTTAGATTTAAATAGATTCGAAAATCTTGGTATTATAAAAAATGAACTAAGTGTAAATACTGAAAAATTAGAGTACTTTTCTCAAAGTATTGCGCAATTAAGAGCAAATAAAGCGTGGACTAAACAAGATATTGTATCTTTATTTCATGAAATGATTCCTAACTTTAAGCACAAAGAAACTGGGAAGTATTTAGACTCAAAAATGTAATTAATGTATTCTGATTTAATAAATTTTATAAAAAACAAATACCAAACCGAGGATTTTATTCCTTTGCACATTCCACGTTTTAAAGGCAACGAAAAGAAATATGTTATGGATTGCATAGACACGTCTTTTGTGTCTAGCGTTGGCGAATACGTTAATAAGTTTGAAGATAGCGTAGCCAAGTTTACTGGTGCAAAATATGCCATAGCAACCGTTAATGGCACTGCTGCTTTACACATTGCCTTATTACTTGCAGATGTAAAACAAAACGACGAAGTGATTTCGCAACCTTTAACCTTTATTGCTACTGCAAATGCCATTAGTTATATTGGTGCACAACCTGTTTTTATTGATGTGGATAAAGCGACTTTGGGATTGTCGCCAGAAAAATTAGAGCATTTTTTAAAGCAGAATACAGAGCAAATTAATGGAGAGTGTATTAACAAAAACACCAACAAACGAATTAAAGCTGTTGTACCAATGCATACCTTTGGTTTGCCTGCAAAAATTGATGAAATTGCTGCAATTTGCACAACATATAACATTAACTTAGTTGAAGATGCAGCAGAATCTTTAGGAAGTTATTACAAAGAACAACACACAGGAACTTTTGGACTTGCAGGCACATTAAGTTTTAACGGAAACAAAACCATAACTACAGGTGGTGGAGGCATGATTATTACTAATAATGAAGCGCTTGCAAAAAAAGCAAAACACATAACTACTACTGCAAAAGTGCCACACAGTTGGGATTATGTGCACGATAGTATTGGTTATAATTACAGATTACCAAACCTAAACGCAGCTTTAGGTTGTGCGCAAATGGAGAGTTTGCCAGAAATTCTAAAAAACAAAAGAGCTCTTGCTAATGCTTACGCCACTTTTTGCGATTCCAATGGTTATAATTTTATAACAGAACCAGAGCACTCGACCTCAAATTATTGGCTCAATGCGATCCAATTAGAAAGTGAAAGCGTTCGCGATAATTTTTTAAAAATAACCAACCAAAATAATGTAATGACCAGACCAATCTGGAAATTAATGAATGAGTTAGACATGTTTAAATCTGCTGAAACTGGCAACTTAGACAATGCCAAACACTTATCTAACACCATAGTGAATGTACCTAGTAGTACGACTATAATTTAAACTAAATTGTAAAAAATGAAACCTTTATATATTGTTGGAGCCAGTGGAGCAGCTAAAGAAATTTTTCAGTTAGTGCAAACGGTTAACGCGAAACACAAACAATACGAATTTAAAGGGTTTATAGATTTTAATGCTAAAAACAAGTATCACACCATTGGAAAAAAAAAGTATCTAATACTAGACGAAACCCATTTTTTAAACACGCAAACGCAATCTTGTGCCATTGTAATGGCTATTGGAAATAGTAAACGTTTGCAAACAGTATTAAATTCATATTTAAAAAAATCAAATATTGAGTTTCCTAATATGATTCATCCTAATGTAATACTAGACAATTCTGTTACATTAGGCAAAGGCAATACTATCTGTAATGCTTCAGTGTTAACTGTGGATATTAATTTAGGGAGTTTCAACTATATTAATAGAGGAGTACATATTGGTCATGATGTTAGTATTGGTTCTTATAACGTTATTAATCCTTGTGCTGTAATTTCTGGAGGAATAACTATTTTAGACGAAAACTTAATAGGTACACACGCTACTATTCTTCAATATTTAAGTATTGGAAACCGAAATACTATAGGAGCTGGAGCAGTTGTTACAAAACAAGTTGAACATAACAAAACATTAATTGGAGTACCTGCAAAAGAAATTAAAGATGCCTAAAACACTAATTATTGCGGAAGCTGGTGTAAACCATAATGGAGACATTAATTTAGCCAAAAAACTAATTGATGTTGCTGCAGATGCTGGTGTGGATTATGTAAAGTTTCAAACTTTTAATTCTAAAAAATTAGTAAGTAAACATGCTCTAAAAGCGTCGTACCAAAAAGAAAACACTAACAATGAAGATGATTCTCAGCTTAAAATGCTTCAGCAATTAGAATTAAGCAAAGACGATCATCATGTTTTAATGGACTATTGCAAATCGAAATCGGTTAAATTTTTATCCACTGCATTCGATTTAGAGAGTATTGATTTTTTAAATAATTTGCCTATAGATTTGTTTAAAATTCCTTCAGGAGAACTCACCAATTATCCCTATTTGAAAAAAATTGGAGGTTTAGGGAAACCAATAATTATCTCAACAGGAATGGCAGATTTACAAGAAATTAAAGACACTGTTGCTGTATTATTACAATTTGGAGCGTTTAAAAAAGACATCACAATTTTACATTGTAATACAGAGTATCCAACGCCAATGCAAGATGTAAATTTAAACGCTATGCTAACAATTGGTAAGGCATGTGATGTGCCAATTGGCTATTCGGATCACACCTTAGGTATTGAAATTCCAACTGCTGCTGTAGCTTTAGGTGCCACTGTAATCGAAAAGCATTTTACTTTAAACAAGACTATGGAAGGGCCTGATCACAAAGCATCTTTAGAACCTCAGGAATTAAAAGCTATGGTTTTAGCTATAAGAAATATAGAAAAAGCGCTTGGAAACGGAATTAAACAGCCTAGTCCTAGCGAACTTAAAAATAAAGACATTGCCAGAAAAAGTATTGTAGCAAGTACAACAATAAAAAAAGGTGATGTATTTACAGAAAATAATATCACAACAAAAAGACCAGGACATGGTATTTCTGCTATGCAATGGGAACACATTTTAGGCACAAAGGCAACAAAAGAGTATCTTGAAGACGATTTAATATGACCAAAATAGCTATTATAACTGGTACAAGAGCAGAGTATGGCTTATTAAAACCTTTAATAAGTGCAGTGGATAACGATCCTGATTTTGAGTTACAACTCTACGTAACAGGTATGCATTTATCTAAAGTTTATGGCAATACTTACCAAGCTATTGAAGCTGATGGCTTTATAATTACCACAACTGTTGATAGTGCTTTAGATGCAGATACTGCTGTTGGAATCTCTAAATCTACAGCAACTACTTTATCAGGTTTTGCTGAAGCTTTTTCGCGTTTAACTCCAGATTTAGTGATTGTTTTAGGCGATCGTTCAGAGATTTTTGCTGCTGCAACTGCTGCATATATTCAAGGCTTACCAATTGCACATATTCATGGTGGAGAAACTACCGAAGGTGCTTACGACGAAGCCTTTAGACATAGCATAACAAAAATGAGTTATCTTCATTTTACATCTGCAGAAGTGTATAGAAAACGAGTTATCCAATTAGGCGAACATCCTAATCGAGTGTTTACTGTAGGAGCAATTGGAATAGATAGTATAAAATCGCTTCCATTATTATCGAAACAAGAATTTGAAAAAGCTATTGACTTTAAACTCGATGAACAAGCCGTTTCTGTTACCTTTCATCCTGTGACTTTAGAGAATAATTCAGCTAAAAAACAGTTTCAAGAATTATTGGAGGCCTTGGATGTTTTAGAACATACAACACTAATTTTTACCAAGCCAAATGCTGACAAAGATGGTGGCATACTAATAAAAATGATCGACGATTATGTAGCTAAAAACCCAAACAAAGCTATTGCTTTTAAGTCTTTAGGCCATTTACGCTATTTATCGTCATTACAATTTGTAGATGTAGTTATCGGGAATTCTTCAAGTGGAATTCTAGAAGTTCCGTTATTTAAAAAAGCATCAATAAACATTGGCAATCGTCAAAAAGGACGTTTAATGCCAACCAGTGTTATTAATTGTGAGCCTAATAAACAATCCATTTCCGAAGCCATAAAAAAAGGCCTTTCTGCTTCATTTAAAAAAGAAATAGAAACACAGACAAACCCTTATGGAGAAGGCAATGCTACTAAAAACATTATGTCTGTTTTAAAGCAAACCACAATAACTTCAATTGAAAAATCATTTTACGATTTATAATTTAAAACTATGAATACTACTTATATAATTGCTAATACATTAACAATAAAAGACGCTTTAGAAAAGCTAAACGAATCGCGTGGACGAACACTTTTTATTGTTGATAGCACTAATAAATTGGTAGGCACGCTCTCTGATGGAGATATTAGACGTGGTTTTTTAAAAGGCTTTACTTTAGAGACTGTAGTGACTGAAGTTGCGCATAAAACTTACAAATTTATTCAAGAAAATACGACTAATAAACAAGAGTTAGATTTACTTAAACGAGGAGATATTACGTTAATTCCAATAATTGATAAAGATGGTGTTTTAGTTAGGATTATTGATATTTCTAAAATGAAAGCCATTTTACCTATCGATGCCGTAATTATGGCTGGCGGAAAAGGCACACGTTTATTACCACTTACAGAAAACACACCAAAACCATTACTAAAAGTTGGAGACAAGCCCATTATTGAATACAATACAGATAATTTAGCCTCTTTTGGGATTAGAAATCTTAACATCACTATTAATTATTTAGGGAATCAAATCGTTGATTTTTATGAAGAAAACAATAACAACGACTTAAATATTAATTTTATAAAAGAAGATCAACCTCTTGGAACTGTTGGAGCGATTAAGTATATCGACACGTTTTATAATGACTATATTTTGTTAATGAATTCCGATTTATTAACCACGATTGACTTTGAAGATATGTTTAATGAGTTTATTTTAAATGAAGGCGACATGATTGTAGGCACCATTCCTTATAAAGTTGATATTCCTTATGGTGTTGTTGAAACAAAAGGCAATTATGTGGTCTCTTTAAAAGAAAAACCAACATACACCTACTACTCTAACGCAGGAATATATATTTTTAATAAAAGCTATTTAAACCTTATTCCAAAAGACACTTTTTTTAATGCAACCGATTTTATTGAAGCTCTAATCGCCGAAAAACGAAAAGTCATTAACTATCCTATTTTAAACTATTGGTTAGATATTGGGAAGCACGAAGATTACGAAAAAGCACAAGAGGATATTAAGCACTTAAGATTTTAACCATGTACTACTTAGTTATTATTCCTGCTCGAGGAGGCAGCAAAGGCATTCCTAAAAAAAATAGCAAACTACTTAATAACAAACCACTTATACAATACAGTATTGAGGTTGCAAAAGCACTACCAATAGAAAAAACTATTTGTGTCTCTACAGATGATGAAGCGATTAAAAACATAGTAGAAGATTTAGGCACTAAAGTCCCTTTTTTAAGACCAGAGCATTTGGCAACAGACCAAGCCTCATCACAGGATGTGCTTTTGCATGCGATTGCGCATTACGAAAATTTAGGAGTACAATTTGATGCTGTAGTACTACTCCAACCCACTTCGCCTTTTAGAACTGTAAAACAAGTGGAAAATGCTATTAGTTTATTTAATAAAAACTTAGATATGGTAGTTTCTGTAAAAGAGTCTGAAGCAAATCCTTATTATAATATATTTGAAGAAAACAGCACTGGTTTCTTGGAGATTTCTAAAAAAGGGAGTTTTACAAGACGACAAGATACACCTAAAGTTTGGGAATATAATGGAGCCATTTATGTAATTAATATTGAATCGTTGAAAACGAAAAAAATGAGCGAGTTCAAACACATAAAAAAATACGAAATGGATGCGTTAACCTCAACAGATATAGACAATCCCATAGATTGGAAATGGTGCGAGTTTATTTTAAACGAAGGGTTGTTAGACAATTAACATATAACAATTACAAGGTCTCGGCTGCGCTCGACCAGATAAATCTAATAGCACTTTATAATTAATAATTGCTTTATAAATTCGCGTCAATTCGAGTGAATTTTTGTCTGTAAGTGCATAAAATTTGTATTGAGAATAAGAGGTTTTATTGATTTAAAATATTTGGGTCTAGACTGCGCTCAACTAGACCAAAAAACAGCTTCCAAACAAAAAAGACTACTTAATCTTATCTTCCCAAAAGGCTTTTACTTTGCTTTTTTCAAAACCATGGCAACCAAAGGGCAATTGGTTGTTAGTGAGTTTAAAACCTAATTCTGGTTTTCTATCCATTGCAAAACCAATAGCTTCTTTATAATGTGGTATTTTAAAATCAGGAAAATATTCTGGCACTTTTAGCGACCAAAACACATCTTCCATAATCCAAAAATCGTCTTTATCGCGTTTTAGATTTTCTGCGATTTCTGGCTTTAATTCTTTAGCAATTTTTAAACTAGTGGCTACTTTTCGTAAAGAAAAACCACCATTACCTACTTTAAAAAATATCACTTCTCTTTCTTTTTTTCGCTTAGAATGAAACAATTTTATAAACCTATTAACAAGCGTGTTTGGAGATGCTAACCAAGGTGCTCCAATATAATCGTAGCCTTTTAAACACCATGCTTTTAGTTCGTTTTTAAACACATAAGCATCGAGTTGATAAATGAGTATATATTCGGAATCTGTAAAACGCTCATAAAACACATCAGATAACATAAGCTCGTTATACCCAAACACACTTTTAAAGTAGTTGTCCTCAAAAGTTTCTTTTTTAATCAATCCATTAAAACTTAAACCTGAAGTATCTAAAGTTTCTGGTTGCATAAACACTATAGGAAATTCACCTAATAATTTTACACATTGGTTTAGCGACTTTTGCTCGCCTTCGGTTAAATTAGTTTTGTATATTGGTATAACTACTTTTACTAAATGTGTACTCATAATTTAGTTGTATTACTCAAATTTATTAAACAGTGTCTAAATACTCTTTACCTAAAAACACCTTTTCTTCCACGTGTTTTATATTCTCTAAAGCTGTGGAAAATAGTGTATATCCTATTCTAAAGTTAAATGTTTCGCTAAGGTTTAAAACCTCTAATGGAAATTGTTGTGGCAAAACTGTGATGCTATTATCAATCTCCAAATAATTGGTTAAATCTCGAGGATGGTTTTTAATAAACACCTCAAATCCTTCGGCTTTACAACGGTCAATAATACTTTTATAGGCAGCGATTTTTTTCGCTTCGGTTGTAATATTAAATTCCGATAAAGGTTGTGTGATTATTAGTGCTCTATTGCTGTTTTCTGTAATCTCAAAATTGTTTAAAAAGCCTTTAACAATGGTTTTCTTTTCGTGTTCGGTTAGCGAGTTCTCAATAGCTTCTAAGTCTAATTTACGAATTTTTTTAGCTAAATATGGATCGTTCATTTTTTTAGGATAACGCACTAAAACTTCTTTTACTTGCGGATCATATCCTTTTAATAATGGAAATCGCAATACATACTTTCGCATAATTAAACGTGGTAGTTTTAATCGCTCTGTATAGGTACCAACGCCATCTTCAAACATTCTAAAAAAATTATTTTTAAACTGAATTAAAAAATACGCTTTGGATCTATTTATTTGAAATAAATTAATTTCAGAATTTTCAATAAACGCTTTCTTTTCGACTAAATTAGGATTGTGCTTTTCAAAATGCTTAACCAAACTACGGCTTCTATTAAATAGGTAGTTTGCCATACCTATTTTTTTCTTCATTTTATGTACTAGTGTGTAGCCATGTATTAAAATAACATCGTTAAACACACCAATTTTTTCAACAGCATCATAAATATTTTTAGGTTCATCCACACCATCTTTCAATAAAATTAAAAGTGATTGTTGTCCTTCTTTTTTATATTGAAAAGCCTTCAGCATAGCAATATATACATGATACATTGTGCAGCATACAAAAGTTTGGTTGGATTTAGAATTCATTATTTAAAGTAAAGTATATTTGCAATATTACTAAATAATATGCTATAATTTTGAATCAGAAAACATCTAAAGAAATAGAACAAGCAATTGCTACACTTAAAGCTGGTGGACTTATCCTGTATCCAACAGATACAGTTTGGGGCATTGGTTGTGACGCCAACAATAGCGATGCAGTAAAAAAGGTGTTTGCGCTAAAAAAAAGAGCAGATAGCAAAGCACTTATTTGTTTGGTTGCAGACGATAGAATGCTTAAAAAATACGTAAAAAAAATTCCTGAAGCGGCTTTAGATATTATTGATATTAGCGAAACACCAACCACAATAATTTACGACGAGCCTCAAAATTTAGCGCCTAATTTAATTGCTGAAGATAATACTATTGCTATTCGAATTCCTGATAATGAATTTTGTTTTAGACTTCTTAGAAAATTTAATGGCGCAATAGTCTCTACCTCTGCAAATATTAGTGGTGAGCCAACACCAAAATCCTTTAAAGAAATCTCTGATGCTGTTTTAAAAGGTGTGGATTATGTCGTAAATTTGCAAGACGAAAAAAACAACACAAAACCATCTACAGTTATTAAATTAAGTAATAGTGGTATTGTTAAAATAATAAGGAACTAAATCCTGCATCTTTAGAGATGAATTACAAAGACGCTTTACAACATACTATTTTTAAAATCATTTCGGAATCTGCTTCGCAATTGCAACTAGACGCTTACGTAATTGGAGGTTTTGTACGCGATTATTTATTACAACGTGGCACAGCAAAAGATATTGATATTGTTGCTGTTGGTAGTGGTATTGCTTTAGCCAAACAAGTGGCCAAAAACTTACCCAACTCACCAAAAGTACAAGTATTTAAAACCTATGGCACTGCTATGTTAATGTATGATGGTATTGAAGTTGAATTTGTTGGCGCTCGCAAAGAATCGTACACAGAAGATAGCAGAAATCCAATTGTAGAAAACGGAAGCTTGCAAGACGACCAAAACCGAAGAGATTTTACCATAAATGCATTGGCATTAAATTTATCTGAAGCTAATTTTGGAGACCTACTCGACCCTTTTAATGGTATTAACGATTTAGAGGCTAAGATTATAAAAACACCTTTAAACCCAGATATAACTTACAGCGACGACCCTTTACGAATGATGCGAGCCATACGTTTTGCAACACAATTAGGATTTATAATCGAAAAAGAATCGCTAAACGCTATTACCAGAAATAGTGAACGCATTAAAATTATAACTAAAGAACGTATAGTTGTGGAGTTGAATAAAATTTTAATGACAGACGTGCCTTCGGTTGGATTTTTACTATTAGAAAAAACAGGTTTATTAGAGTATATATTACCAGAGCTTACTGCTTTAAAAGGCATAGACGAAATTGAAGGACAAAAACATAAAGATAATTTTTACCACACTTTAGAAGTGGTAGATAATATCTCTAAACACACAGACGATGTTTGGTTACGATGGGCAGCTCTATTGCACGATATTGGCAAAGCACCAACAAAAAAATTTAGTAAAAAAGTAGGCTGGACGTTTCATGCTCACGAATTTGAAGGCTCTAAAATGGTGTACCACTTATTTAAGAGATTAAAAATGCCTTTGAATGATAAAATGAAATTTGTTCAGAAATTAGTTTTTATGAGTTCGCGACCAATAGCTTTGGCACAAGACACAGTCACAGACTCTGCTGTACGACGTTTGGTGTTTGATGCTGGAGATTATGTGGACGATTTAATGACGCTTTGTGAAGCAGATATTACTACCAAAAACCCTAAGAAATTTGATAAATACCATAACAATTTTAAAATTGTTAGAGATAAAATTATAGAAGTTGAAGAGAAAGATAGCGTTCGTAATTTTCAGCCACCAGTAACTGGCGAAGAAATTATGAAAGCCTTTAATTTAAAACCTTCTAAAGAAATTGGTATTATTAAAGAAGCGATAAAAGAAGCTATTTTAGAAGGAGAAATCCCAAACGAACACGAAGCTGCTTTTAATTTAATGCTTAAAAAAGGAGAACAATTAGGATTAAAAACTGTAAACTGATGAAACTTGTAAGAACAACTTCTAGTAATAGTGACTTTGTTCAATTAGTTCAGAAGTTAGATAATTACCTAAAAATTACAGATGGAGATGAACATGCATTTTACAATCAATTTAACAATATAGATGTATTACATCATGTAGTTGTTGCTTATATAAACAATGAGGCTGTTGGCTGTGGTGCATTTAAACCTTTTAATACCACATCTGTAGAAATTAAACGTATGTTCACCAAACCAGAAGTAAGAGGTCAAGGTATTGCTGGTAATATTTTAAAGACTTTAGAAACTTGGGCTAGCAGTCTAGGATATAAGCATACTATTTTAGAAACAGGAATCAGACAAGTAGAAGCGGTTTCGTTTTACAAAAAATGTAATTATCAAATTATTCCAAATTATGGTCAATACAAAACCATGGAAAACAGTTTGTGTTTTACAAAGCAATTACAATAAAAAACGCCACAATAGAAAAACAACTATGAAAAAACACTTTAGAACCTTGGCTAAAATTGCTTTAGTTTTAGTCTATTTAGTAATTATTGCAGGCGCTGTTGTACGTATGACAGGTTCTGGAATGGGCTGTCCAGACTGGCCAAAATGTTTTGGATATTACATACCACCAACACAAGCTTCGGATTT
Source organism: Lacinutrix salivirga (assembly GCF_053604675.1). Classification (NCBI taxonomy): domain Bacteria; kingdom Pseudomonadati; phylum Bacteroidota; class Flavobacteriia; order Flavobacteriales; family Flavobacteriaceae; genus Lacinutrix; species Lacinutrix salivirga. The sequence goes on from NZ_JBSHNP010000088.1 coordinate 105,521, forward strand.
AGAATTTAAAGCCAACCACGAGTATAAAAAAGGAATTGTAATTATAAAGGACGAAGCACTTTTAGTCGCAAAAACCAATTTTAACTCTTCACAAGCCATAAACTTAAATAATTGGGAACCTTATGCTACGCATGACTATGCAATATTTAACCCATTACATACTTGGGTAGAATATATAAATAGACTATTTGGCGCATTATCTGGCATTCCTATATTAATTTTTACAGTAATTTCCTTTTCGTTTTGGCGCAAAAACAAGTGGATTACCATACTCTCCATACTCACTGTTTTTAGCATGGCATTCCAGGCATGGCTTGGCAAAACTGTTGTAGATTCTAACTTATCGCCTTATAAAATCACCATTCACATGGTTATGGCATTGGTAATTGTAGCCTTTATATTGTATCTTATTTTTGCTTCAAAAACCAGCTTTAAAACTCAAGTTTTAGATTCAAAATTTAAAAACGTGCTCCTTTTTGCTATTATATTAACCTTAATTCAAACTGTTTTAGGAACACAAGTAAGAGAACATGTAGATGAGCAAGTAAAAGCTATTGGTCAAGTTAAGGAGTTATGGTTGCAAAATCCAACCTTAAATTTTTATATCCATCGTACATTTTCCTTCCTAGTATTTTTTACAAATGTGTGGTTATATTTAAGAAACAGAAAATTAAACTTAGGTTATAATAAAATGAATTTGGTGCTCCTTTGTATTGTTTTAGAGGTTATTACAGGTATTGCAATGTATTATTTCGATTTCCCATTTTTATCGCAACCCTTACACTTAGTCATAGCAACAATTTTATTCGGAATTCAATTTTATGTATATTTAGAAAGCAGAAGGAAAAGTATTTTTAATTCTGAAAATAATGCGGAAGCATTTGTACCTTTGCAAACCAAAAATTAGAGTATGATTTACAGATTTAGAGTTGTTTTAGACAACGATACAGAAGAAGATATTTTTCGTGATTTAGAAATTCGCGAAAGCGATACATTAGAAGATTTGCACAACATAATAACACAATCTTTTGGTTTTGATGGTACAGAAATGGCATCGTTTTATGTAAGTAATGAAGATTGGGAACAAGGTGAAGAAATTTCGTTGTTCGACATGAGCGAAACAGGCAATAGCCTACGTTTAATGAATGAAACTAAACTAGAAGATACTGTACACGAAGCACAAACCAAATTGATCTATGTTTACGATTTTTTAAGCATGTGGACGTTTTTTGTAGAATTAGCCGAAATTGTTGATGAAGCCGAAGGTATGGACTACCCAAACCTTATGTACGTTCAAGGACAAGTACCAGATACTGCTCCAGAACGACTGTTTGAAGCCGAAGACGATGATGATTTTAACGAATTTGATGATGATTTTGATATTGATGACTACGATAATTTAGACTTTGAAGAAAACTGGAATTAAACAATATTATAAACTGAGTCGTCCTAAAATAGGTTGACAGTTTTTAAAAAATAAATTAAACCAGAGAAGTTAACTTCTCTGGTTTTTTGTTATGTATAAAATTAGGTGTTTTCATGTTAAGATTCAAATGTGGTCTTTTGTTGTTATAAGTTT
>NZ_JBSHNP010000089.1:0-1751 GCF_053604675.1 Lacinutrix salivirga
CAAAATAGCCTGTGTCTTCCATTGTTGCTTTGTATTTTGTAGACATATTTGTTTTTTTATACAATTTAAGCCTTTTAGTAAATATAAAAAGAGCATCAAAAAAACGATGCTCTTTATTACGTACTGTTATGGTCACGGATTGCAAATCCGCGCGATCGGGTTGTAAATTCGCGCTATTGGGTTATAATTTACCTTCTCTTTTAAGTTTAGACATTCGTCTTTGTTCTTCCTTTTCAGCACGCTTATCTGGTGTCAATAATTCCCATTCTAATTTTCGAACTTCTTCAAATAAAAAATAATATTTATTAAAATCGTCTATGTTTTCTATTTTAAATTGATTCAATTCTTCGCTTGATTTAAAACCTCTATCGAAAAGTCTTCCTTTTAACTCCTCTTTCTCTTTTATATATATTTCTAATTGTTGTTTCAAGTTATCCATAATATTACTTTTCTATTAATTCAATTATTGTTACATCCTTGTTGGGAAAAACAGGATGTCTATCCTTAAACACTTTATCCACATCAAATTCCGTACCTGATTTAAAAAGCAATTCTGCTTCATGAGGCAACATAGATGATTCTTCTACTAGTTTAGCATTCTTTCCTTTTACTTTAAAAATTACACTATGTGTTAAATTGTCTATTAGCCATTCATTTAAAGCTTCGTCAGAATAAGTGGTTGAAAAAAATCCTTGATCCTTAAAATCACCACCTTCTTTAAAAAGTCTTTTTATATCCTGCTCACTAAAATAAGCAGACCTTTTTAAAATTCCATCATTATATTTAGATTTAGGTAACTTAGATAAGGCATTATCTAATATTTTTTGCATGGCTATCAATTCATCATCTAACTTACCTCCTAAGCCCTCGCTAGCGCTCGTCTGTGACGAGTGCACATAAGAGTAAGAAGCACTAACCCATAAATCCAATATCGTCTATTTCTAGAATAGTATTATCTTCTTGAAAATTTCTTGCGCTAGAATACTTATAATCTATTGGTTTTGTAACAAAACCTGTTTCTACTGGATTATTATGAATGTAGTCTATCTTTTGTTTAATAACCTTTTCACTCCATAACTCAATTGGTTTGTTATGATGCTGCCAAAATTGGTAATTACTAATATTTCCTTGTTTTTCTCCTGCTTTTTTAAACATCCACAATAACCATTCTTTTCTACTCTCTTGTGGATTGTTTTCTATTGCTTCAATTACTTTTTTTGAAGTATACTTTTTAAAATCTCTTAGCAGCTCAGTTGGCTGTTCGCTAGCTGAACGAAAGATTAAATGCACATGACTTGGCATAAAACAATAAGCATATAGCTCCATACCTTTTTCTGCTCTGCAATAATTAATACTATCTGCTAAAACATTAAAATAAACCTGTCTTGTAAATACATCTAACCAATAAACTGTAGCAAATGAGACAAAGTATAACCCAGACTTATTATGAAACTTGTATTTTCTACTCATAACTCTAAAATACAAAAGCCACAGTTATTACACTGTAGCTTTTGGTTGTTTTGCTTGCTGTTATAGTCACTCGTCACAGACGAGCGCTAGCAGGAGTATAGTAGTAAGTTACGTTTTTGTCCGTTATCTTCTGTTACGGTAAATGGAACGTCTGTAATATATTCTGCAATAAACAGCTCCTCTGTTTCTCTATCTTTAACTTCTACGCGAGATTTTTGTGTGCTTATGTAGTTTATATAATGAAAATCGCTAAATAGGTTTGGCTTGTTTTTCTTTAAGGT
>NZ_JBSHNP010000090.1:0-289 GCF_053604675.1 Lacinutrix salivirga
TCCTGTTATTTTTGTGTTCCTTTTATTTCTATTTTAATGAGATTCTTCGCTATGCTCTGAATGACATTTTGATTACACTACAAATATTATGGTATGCTACGTATTGTTTTAGCGTAGTATAATTTTCTTTTATCCTGCAAGGTTTTTGAAACCTTGTAGGTATGTTTTTATTAGTCTTAACCATTTTCCTTGTTTGAAACCTAATTCTAATAAGTGGTTTCCTGTTATTTTTGTGTTCCTTTTATTTCTATTTTAATGAGATTCTTCGCTATGCTCTGAATGACATTTT
>NZ_JBSHNP010000091.1:0-288 GCF_053604675.1 Lacinutrix salivirga
TTCAGAAGGAAGTATGACTGAAGAATCTCATTAATAAAATTTTTTTAGATTCTTCGCTGTGCTTTGAATGACATAACTTACTTTAAATAGCGTTATATGTTACAATGTCATTCAGAAGGAAGTATGACTGAAGAATCTCATTAACATAATTTTTTTAGATTCTTCGCTGTGCTTTGAATGACATAACTTACTTTAAATAGCGTTATATGTTACAATGTCATTCAGAAGGAAGTATGACTGAAGAATCTCATCAATATTAATTTTTAATATTCTTCGTTGCACTCTGAA
>NZ_JBSHNP010000092.1:0-67944 GCF_053604675.1 Lacinutrix salivirga
CGAAATCTGTGTAGAAAAGAGAGGGGATTTTCAATGTTGACGAAGTCTAGGCTTCTGCGTATATAATAACCTTACTCCTCTCTTTTGTCTTTTCTGTTTATTTATCTAATTTAATGAATTGTAAACTTAAGACGTATATAATTTATTGCTTGGTTCTCGCCAGCTTACGAAAATCCTCGCGGATTTTCTATTCGGTTTTTATTTGCTAAATTAAGTGCTTAAACCACCCAACTAACCATTCACAAAACCGATAAGCTAACCTGCCAAAATTCCTTCAAAATAAAATTCGGAAACCAATAAGCGAAGCATTACTTTTGCCAAATGGTTTTAAGCGACTACACTAAAGAATTTAAATACAACTGGACACTAGCTGCTCCTGTAATGTTAGGCATGCTTGGTCACACTTTTGTGAGCTTTGTAGATAATATTATGGTTGGTCAATTGGGTACAGCAGAATTAGCTGCTGTCTCTCTAGGAAACAGTTTTATGTTTATTGCGATGTCGCTTGGTATTGGTTTTAGTACAGCAATTACTCCTTTGGTTGCAGAGGCAGATGGTGCAAATAACTTTAAAGAAGGCAAGTCGGCTTTTAAACATGGTTTGTTTTTATGTTCGGTTTTAGGTGTACTCTTATTTTTGCTCGTTTTTTTTGCCAAACCTTTAATGTACTTTATGAAACAACCTGTTGAGGTTGTAGAATTAGCCATTCCGTATTTAGATTTAGTAGCATTTTCGTTAATTCCATTGGTTATATTTCAAGGTTTTAAACAATTTAGTGATGGCTTATCGCTAACTAAATATCCTATGTATTCCACTTTACTCGCAAACGTGGTGAACGTGGTTTTAAACTATATTTTAATTTTTGGGAAATTTGGTTTCCCAGAATTAGGAATTGTTGGTGCAGCCTATGGTACATTAATTTCCAGAGTTATAATGGTAGGTCATTTGTGGTGGTTGCTAAAAGGTAGAGAAAAATCGAAAGCCTACGTTACCAATATTAAGTTTTTTGAGCTTAGTAAAGCGATGCTTAATAAAATAATAAATTTAGGTGCTCCAAGTGCCATGCAAATGTTTTTTGAAGTCGCCATATTTACAGCAGCTATATGGTTAAGTGGTTTGTTAGGTAAAAATCCGCAAGCAGCCAATCAAATTGCTTTAAACCTAAGCTCAATGACTTTTATGGTTGCCATGGGAATTGGTGTAGCATCTATGATTAGAGTAGGAAACCAAAAGGGATTAAAACAGTATTTTGAGTTAAGACGTATTGCCTTTTCGCTCTTTTTTATGGGTTTTATTTTTGCTGTAGTTTTTGCGCTTCTGTTTTTAATATTTAATAATTATTTGCCACGAGTGTATGTCGATTTTGACGATGTTGTAAATTTTGACGATAATATGGAAGTGGTCAGTATTGCTTCAAAATTATTGTTAGCAGCTGCTATTTTTCAAATTAGCGATAGCATACAAGTTATAGTTTTAGGTGCTTTACGTGGTTTGCAAGACGTTAAAATCCCAACAGTAATTACATTTATTTCCTATTGGTTAATAGGTTTTCCAATTAGCTGGTTTTTAGGTAAGGAAGACGCTTATGGCAGTTTTGGTATTTGGCTTGGACTACTTGCTGGCTTATCTGCAGCTGCTATATTGTTGTATATCAGATTTAATTATTTAACTAAAAAGTTGATTTTACAAAAAGAGACTAAATAGTATCTGGTTGAGCGCAGTCAAAATCTAAAATGTATTTAAATACTATTTATTTTTGGGTTTAGCAGCAATTAAGTTGAGTTGTCCTTAAGAGGCAACACCGAAGCATCTCTATATTTTTAGATTCTTCACTTCGTACCTTATTCTGAATAACATATTATTTATATTTGTAAAAAGTAAACTAAAATGACACTCCCAAAATTTATATTAGGCGACAATACCGATTTTCCAAACGCTATTTTCATAATCCATACAGAATTTCCAATGTTTATTATTAATTTGGAAGATGATGAGGTAGAATGGTTAGAAGAATTTGACCAACACGATCAAAAAGAGTTAGAAATGGAAACCGAAAATTTAATTGAAGAAGCTACTGCTTTTTACGATAGAGAAGTGTCGCGTTACGACGATTAATAAATAATTATTAAATGCTAGAACAATTAATAGAATTAGATAAAGAATTATTTTTATATCTCAATGGGTTGGGAACAACAAATTGGGATGCTTTTTGGCTATTTTATACAGATAAACTGCATTGGATTCCCTTATATGCAGTGCTTATGTATTTAATGTATAAGCGCTTAAATACTAAAATGTTTATACTCACTTTAGTTGTTATTGCTTTAATGATTACGTTTACAGACCAAGTGACTAATTTGTTTAAAAATGTAATAGCAAAACGTCCAAGACCATGTCACGAAGACGAGTTAGTACAAGTTATGCGCTTGCTTAAATCCTGGTGTGGTGGTAAATATGGGTATTTCTCTGGACATTCTAGCAACTCCATGGCTGTTGCTATTTTTTGTGGCACATTATTACGCTACAAATACAAATATTTAATATACATACTTATAGTTTGGTCACTTGCTATGGCTTACAGTCGTATTTATATTGGAGTACATTATCCTTTAGATATTTTAAGCGGAATGCTATTTGGTGCATTATCTGGTTTTCTATTTTACAAATTAGATAAATACTTGCAATCCAGATTTCAGTTAAAATAATTTACTTTTTAGTCAGTAAATAGTAGTTGCTAAACAATCTCGAATTGTATTGTTTAGAGTCTTTACTCGCTTGGTTTAAATCGTAAGCTCTTAACTTTTTAATGGTATAATGTTGTTTTAAATAGGCTTGGTCTTCAGGATTAATACCGTTTGCAAGCATTCCAAATTCTTCATCTAAAGGAAGCTGTAATGTCTTACCTACGCGTTGTATTGCAGGAATCTTATCACCATATTGCCAAATCGTTTCTGGAGCAATATAATTCAAACCATAGATGTTAATGCCTTTTTGAGTGTTATACTCTGCTAAAGCATCAATTGGTTTATAATTGTCACTAGTTAACGTTTTATAAATAGGTAAACCAAACAAAAACACACTCATAAAAAAAGCAATAGTTAGAAAAAACACATGTTTTATATGCTTTTTTTTCAGTTTAATTAAAATAAAAACACCCAAAGTAAATAAAACTATAGATAGTAGTAAGAATTGAAAGCTATGTGCTGAAAATTCATTTTTAAACATAAAATACAGAACTAAAGGAGCAGCAATACCAATACTTGCAATAAGTCCAAAGTTGAAATATACTGGCCAAGTTTCGCGTTTATCTTTTAAATTTTTAAATTTTCGGAAGAGATAATTAATGTAAAAACCAATAGTAATGGCTAAAGGAATTAATACTGGCATTAAATATCTCGATTTTTTTTCAGGAATAATAGATAATAAAACCACAGCAATTATCGTCCATAAAATAGCAAGTCTGTAGCCTTTGTAGTGATTTACTCTTCGTTTTAAATAAGGATACATTAAACTTATAAACGCAGGAATAGTCCAAATACCACTTTGTGTAAAAAAGCTCCAATAGTAGTAAAAGGGTCTTGTGTTGTAGCTTGTCCAGTTGCCAGTTTCTTTACTTGTAATGGCTTCAAAAGTTGCAGGATCTTCAATCCTAACATATAAATACCACCAACCACCAAGTACCAATGCAATTAGTAATGTTATGAGTACAGGAAGCCTTTTAGGTTTAAAATCTCTGTAGCCATAAGCAATGCCATAAGCTATTAAAAACGGAAGTAATAAGGCATAAATAGATACTGGACCTTTACTTAAAATAGAACAACCAATGGCTAAACCAGCAAAAAGGCTGTGTTTCCAAAGTTGTTTATTGGTTTTAAAGAGTTTAAATAAATGGAACACACCAATCATCATAAAACCATGAGTGTAAATATCCCAAGGTGCTTCTGCAGTAATACCAACCACATAAAACGAAGTAATTAATATTAAAGCATTTACCATACTTTGCGCTCTACTTTTTACCATTGCTCTAGAAAACTCATACGTGTAAGAGGCTAAAACCATTAGCATTAATATAGCTGGTAATCGCATGGCGAATACACTTTTAACACCAAAAACTAATCCAGAAAGAGCAGAAAGCCAACTTGGTAAAGGTGGTTTTTGGTAACGTGCTTCGCCATTCATGGTGGTTAATAACCAGTTATCATGCAGAATCATTTCTCTGGCAGTAATAAAATTTCTGGCTTCCATTATAGTAACCTGTAATGTGTCTAAATTTGGTAAAAGCATTAGTGCAATTAGCAAACATAGGCTTAATAAAGGGTAGTTTTTAATAGATTCAGGCATTTTGTTTTTTTAATAAAATAAGGTTTCTAACATAAATAATGGCACCTAAAGTATGACCAACCAATAAAACAGGATCTTGCCTTAATACTGCATAAGTAAGTATTAGTAGTGACCCTATTAAACTTAAAGCCCAAAACCCAAACGGTAAAGAGGACGATTTATTTTTCTCAGAATACAGCCATTGGTACACAAAACGTAAAGTAAATACGAGTTGCGAAACAATGCCAAGTAGTAATAACCACAACGGAATAGCTTCGTTTTTAAACAGCTTATTCACATCAATTTCGTTATTATTAAAATAGAAAATAGTTACAAACAAAGGCATAAGTAATAATATCCATCGTACACTTACGTAAAATTTTTGCCATTGGTTTTGTAGCTGTAAATTTCTAATATAAATATAATAGGTAAGACCTTGACCTAGCATAATTGCAAAATCGTCTCTAAAATAACCATATATAAAAAGTAGGAAAGACGCCATTAAACTCAGCGTCCAGAATAGAGTAGGAGTTACTACGCGTTTATGTTTTTCGCTTGTAATCCATTGGATTACTAATCGCGAAGAAAACAGAATTTGCGCTAAAAATCCAATGCTATATACTATCCAGTCGCTCATTATTTGCGTTTAGCAACTTCGTAGTTAATGTATTTTTTTTTCATCCATAAATAAGCGAAACAATCCATTAAAGGACCTAAAAGCCTATTCCAAACACCAAATTTAGCTTCGCCAGCAACTCTTGGAAAATGTTGCACAGGAATTTGCTTAATTTTACCGTTTTGCAATAAAATCATCGCAGGTAAAAAACGATGTAACCCTTTAAACATAGGAATGCGTTTGGCATATTCTGTTTTAATAACTTTAAGAGGACAACCAGTATCGTCCATACCATCGTGTGTAAAACTTCTACGAATACCATTTGCGATTTTGGAGCTCATATTTTTTACAAAACTATCCTTACGGTTGGCACGAACTCCAGTCACTAACTCGTGCGTGCCTATATGATCTAAAAGTAAATTAAAATCTTGTGGAGCAGTTTGCAAATCGGAATCTATGTAACCAACCAATTCGGTTTCAGTATAATCAAAACCAGCTTTAATAGCAGCACTTAAGCCTCTGTTTTCTTTAAATAAGATATAATCGAAAGCATCGTGTCTGCTACAAATCTCTTCAATTAAATGTTGGCTATTATCTTTAGAACCATCATTTACAAACAAAATTTTAGTGGTTTTTGAAGCTATTTTGGTATAAGCCAAAAGCTCTTTTTCAACACGTAAAAGATTATCTTCCTCATTGTAAACAGGAACAACAATGGTAAATTGGTATGTCATAATTGGCTTTTAATGCATTACAAATGTATTGTTTTTTATAGAATTGAAATTAGTATCGAAAAAAAATATGTTTCTTTGTAAAACAGAATCACATTTATGAAGATATTAGTAACTGGAGCATCAGGTTTTATTGGCTCTCACACAGCAGAGCGTTTAGCAAGTTTAGGGCACGAGGTTATAGGTTTAGATAATTTTAATGATTACTACAGTTTAGCACTTAAACAATTAAACCAAAAGGCTTTAGCCGAAAAAGGAATTGCAATTTTAAAACACGATTTAAGAGATGCTAATTTAGCGGAAGCATTGCCAAAGGATATAAATTATATTTTTCATTTTGCTGCACAACCAGGTATATCATCGACTTCTACTTTTGAGGATTACTTTACAAATAACATACTAGCCACAAAAAATTTAATAGATTATGCCTTAACACTTAGTGATTTAAAGCTATTTGTAAATATAGGAACCTCTTCCATTTATGGATTAGAGGCTACTTTTCCAGAAAGTATAGCTCCAAAACCAGCATCGCATTATGGTGTGACTAAATTGGCTGCAGAGCAGTTAGTGCTTCAAAAAAGTAGAGAACAACTCTTTAAAGCGTGTTCTTTACGTTTGTATTCTGTAATTGGACCTCGCGAACGTCCAGAAAAAATGTACACCAAATTAATTGCTTGTGCTTTTAATGATAAAGCATTTCCTTTATACCAAGGTAGTGCGAGCCACTTGCGTAGTTTTACTTATGTTGGCGATATTGTAGATGGTATTGTAAGTGTAATTACTAATGAAGCAAAAGTAGATGGCGAAATTATAAATCTTGGAACAGAAGTAGAGCATACTACACAAGATGGTATTGAAGCTGTTGAGCAGGTAATTGGTAAAACAATACACCTAGATCATGTTGCAGCTAGAGCAGGAGATCAATTGCGTACTAAGGCGAATATAGATAAAGCTAAAAAACTTTTAAATTATAATCCACAAACCACTCTTTTAGAAGGTGTTAAAGCGCAAGTAGAGTGGTATAAAGCTAATTTTTTGTAGTTGGGTTTTGTGAGTTTTTGGAGTTCGTTTAACGGTCTCGGCTATGAGTAGTTGCGTGTTTAGTGGTTAATTTAGTTGAAAATTACTATTTTAAAAATCTGTCAAGAATTTCTAGACAAACCCACGCTCCGTAATTGCTTATAGCCAGTATTGGCTTTAGTTTTTTATAGGTTGACCATCAATTTCGTTCAGTTTATCAAAAGATTTTTTAAGTCTTGTTGTCAGTTTGTCTAAATCAGATGTTTTTCCAGTTAATTTCATCTCAAAGTTGTTAACGCGAACTTTCGATTTATCAATTTCAGAATTGTTTACGTATGCAAACGCAAGAGTGATTTCTTGTTCAGCATCATTTTCTGCAAACATTTCTTCAACCATATTCCAGTCAAAGTTTTTCAATTCTTCAAAATTTTCCGTTTTCACTTTTAATTCAGTCACGGCAGTCTTTGTTTCTGTTTTTTCACTCCTTTCAGTCTGCGCATAAGTTACAAAAGTCATTAGAGAAAAAATTCCGAGTAAAATGTTTTTTGTTTTCATAATTTTCGTTTTTATGTTTAAATTGATACCAATACACTCTTAATATCAAACGTTTTAATGTTTAATATCAGTCGTTAAACGAAGCTAGTAATTTTTAAGTTTAGAAGCAAACCAACTTATTGGTCGTTATCATTAAATAAACTCTTTTATAAAAGGTATCTGAATTTTGTGGATTTTATAAAAAAAATAATTAAAGAAGTATAGCGAAATTGTTATAAGACTCCTAAAAACTCAAAAGACCTCTCCATTTTAAAACATACAATATAAGTGTTGTAATTGCACCACTTATCATTATAACAAAGTGCCAATAATACATTCTTGATCCCCAACTTTTTCGAGCTTTAGTACTATATTCTCTTTTGTAAATACTATTAAAAACTTTTCTTACAATAAAAGTAGTTAGTATAAATAATACTATGGCTAGTGTTATAATTTTCCACATCTGTTATTTGTTTTTTTAGTATTGTAGCTTAGTAATGTTATTAAACGAAACTAACGATTATTTGTGGTTATTACAAAAGCGAAAATTATATTAGCAGTCTTGTGTTAATTACGCTAATCCTAACAAATACTCTGCAGCCACAAAAGGTGTAGTTTCATTATTTTCAATTAAATTCAATTGCTTTTTAAGTTCTGTTTTAATTTTAGGAGTATTGAAAAAATCACTTTTTAGTTGCGCTTCAATAGTTTGTATTAACCAAAACTTATTCTGTTCTCTGCGCTTTTTGTCAAAATAGGAGTTTTTGGAAGTCAGTGATAAATACTCTTTTATTATAGTGTAGATTTTATCAATCCCTTCGTTATTAATTGCGCTACAAGTAGTAACTTTAGGTTGCCAGCCTGTTGCTTTTTCAGGATATAAATGTAAGGCTCTATTAAATTCTACTTTTGCGAGTTTGGCAGCTTTACTATTTTCGCCATCGGCTTTATTAATAGCAATAGCATCTGCCATTTCAATAATACCACGTTTTATACCTTGTAATTCGTCTCCAGCTCCTGCGAGTTTAAGTAATAAAAAGAAATCGACCATACTGTGAACAGCAGTTTCGCTTTGTCCAACTCCAACAGTTTCAATTAGTATAGCGTTGAAACCTGCAGCTTCGCAAAGAATAATGGTTTCGCGAGTTTTGCGAGCCACACCACCAAGCGATTCTCCAGAAGGCGAAGGCCTAATAAACGCATTTTCGTTTTTAACCAAATCTTCCATTCGGGTTTTATCGCCTAAAATACTTCCTTTGGTTAAGGTACTACTTGGGTCAACAGCAAGTACAGCCACTTTTTTACCAATTGTGGTTAAATAAGTGCCAAACGCTTCAATAAAAGTACTTTTACCTACACCTGGAACTCCAGTAATACCAATTCTAAAAGAGCTATTGGCATGTGGTAAACAGGCTTTTATAATGGCATTTGCTTTTTCAAGATGTTTTGGGTTTTTACTTTCTACTAAAGTTATGGCTTGACTTAAAGCTGTAATGTTTCCTTTTAAAATAGAAGCTATTAACGCTTTTGTGGTGAGCTGTTTTTTTCTGCTTTTTTTAATTTTGGAAATAGCGCTAGCACTTGTTATTTCCTGTGAGGAAACACCTTTTTTTTCTTCTAAAGCAGATTTGTTTTTCTTTGCCACAAATAAGAGATTGTTACTCTAAGGTAAGACTATTTTTTTAATGCTTGTAATTTACTGGCTTGTTGTAATGGCACTTCTATTTTGGTATTGTCCCAAGCCATAGTGAGTTTTAGGTTATCTGTGGAGTTATCAAAAGCGATTGTAAATTGCTCTACAGTAGTGTTTATCGCTTGAGTTTCGACTTCAATTTCAACCACATCAAAGTTTGGATCCCACATTGGTTCCATTTTTTCGTTAACGCCCCATTTATAGTGTTTGGAGTTAAACATTACTTTCCAAGATTTTTCTCCAGGAACTGTCCAAACTGTATATTTTCCTTTTTCTAATCGCATGTTGTTAATCACCAAATCCTTATTAGTTTCAAAAGTAGTGGCTTCATTTGCTCCTGTTCTCCATACTCTATCATAAGGCACTAAAGCACCAAAAACCTGACGCTCGCGTTTGGATGGTCTGTTGTAAAACACTTCAACTTCTAAATCCTCAACTTTAAAACTTACTGTTTTTTTAGGACTCAATGGTTTATTAAAAATGCCATCGTTAAAATAAGAATAGCAAAAAACACTAATGGCAACTGCAAATAATGCAAGCATAAGCCATTTTAAAAATTTATTCATAAGGTTAATTATTAACTGTGTAAAGATACTGTAAATAGACTAATTTAATAATCCAGAAACGTACATTTATAATGCCAAATTATATGTCAAATATATTTTTTTTGTTTTTTTTTAAAAACTTTAAACACATCATTGACTTTGCAGCGAGTACAAATCAAAAGCTAAATAGTAAAAATTGTAGTTCTAAATAAGAGAGAATGGTGTAAACAAAACGATTATGACTAATGCAAAATATAGCAATACCATTACGCAATAATTAATTACATTTGAGTTTAATTTTTTATTAAAATGAATGCTTCTTTTTTAACATCTCTTTTATCCGAAATTCCTTCCGAAGGCGTAACAGTAATAGATGCTACAATTAGCAAAAAGGATTATGTTGCGATAGATTTATCCAAAAATAACACAGATTTAAACCAGTTTGATATTGCATCGTCCAAAGCTTGGGAACAGTATATCAATTCCTATTTGCAACATAAAAATGCAAAAGTCGCTTTTGGTGGCTATTTAGAGCATAGAAACCTATACACTCGTAGCGCATATTTTACCAAGCAAGAGCCAGAACACCAACGTAAAATCCATTTAGGTTTAGACTTGTGGTGTGAAGCAGGAACAACTGTTTTAGCTGCATTTAATGGCAGAATTCATAGTTTTAAAAACAACACTAATTTTGGAGATTATGGACCAACAATTATTGTAGAGCATAAAATTAAAGGAACTATTTTTTATACATTGTATGGTCATTTGAGTTTAGAATCGCTATCTAATTTAAAAATAGGACAAGATATTAAACAAGGCGAAACAATAGCTACTTTGGGAAAAGCTGAAGTTAATGGCGATTATGCGCCACATTTACATTTTCAAATTATTAAAGATTTACAAGGTAATTTGGGTGATTATCCTGGAGTTTGTAGTGCTAATGATTTAGCGTTTTATACAGAGAATACTGTTAATCCTGAGTTAGTTTTGAGTTTGGTTTAATATTGAAAGTATTTGTTTTTTAAATTTGTTTTGTTCATCAACATAAAACACTATAGTTTTAAAGTGGCGTTGAATACCATATAACCCAATAAGTGTGTACTGTTTTTTTAAATGAAGGATACAATTATGGCTTTCTAATTCTCCTAAAATTGAAAGTTTTCGAGTGTCATTGTTAAGCACAATATCTTTAGTATTAAGCTCTAGACTATCAATATCTTCAATGTTTATGGTTACTTCGTTCATTATGCCGTAGTTGAGAACTAATGCTTTAGTATTAATAACAATTGGTCTTTTAAGCATTGATTTTAAAAACCCAAAAAGTTGTATTCCAGAATAGAGACTTAAAAAGGTAAAACTCCAAGCAGCAATTACACTCCATTTAGATAGTAATGGATGTAACACAACAGTTTCTACAGCTATAATAATAATTAAAGCAACAAGTAAGCTAAGGGTTCCGCTATTTTTATGATAAGAGAACTCATTGACTTTTAGCTCTCTTTTTTTCCAATATATAAACCCATAATAAAAAACAGCAATTTCAGTAACTATTGGCATCACAATACCTTTAGGAAATATATCGGAACAGGTATGTTTTAAAGTCGTAAAAAAATCTGAAGTCGTGTCTTTTTTAAGCTTGTATGTACGTAAAGCTTTTCTAACTTTATAAATTACAAACGTAACAACCGATAACTCAACAATTGGTAGCATCCAAGTTTTAAAAAGTGATAAATAGTATTGGTTCTCTTTAGGTAATATTACAGTACAAATAATTACACCTAATATTAAAAATGGAACAACTGTAGTTTTGGGAATACTCGTTTTTCTAATAAGTAAATAATAAATAAAAGGGACTATTAATAAAAGATCGAAAGTGATACCAATAGCTAGTTTATCAGGATTTGTCTTAAAAATTGATGACTTTGCAATAATAGCCATTAGACCAATAATTAATAATGGAATTCCAAAAATTAAAAGTTGTCTTTGTAAGCGGATTGCTTTTTTCATTGGTTTTAGCTTGTAGTGTTTTTTATTAGGGTTCGTTTAATGGTTTTGTGTATGATTTCGTTGCGTGTTTAAGTACCTAATTTAGCAAATAAAAACCGAATAGAAAATCCGCGAGGATTTTCGTAAGTAGGCTAGAACCAAGCAATAAATTATATAAGGTGTTGTGTTTAGTTATTTAATTCAGTTAATATTTTTTCTTTGTCTTTATTCCAAATCGTATATGTAAATGTTCTTTTATTATGGAAAAACATTTCATCTTCTAATATTGTCGTACTTGATAATACATAAAAAACTATACTGAAAAGCTGAAGTAAATTTTTTATGAAAGAAGTCAAAAATGATGGATTTTCTCCAAAGTCATCAATTACTCTCATTCCGAAAATATATTTTCCAAATGTTCTGCCAGTCAAGGATTCGAATATCGGATTTATAATAAATAAAGCTAAAAATGCTAACACGTATGGATATATACTTTTTTCGATTAAAATTCTGTCAATCAAATAAAATATTCCTAAATAAAAACCATAGTCAAATACTTTGGCAAATAATCTTATCCAAAATTCGTCTAAATTCGGATTAAACGGAAATTCATATTCAAAATTTTCTCCTCGTCTTGTGACCGTTTTATAAGTTTTAGCATTAGATATTCTTTTCGTTTTTTTCTTTTGTAGTTCGTATTTGATTATGAATTTGGATAAATAGTACAGAGTAAAATATGTAAGTATTAATACTCCAATAGCCATTAATTCAAATGTAAAGTCGTTCGTCATAATTAAACACAAAGTATTCTTGCTATCAAACGTTTTATATTTAATACCATTCGATAAACGAAGCTATCATTTTTTAAGTTTAGAAACAAACTAAACTAAAGTTTCAAATCACCTTATTCTGCGCCAAAGATTTACCAAATAAAAACCCAATAAGTACTCCTAATCCATCGCAAATGGTGTACCAAATAGGAGAGGGAATCATTATTAACATAGCTACAGTAGCCAGTAGCATTACACCTCCAACTACATAAGCTGGTATCATTGAGGTTTTAGAGATTAAACCTGCAACAAACATTCCAACCACAATGCCAACTCCATGCGCTATTATAACACTAACCATTGCGCCTTTTGGTATTAAATTGGTGTTGTTTTTTAACCATTCCATATCTTGTGGTTGTGCACCTTCTGGATAAGGGAATAGCATAATGCCTAATTTTTCGATTATAGTAATGGTAAGGCTTGCTGCAACTAAACCTATTATGGTTGCTAGTATATTTCTAAGCATGATTTATAGTTTTTGTTGTATTAAAACTACGAAATAAAAATGAATATGTCTTTGCATGTAGTAACAACGAAACGACGTGGCACTCTTTTTATTAGCTTTTAAAAGCACGTACATAATCCTTATTGTGCTTATATATTATGGTACAAAAAAAATCCCGAAGCGATTAACTTCGGGATTTTATAGGTGTAAGATTCCTGTTTTAAACAGGAATAAGTGTTACTCCACTAAAACCCATTCGCCTTTAGCAATTAAAGGTTCTGCTTGTTTATATTTTACTGTTTTGTTTTCACCACTCATAACATGTTTAATAGTTACTTTGTCGTTACGTCCAATTTTTGGAGCATCGCGTACAATAGTTTCTACAACTTGTCTTTGTTGTTGTGTGTTTCCTGCAGCTCTGTTTTGTGCAGAACGCTCGTCTAAATTAGGGATTTCGTCTTTTTGAGTTTTTAAATTCTCTTTTTTACGCACTTCCCTAGCTTCAGAAATAGCATCTGTAGTTTCTGTTGGTAATTCGCCTTTAAATAAGAAGGAGATTACCTCTTTGTTTACATTATCTATCGTTGATTTAAATAACTCGAAAGATTCAAATTTATAAATTAATAAAGGATCTTTTTGCTCGTGGACTGCTAATTGTACAGATTGCTTTAACTCATCCATTTTACGTAAATGGGTTTTCCAAGCATCATCTACAATAGCCAAGGTAATATTTTTCTCAAAATCGTGGATTAGTTGTTTTCCGTTAGTTTTATAAGCAGTTTCTAATTCGGTAACCACTTGTAACGTTTTTACACCATCTGTAAAAGGAACCACAATGCGCTTAAACTTATCGCCTTGGTTTTCGTAAACATCTTTAATTACTGGAAAAGCAATTTCTGCATTACGCTCCATTTTTGCTTTGTAATGATCAAATGCTGCTTTGTAAATTCTGTTTGAAATCTCTTGAACAGATAATTTGTTAAACTCTGTAGCATCAATAGGCGAACTCATTGAGAAATAACGAATTAATTCAAATTCGAAATTTTTAAAATCACTCGCATTTTTATTAGTTTCAGTAATGTTTTCCGACGTATCATAAATCATATTGGCTAAATCTACACGAAGTCGTTCACCATTTAAGGCGTTATAACGACGCTTGTAAACTACCTCACGTTGCGAGTTCATTACATCATCATATTCTAACAAACGCTTACGAACACCAAATTGGTTTTCTTCTACTTTTTTCTGTGCACGCTCAATAGATTTTGAAATCATAGAATGCTGAATTACTTCGCCTTCTTTTAATCCCATTTTATCCATCATTTTAGCAATACGCTCAGAACCAAACAAACGCATTAAATTATCTTCTAAACTCACATAAAACTGCGAGCTTCCTGGATCTCCTTGACGACCAGCACGACCACGTAACTGCCTATCTACACGACGCGAATCGTGACGCTCTGTACCAACAATGGCTAAACCACCAGCAGCTTTTACCTCGTCACTTAATTTAATATCTGTACCACGACCAGCCATATTGGTTGCAATAGTTACTTGTCCTGGATTACCAGCATCTGCAACAATATCTGCTTCCTTTTTGTGGAGCTTTGCGTTTAATACATTGTGAGGGACTTTTCTAATCGATAACATTTTACCTAACAACTCACTAATTTCTACATTGGTTGTACCAATTAATACAGGACGGCCAGCTTTAGATAAACGTGTTACCTCATCAATTACTGCATTGTATTTTTCGCGTTTCGTTTTAAACACTAAATCCTCTCTATCGTCTCGTGCAATGGGTCTGTTTGTTGGAATTTCTACCACATCTAATTTGTAGATTTCCCAAAATTCGCCAGCTTCTGTTACAGCAGTACCTGTCATACCAGACAGTTTACGATACATTCTGAAATAATTTTGAAGCGTTATCGTTGCAAAAGTTTGTGTCGCATCTTCAATTTTTACATTTTCTTTAGCTTCAATCGCTTGGTGTAATCCATCGCTATAACGACGACCATCCATAATACGACCTGTTTGCTCATCTACAATCATTACTTTATTGTCCATAACCACATATTGGTTATCTTTTTCGAATAAAGCATAAGCTTTTAGTAATTGGTTTAACGTATGAATACGCTCCGATTTAATACCAAATTCTCTAAATAAATCTTCTTTTTCTTCTGCTTCTTGCTCTTTTGATAAACCTTTAGCTTCAATTTTTGCAACTTCTAAACCAATTTCTGGCATCACAAAAAATTCTGGATTATCCTTACCAGATATATGCTCAACACCTTTATCTGTTAATTCTATTTGATTGTTTTTTTCTTCAATAACATAGTATAACTCAGCATCAACCTTTGGCATCTCACGATTGTTATCTGCCATATACGTATTTTCTGTTTTTTGAAGTAATTGCTTTATACCTTCTTCACTTAAAAACTTAATTAAAGCTTTGTTTTTTGGGATACCTCTATAAACTCTTAATAGTAAAAAGCCACCTTCTTTAGTATCTCCTTGAGCAATTAATTTCTTTGCTTCGGCTAAAACACCAACTAAATATTTACGTTGAATACTTACAATATCTTCAACTTTAGGTTTTAATTCTGTAAACTCATGCTCGTCACCTTTTGGGATTGGACCAGAAATAATTAATGGTGTTCTGGCATCATCTATTAAAACAGAATCCACCTCATCTACAATCGCATAATGGTGTGGACGTTGTACTAAATCGCCTGGAGCATTTGCCATATTATCGCGTAAATAATCGAAACCAAATTCGTTATTTGTACCATAAGTAACATCTGCATTGTAGGCTTTACGTCGTGCATCGGAGTTTGGTTTGTGGTAATCTATACAATCTACAGTCATACCATGAAACTCAAAAATAGGAGCCATCCACGCACTATCTCGCTTTGCTAAGTAGTCGTTTACGGTAACCAAGTGAACACCTTTGCCTGCTAAGGCATTTAGGTAAACAGGTAAAGTTGCGACAAGGGTTTTACCTTCTCCTGTTTGCATTTCGGCAATTTTACCTTGGTGAAGTGCAATACCTCCAATAAGCTGCACATCGTAATGAATCATGTCCCAAGTAATTGGTTTACCTGCTGCATCCCAAGAATTTGCCCAAATGGCTTTGTCACCATCTAGCGTAACATACGCTTTTTCTCCAGAGAATGTTCTATCAGATTCGTTTGCAGTTACTGTAATTTCTGTATTGTGTGTAAAACGTTTTGCAGTTTCTTTAACTACTGCAAAGGCTTCAGGTAGGATTGTATTTAAAACGTCTTCTGTAGCTGTGTACGATTCGTCTTTAATACCATCAATTTCTTGATAGATGTCTTCGCGCTTATCAATATCTTCAGTCGCATCTGCTTCTGCTAATAAATTGTCTATACGTTCTTGGAAAGGCGCTCTTGCTTTTGCGATTTCTGCTTTAAATTGAGCTGTTTTTGCTCTTAACTCGTCGTGAGATAAGGCTTCAATAGCTTTTTCAAAGGTTTTGATTTCGTTTACTAATGGTGTTATGGCTTTAACGTCTTGCTTAGACTTATCGCCAACAAACACTTTTAGTACAGAATTTAAAAAACTCATGTGTTGTATGTTTTATAGTTATTGAAACCTTTGGTTTGTAATTAGGTGTCAATAATTTTTGATTGTTATTTGTATTTATAAAACCTTATAAAAAGGTTCTCAAAGATACGTTTTGTTGTTGTTTTATATCGAATTAAAACACAAAAAAAGCCTCTAATTGAGACTTTTTTAATGCAATAGTTTATTTTTTAATACTCATCCTCGTTCCAGAGGTAGTCTTCATCTGTTGGATAATCAGGCCAAATCTCTTCGATAGAGTCGTATGAGTCTCCTTCATCTTCTATAGATTGTAGGTTTTCAACAACTTCTAAAGGAGCTCCTGTTCTAATTGCGTAATCAATTAGTTCATCTTTAGTTGCTGGCCAAGGTGCATCACTTAAATACGATGCTAATTCTAATGTCCAATACATTTCTTTGTGCGTTTAATTTTTGCAAAAATAAATTTTTAGTTTAAATAGTCAAGAAAAAAGTGAATTATTTTTTCAATAAGTTGAAAGAACGTTTCTTTTCACTGAAACTACTTGATAATAAAGTGTTTTGCAGTGTTAATAAATCACAGATTAAAATAGTTTTTTTTAAAGGATTACGTTTTTTGCGGAATCCATTTTACCTCATCTGCTTGCAAATCATAAGACAATTTTCGTGCCAACACAAAAAGATAGTCTGATAAACGATTTAAATAGGTAAGAGCTTCTGGTAAAAAAGGTTCTAACTCATTAAGTGCAGAAGCCAAACGCTCTGCTCTACGGCAAACACAACGTGCAATGTGACAGAATGACACTGTTTGATGTCCTCCTGGTAATACGAAATGCGTCATTTGAGGCAAGCTTTCGTTCATTGTATCCATTTCCTGTTCTAATAGCGCAATGTCTTCCGCAGAAATTTTTGGAATATTTAAACGTTCTTTCCCGCTTTTTAATGTTGCTTTTTCAGGATCTGTGGCTAAAATTGCGCCAACAGTAAACAGCTTATTCTGTATGGTTATTAAACTATTTTTATAGTCTTGGTTAATGTTTTGATCGCGAATAAGACCTAAATGAGAATTCAATTCATCTACAGTGCCATAGCTATCTATACGAATGTGGTGTTTAGGAACGCGTGTGCCACCAAAAAGTGCTGTAGTGCCTTTATCTCCTGTTTTTGTGTAAATTTTCATAGTATTAAAATTATAAAGCTCATTTTCGTTTCGATAAAATTCGTCAATTCGAGTGAATTTTAGGATTGAAAATGAATAAATTTTAGAAAGTAAATGCGATTTGTTTGTTTAAAGGGTTCTCGATACAATTTTTCGTGCCTCAAAATCACTCGAAATGACGCGTATTATTTTTGCTTTTTATTGTTTAAAATCACAAATATATAGCCAAGTACTAAAGCAATAAGTATCCAATAGAATCCCATGTTATACTCTAATTGTAAAATGCTCTTTGGCTTGTTCTTTTCTAAAAAAGACTATTCCCCAAAAAAAGGTATCAATAGTTACGGTTACTTTTGGATGTTGTTTTATAGTTTCCCAAGCTTCGGTCATGCCTTTAGACCAATAAATATCGTCGAAAATAAAAACCGAATCGTTATGCGCTGTTTTTAAAAGGGTATTAAAATAGTTAAGCGTAGCTTCTTTTTGGTGATTGCCATCAAAATACACCAAATCGTAAGTGTTTGAAGCTAGTGTTTTTGTAACTTCATTAAAATCACCTGTTGTAATGGTTATATTTTTAAGCTGAAACCTCTCGAAAGTTTGCGCTGTAAATGCTGAAATATTTGGACACCCTTCTACAGTAGTAATTTGTGCTTCAGGATTACCAAGATGCATAGCATGAGTGGCAATTCCCATTGAGGTGCCTAATTCTAAAATAGTTTCAAATTTAAAATACTTAACAACTCTAAAAAATAATTTTGCTCTGTGAGAAGTTGTTCCTGCACTTTTAGCAATATTAGAAACAATTCTGGTATTACTTTTCATCACTTGCGAGCCTACTCCTAAATCTGTAACTTCTATAGAAGTGTCATTGTTTAACAAGTCCGTTTTGTAGTTTGCTAACTGTTTATAAGTATCGTATTTAGTTTTATCATAAAAACATTGCGTCACAAAATCATATACAAAAGGCGATTGTACGCCATGTTGGTTTTTAGACTTTAACCAAAATTTTATGTATGCAGATATTAGTTTTCGCATTTAATTGTCCATTTTTTCTGAGAGTTCTAACCAGCGCATTTCTTTTTCTTCAATACTATCTATAATAGTTTGAAGCTTTAGTGAAAGTTCTTGGATTTTGTCTTGCTCTAGTTCTGGATTGTTAAACTTAGCTTCCAATTCTTTTTTATCGTACTCTAAGGCTTTTATTTTACTCTCTAGATTATTAAATTCTTTTTGCTCGTTATACGATAAACTAACGTTGCTATCTTTTTTCCAGTTTTGCTTTTCTTTTTTGTCTTCTGCGTGTTCAGGTTCTACAGATTTGCTATCGTCGTAAGCTCTAAAATCACTGTAATTTCCTGGAAAATCTTCAACAACACCTTCGCCTCTAAACACAAATAAGTGATCTACAATTTTATCCATAAAATAACGGTCGTGAGAAACAACAAGTAAACAGCCAGGGAAATCTAAGAGGAAGCTTTCTAAAACATTTAGCGTTACAATATCTAAATCGTTTGTAGGTTCATCTAAAATTAAAAAATTTGGGTTTTGAATAAGGACTGTGCATAAATAGAGACGTTTGCGTTCTCCACCACTAAGTTTTTCTACAAAATCGTATTGTTTTTTTCTATCGAATAAAAAGCGTTCTAAAAGTTGTTGTGCACTAATCTGACGTCCCTTTTTTAAAGGAATATAATCTCCAAAGTCTCTAACCACATCAATTACTTTTTGTTGTGGTTTTGGTGTAATTCCTGCTTGTGTGTAATAACCAAATTTAACCGTTTCTCCTTTGGTAATTTTGCCAGAATCAGGTTGGTCTGTTCCTGTTAATATGTTTAGAAACGTTGTTTTGCCTGTTCCGTTTTTGCCAATAATACCAACACGTTCTCCTTTTTGAAAGGTATAATCAAACTTATTTAAAATCACCTTGTCTTTATAGGCTTTGGAGACTTTATGGAGTTCTAAAATTTTGCTACCTAATCGCTCCATATTTAGCTCTAGTTGCACTTGATGGTCTTTTCTGCGTTGGTGAGCTTTGTGTTTAATTTCTGTAAAATCGTCTATCCTAGATTTAGATTTTGTGGTTCTTGCTTTAGGCTGCTTACGCATCCAATCTAATTCTTTTTTATAAAGTTGTTTTGCTTTACCAGTTTCTACAGTTTCTTGTTCTATTCTAGCTTCCTTTTTTTCTAGGTAATACGAGTAGTTTCCTTTATAACTATATAATTTTCCATGATCTAGTTCTATAATTTCATTACAAACACGCTCTAAAAAGTAGCGATCGTGTGTGACCATAAACAGTGTAATGTTTTCTTTTGCAAAAAAAGATTCTAACCATTCTATCATTTCTAAATCTAAATGGTTTGTAGGCTCATCTAAAATTAAAAGGTCTGGTTTATTAATAAGTGCATTGGCTAAAGAGAGCCGTTTTTTTTGTCCACCAGACAAACTACTTACTTTTTGTTGTAAATTATCTAATTTAAGTTTAGAGAGAATTTGCTTGTATTGCGTCTCAAAATCCCAAGCGTTATTAACATCCATAAGCTCAAAAGCTGTTTGGTAAGCTTCTGTATCTTCTGGGTGTTGTAATGCATCTTCGTACTGCTTAATAATATCTAAAACAGGGTTGTCTGCATTAAAAATAGTAGCCTCAACTGTAAGGTTTTGATCTAATACAGGTTCTTGAGGTAAAAAAGAAACCTTTACGTCTTTTCTAAAAATAACATTACCAGCATCAGGTTGGTCTAGTTTGGCTAATATATTAAGTATAGATGTTTTGCCAGTCCCATTTTTAGCCACAAAGGCAATTTTTTGATCTTTATGGATACTAAACGAGATGTCTTTAAAGAGTGTTAACTCTCCATAAGACTTGGCAATATTTTCAACAGTTAAATAATTCAAGTGTTCAATTTTTTCACAAATAACGGATAAAAAACCAAAAAATCCGATAAAAGTTTTGTTATTCACGATGAAAGGCTATATTTGTGATCAAACTGTGACCCAAAAATGAGACAATTAATCTTTTGTATTGCTATAGTAATCAGTATCTTAAGTTCCTCTTGTATTACTAACAAAGATGTTGTGTATCTTCAGGATAAAGGAACTGTTGTTAGTGACTCACTATTATTAAAGGAATTATCTAAGCCTTATCGTGTTCAAATTAACGATATTTTGAGCATTAATGTTAAAGCTTTAGATAAAGAATTAACAGAAATATTTAATCCTGTTGAAAATCAAGGTACTGGTAGAGGACAAGAAAGCTTATATTTTAATGGCTTTACTGTGGATTTACATGGAAATATTGAGTTTCCTATTCTTGGCGAAATTAATGTATTAGGATTTACTATTGAAGAAATTGAAGAAAAAGTAAAAGCCGAGTTATTAGCACAATATTTTAAAGAAACTGCTCAAATTTTTGTCACTGTAAAACTTGCAGGATTACGTTATACAGTTACAGGAGAAGTTGGTAGTACTGGTGTTTTAACGCTATATCAAGACCGAGTAAATATAATTGAAGCCTTAGCAAATTCTGGAGATATAAAGCCTACAGGAGATCGAACAGATGTTCTAATTATACGTCAATATCCTCAAGGACAAAAAATACACCATATAGATTTAACAGATATTGCCGCTTTAAAATCGCCTTATTATTACATACAACCTAACGATATTATTTTGGTAAAGCCTCTAAAACGTAAAGCGTTAGGAGCAGGAGAAACGGCTACACAAACATTAACTACAATAGCCTCGATATTTTCTGTATTAGTATCTACCTATTTCTTAGTAAAAAACCTATAAACATTTCATTATGAATGACGAATTTGAAAGTTTAGAGTCTAAAACGGCATTCGATGTTAAGTCGTTTCTGTTTAGAAGTTTAAGTTACTGGAAGTTTTTCTTAATCTGTATTGGAATAGGTGTTTTTATTGTGTATCAACAAAATATCAGACAGCAAAAAAAATATAAACTTGGGACTCAAATTTCTATAGAAGACGATAAAAACCCATTGTTTACTTCAAATACCAGTTTAATTTTTAATTATGGAGGTGTTTCGGCTAAAGTAAAAACAATGATAAATACTTTAAAATCGAGATCTCACCACGAAAAAGTAGTAGATAGGCTTCAGTTTTATGTCACCTATTTAAAACAATCTCGATTTAGAAAAGACGATATTTATACAGCAGCACCTTTTAGGCTGTATCCCGAAAAGGATTTTCAGCAGGTTTTAAACACACCTTTAAAAGTCACTTTTTTAGATGATGAAAGCTATAAATTATCTGCCACTTTTACCGAAAATTTAGTCTCAACTCAAAATTTTTTAACCAAAAAGAAATCTACTTTAGATATTACACCTGGAGAATTTGAGCAAACATTTAAGCTAGGCGACACTATTAGATTGCCATTTTTAAAAGGAGTAATTGATTTAGCCGAAAAAAGAAAGGCTATTCCTGGAGCAGAATATTTTGTTCAGTTTAACGCTTTTAATACTGTGGCTAGTAAGTACAAATCTAGCCTAGTAGTAAACAACCCTAAAAATTCACCTATTCTAAACCTTAGTATGGTGGATTATAATAAAGCGAAGATTGTAGATTATTTAAACACAACAGTTACTATTTTAAGTGAAGACCAACTAGATCGAAAAAACCAGTTTGCAACAAATACAATTAAGTTTATTGACGACCAATTGCAACGTGTTAAAGACCAATTAACCGAAAATTCAGACGAGTTAAACGATTATAGAAAGAAAAATAAAATTTTTAATATCGATGAAGAAAGTGTGAAGTTAACCGAAAAACTTTCGAATTACGATATAGAAAAAGAAGATATAAACCGAAAGCTAGCGTATTATGCCACTTTAAAAAGATACTTAGAAACAAGTAACACCTTTACAGATGTTCCTGCACCTTCTATAGCAGGAATCGATGATGGAAATATTTTAGGTAATGTTTCAAAAATTAATCAGCTTTCTGTACAAAAAGCAAAATACGAATCGACAGTAAGAAGTAATGCTTCGATTTTTGACGATTTAAATAGGCAAATAGAAAGTTTAAAAACAGTATTATTAGAGAATATTAGCTCGTCAACCAATGGATTAAGGCAAGAATTAAAAAGTATAAACTCTAAATTATCTAAAGCAGAGTACCAGTTTAGTAGGCTTCCAGAAGACCAACAAAAACTATTAAATATAGAACGTCAATACTCCATTAGCGAGCAACAATATAATGTGTTTTTGGCAAAACGTGCAGAAGCAGACATTATTAAGGCTTCTAACGTGTCAGACATTATAGTTGTAGATCCAGCAAAGGATACTGGAGGAGGAGCAACAGGACCAAATTTAAATTCAAGATATGTTTTTGCAGTATTTGGTGGTATGATTTTACCATTACTACTTGCGTTTGTAATGACGTATTTGGATAATAACTTACACAGTCCGTTAGAAATTGAAAAACTGTCTAATATTCCAATTTTAGGAGTTGTAGGTAAAAACACAACACCTAATAATTTAGCAGTACATACTAAGCCAAAATCTGCAGTAGCAGAGTCGTTTAGAGCCATTCGATCGAGTTTGCAGTACATGTACAAAAAACACAATAAAGAAGGTTCTAAAACTGTAATGGTAACCTCGTCTATTAGTGGAGAAGGAAAAACGTTTTGCTCCATAAATATTGCAACGGTTTTCGCTTTAAGCGGAAAGAAAACGATACTAGTTGGATTAGATTTAAGAAAGCCAAAGATTTTTGGGGATTTTGAAATTAAGAATGATATTGGAGCAGTAAACTATTTAATTGGACAAAAAACTATAGAAGAAGTTACTCAAAAAACACTAGTCGATAATTTAGATGTTATAACTTCTGGTCCAATACCACCAAATCCTTCCGAGCTCTTAATTAGTGAACGAATGGATGTGCTAATAGAGACCTTAAAACAAACTTACGATTATATTGTTTTAGATACTCCACCTGTTGGTTTAGTGGCAGATGCTATGGAATTGTTAGAATATGCAGATGCTTCAATTTATGTGGTGAGACAAGATTATACTAAAAAGGCAATGCTTAATCTAATTAACGATAAGCATAAGAAAAATGAAGTTAAAAATATTAGTTTCATTTATAACTATTATGACCAGAAAGCAAAATATGGCTATGGTTACGGTTATGGCT
The DNA here is from genome assembly GCF_053604675.1 of Lacinutrix salivirga. Classification (NCBI taxonomy): domain Bacteria; kingdom Pseudomonadati; phylum Bacteroidota; class Flavobacteriia; order Flavobacteriales; family Flavobacteriaceae; genus Lacinutrix; species Lacinutrix salivirga. Next base: position 23,608 of record NZ_JBSHNP010000092.1, read on the forward strand.
ATGGTTATGGCTATGGTTATGGATCGTATGCTAATGGTTATCATGAAGATGCTAAAAAGAAAAAACCATTTTTGGATCGCGTAAGAAAGATATTTAGAATATAATTAGGAGTGGAAAATAGCTAATGATTTTAAAAGATAAAATAACAGTAATAGGATTAGGTTATGTTGGTTTGCCGCTCGCAGTTGAGTTTGCAAAACAATATTGCGTTGTTGGTTTTGATATTAATGCTGAAAGAATAAAGGCTCTGCAATCTGGTATTGATACTACTTTAGAAGTGGAAGAAAGTGAATTAAAAGCAGTTTTAGTTTCTGATTTTAATGAAGCAGAAACAGGACTTTTAATTTCTAATAATCCAGAAGATATTGCAGACTCTAACATTTACATCGTTACAGTTCCCACACCAACAGATGCCTCAAATAAACCTATTTTTACACCTTTACTAAAAGCAAGTGAATCTGTAGGAAGCTATTTAAAGAAAAATGATATTGTTATTTACGAATCTACTGTATATCCAGGTGTTACCGAAGAAATTTGTGTACCAGTTTTGGAGCAACATTCGGGTTTAGAATTTAATACTCACTTTTTTGCAGGTTACTCTCCAGAACGTATAAATCCAGGAGATAAAAAGCATACCATTACTAAAATATTAAAAGTGACTTCTGGCTCAACACCAGAAATTGCAGAACGAGTAGATAAACTATACCAATCTATAATTACTGCAGGAACACATAAAGCACCATCGATAAAAGTTGCCGAAGCTGCAAAAGTGATAGAAAATTCGCAACGCGATATAAATATTGCTTTTGTTAACGAGTTATCTAAAATTTTCAGACTCTTAGATATTGATACCAAAGCGGTTTTAGAAGCTGCAGGTACAAAGTGGAATTTCATCAACTTTACTCCAGGATTAGTAGGAGGACATTGTATTGGTGTAGATCCTTATTATTTAGCTGAAAAAGCCATACAAAGTGGTTATAATCCAGAAATTATTTTGGCAGGACGTAAGATGAATGATAGTATGGGAGCTTACGTAGCTCAGGAAACTGTAAAATTAATGATTAAAAAAGGGACAGCAATAAACACCTCTAGAGCATTAATTTTAGGTGTCACTTTTAAAGAAAATTGTCCTGATATTAGAAACTCTAGAGTAATCGATATTATTGAAGAATTAAAAACCTTTAATGTAGCCATTGATATATACGATCCTTGGGCTTCTAAAACTGAAGTAGAAAAAGCCTATAACTTGCCATTAATTACTTCAGAAAAAGCTTTAAACAAAAACTATGACGCTATTATTTTAGCAGTAGCACACCAACAGTTTTTAGAATTAGATATTTCGGCTTTAAAGTCCAAAAACACTGTTGTTTTTGATGTTAAAAGCCTTTTAGATAAAAATTTAGTAGACGGAAGATTATAATGTATAGCAACAAATACCATAACAAACCACTATCAAATCTAAACTTTCTGGTTACAGGAGGCGCAGGATTTATAGGCAGTAACATAGTAGAGTATTTATTAAAAAATGAAGCAAAAACCGTCCGTGTTTTAGACGATTTTTCAAATGGACATAGAGAAAATATAGCTTCCTTTTTATCACATCCAAATTTTGAGTTAATTGAAGGTGATATTAGAGATTTGCAAACATGTAAAACCGCAATGGAAGGTATAGACTACGTAACGCATCAAGCAGCATTAGGTTCTGTACCACGATCAATTAACGATCCTGCAACGTCCAATGCAGTTAACGTGTCTGGTTTTTTAAATATGATGATTGCTCTAAAAGACAGTAAAACCGTAAAACGCATGGTCTATGCCGCTTCAAGCTCAACCTATGGAGACAGCAAAGCTTTGCCAAAAGTAGAAGACACAATTGGGAAACCATTATCGCCTTATGCTGTTACTAAATATGTCAATGAATTGTATGCAGATGTTTTTGGAAAAACGTACAATACAGATGTTATAGGATTACGATATTTTAATATTTTTGGACCAAAACAAAGTCCGAAAGGTGCTTATGCAGCAGTAATTCCATTATTTATGCAAGCGATAAAAGATAATACTCCTGCAACCATAAATGGAGATGGAGAGCAAACACGAGATTTTACTTTTGTAGAAAACGCAGTGCAAGCAAACATAAAAGGGTTTTTTGCTTCAAAAGAAGCAGGAAATGAAGTCTATAATATTGCCTGTCACGAGCGTATAAGCGTTAATTATTTATGGAAAGTTTTAAACGAAGCTGCCAATAAAACTATTAAAGCCAATTACGGACCAAATAGACCTGGAGACGTAAGAGATTCGTTGGCAGATATTACAAAAGCGAAACAAAATTTAGGCTATCAACCAGAATTTACCGTTAGAGAAGGATTAAAAATAACTTGGGATTATTTCAACAAATAAGTGAATAAACAAACACTACAAAAGGATTGGTTATATACCATTTCGCCAAAACACAAACTAGTAGATCTAAATTTTAAAGAAATTTGGCGCTATCGCGATTTGCTCTTCTTATTTGTAAAGCGAGACGTAATAACTATGTATAAACAAACCATTTTAGGACCTTTATGGTACTTTATACAACCACTTTTTACGTCGGTAATTTTTACATTGGTCTTTAATAATATAGCCAATATTGATGTTGGAGATGGCGTACCAGCATTCCTATTCAATTTAGCAGGAATTACCTGTTGGAATTACTTTTCTACCTGTTTAACAGGAACTAGTGATACCTTCAAAAAAAACCAAAACATTTTTGGTAAGGTGTATTTTCCAAGAGTAATTATGCCAATGTCAACTGTAGTGTCAAACATGTTAAAATTCGGCATCCAATTATTAGTATTTATCTTTTTCTATCTGTATTTCGCTTTCTTTTCAAATAAGGCAGGTAGTGCAATGCCACAAATAGAATTGCTTTTATTTCCATTAATTGTAGTGCTTATGGCATTGTTAGGCTTAGGTTTTGGAATGGTAATTTCATCCATGACTACAAAATATAGAGATTTAGGATTCTTAGTTGGATTTGGAGTACAACTCGTTATGTATGGCTCTGCAGTAATGTATCCATTATCATTAATTAAAACCAAAGTGGCAGAAGGTAAAATACCTGAATTCGCAGGTTATTTAATAGAGTACAACCCTATGACAACCATTATTGAGTGGTTTAGATACATGACCTTAGGTGTTGGAGATTTTTCAACTTCAAAATTAATATATGCAACTATAATTAGTGTGGTTATATTTTTAATAGGATTAATGGTTTTTAATAAAACTGAAAAAAGCTTCATCGATACAATATGATCAATAGAAAAAAGAAAATTTATTTATTTTGGTGGTCATCAGTTAAATTTGAAAATAGACCTAAAGAAAATTTTGGAGATATATTATCTAAATATTTAGTTGAAAAAATTTCAAAAAAAACTGTAGTATGGAAACAACCAAAAAAAGTAATCTTCGGAATTTTTAAGCAACCAATTTATGTAGTTATTGGAAGCATATTAGCTCATGTTAACGAAAATTGTATTGTTTGGGGAAGTGGTATTATTTCTAAAAAGGATAAGGTGAAAAACGCTAAATTTTTAGCTGTAAGAGGACCTGAGACTTATAAATACTTAAAAAACAAAGGTTTTGATGTTAAACCAGTATTTGGAGATCCTGCAATATTACTTCCAAGGTATTTTAATCCTAAAACTATATCAAAATATGAATTTGGAATAATACCACATTATATAGATTTTGAAAATGTCAATTCAATATATTCTACATCTTCAGAAATTAAAGTTATAAATTTATTAAATAATAATGTAGAGGAAGTAGTAAAAGAAATTTTAGAGTGTAAAAAAATAATATCGTCCTCCTTACATGGAATCATAGTATCACATACATATAATATTCCATGTATTTGGGTAGAATTTTCTAATAACCTTTCTGGAGATGGAATTAAGTTTATTGACTATTTTAAATCTGTTGGTTTAAATACATACAAAGGGAAATATCTGAGAGAAAAATTAAATTCTAAAGAGATAAATGAACTTTTTTATGATTTTCCTTATTTACCAGCTCCTGATGTAATTAATAAATTAGGTAAAAAACTATTATTAAATTGTCCTTTTAACAATGAGTAAAAAAGTAATTTTAAGACTTACCGATATTTCCAAACAATATAGATTAGGGCTAATTGGTACAGGTACAATAAGTCATGATCTTAATCGTTGGTGGCATAAAGTACGAGGCAAAGAAGATCCTTATTTAAAAATAGGTGAGTCAAATGATAGAAGCACTAAAGGAAAATCTGATTATGTTTGGGCTTTAAAAGACATTAATTTTGAAGTTAAACAAGGCGAAGTTTTGGGTATTATAGGTAAAAATGGAGCAGGAAAATCGACGCTTTTAAAAATACTATCTAAAGTTACAGGTCCAACAACTGGCGAAATTAAAACACGAGGACGAATAGCTTCACTTTTAGAGGTCGGAACGGGTTTTCATGGTGAAATGACAGGTCGTGAAAATATATACTTAAATGGAGCGATTCTGGGCATGACGAAATCCGAAATCACTACAAAATTAGACCAAATTATTGCTTTTTCAGGCTGCGAACGCTATGTAGATACACCAGTTAAACGTTATTCTTCTGGTATGACAGTGCGTTTGGCATTTGCAGTTGCTGCTTTTTTAGAACCAGAAATTTTAGTGATTGATGAAGTTTTAGCGGTTGGAGATGCTGAATTCCAGAAAAAAGCTGTAGGTAAAATGCAGGATATATCCAGAGGAGACGGAAGAACAGTACTGTTTGTAAGTCATAATATGGCATCAATCCAAAATTTGTGTACAAGAACTATAGTAATTGAGAATGGAACTATAATTTTCGATGGAGATACTTCAGACGCAATAAATTTTTATTATAAGAGAAGTCAACATTATTTTAATAATATTAACTTAAATGAAGTTAGAAGACCAAAAGATCTAGGTAATGAACTACGAATTACAGATGTAATATGTAATATGGATAAATCTAAACAAAATTCAGATGCAGTTACCGGAAAACCTTATTACTTTAATTTTGTATTAAAAAATTTAACAGGTTTAAAATACAACGAAATTTCTTTAACAGCATCAGTATATAATCGTAAAGGGAATTTTTTATTTTCATGTAGAAGCGATAGTATTAATAAAACGTTTTCTCTAAAAAAAGGAGAAGATACTTATATTTGTTGTATTCCAAAATTACCTCTAAATAGTGGCGAATACTATTTAAATGTTAATTGCTCTATAGGGCACAGTATGTTTGATTATATAGAAGAAAGCATTAATTTTAATGTGCATGGAGGTGATTTTTATGGTACTGGTAAATTGCCTGCCAAAAAGAGAAAAGGAGTGTTTATTGATTATAATTGGCTGTAGAACCTCATTAATTTATGTTTAAATCAATCGTTAAATATTTTCTAGGTCAATTTTTATTTTTTTTTAAAAATTTATTACAACCAAGTAATTTTTCTAAAAAAAGTATAAAAACTATTATATACACTTCAAGAATTAATTTAGATAGAATTAATCAAATAAAAAAAAAAGGATTTAAAAATTATATATTTATTTTTAACAATAGTGCTTTCAAAAGTAACAAAGAGAAAAGGATTTTATTTAATGAGAATAATATTTTACCAAATTCTAATGCTGAACTACTTATTATTGATAGTATTTCAATAAATCCAATTATAGTTTCTAATAATAAACCCAATTACGTTTTTGTTTCTTTATTCACATTATTGAATAACCCTTTAATACTTATTAAATATTTTTATAAGAATAAATACTTTTTTACTTCAATAAAAACATGGTGTAACTTAGGTTTTGTTTATGAAAAGAAAATTAAATCTAAGGATTTAACTTCAAGACGATATATACCATTTGAATTCACTAGAATAGAGTTTTTAAGAATGCTTAAAAATACTACTATAGATTATGTTGTACTAAGATGGTTTGATGAAATTGAAAACATTAAGGATCTTAATGAGGATATAGATATTTTAATATCCGATTCAAGTATTCCTATTTTTTCAGAGTTGATTGATGGTAATGTAGGTGTATTACCATTAGATGTTTATTCAAGCTCGGGAGAAGACACTACTAGTTACGCTGGCTTACCATATTATCCTCGAGAAATTGCTTATAGTATTTTAGAAAATAAAGTTTTACACAACAATGATTTTTACGTGCCTGATAATAAACATCATTTATTATCATTGACATATCATGTTGTTTTTCATAAGTCTTTGAGAAGTGGACTAAATATTTCTAATAAAGGAAAATTAAATAAATATTCAAGTAAGAGAAATTATGAAAGTGTTTTAAATCAATTGTTTGAAATTAATAAGTTATCAATAAAAGAAGTAGATTTAAAATCTCTTTACGTATTTCTCAAAAAAAACAATTTTTTACCTGAATATGATTTATTATTAAAATTAAAAAATTTAAGAAATGATACTTTTTACGGCTTTTTAGTTAATGATTTTCGTAACGATTATTTAATTGAATATAATTATATAGAAGGGTTATCTGTTTTTTTGTTAAGAGATTTAGCAAATACAAATAATAATATTAAAAAAATAATAAAATATTTTGATGAGTATGGCTTTGATTTGATTTTTCATTCTTTAATACCAGAAAAATTTTTAGAAAACGCACAAAAGAATATTAGAGGCGGTAAATGGGACAAGGGTGATTTTAAAATTAATGCAGGTAAGCCAGTTTACTATTTTATAATTTTCGATGAATTATCCATTAGACCAAAAGGAAAATACAAAACATTATACCCAAATTTAGAAAATGTAAAAGCCACAAAACTTAAAATAGCTTTAAGAAACTCAATAAACAAAGAGTCAGATAAGTCATTAAATGCATTACATTCGTCTGATGATTTTTTTGAAAGTGTTTTCTATTTAAAACAATTAGGTTTTAGTGAAAAACATATAAAGTACTTAAATTTAGAGCTTTTTAATAAAAAAAAGCAAATAGAAACTAATTATGTAGTTGTAAAGGATTTGTCAAGACACGGTTCCAGAGCAAAAGTAGAACTCATAAAATATAAAAATTCTTTAGCTGTAAAAAAAACATTTAAAAAAACAAAATTAGACTTTTTGAATCGAGAAATTTGGTTTTTAAAAATAATGGCACAATACAATTTTACACCAAAATTATTAGATTATTCTGTTAATTATTTAATTACTGAATTTATTGATAATGATAGAAATCAAGATAAAATTGAGTTTAGCATAAAAAATATTATACAATTTCGATCTTTTTTTGAAATTTTATACAAGAAAAACATTACAATACTAGATGTGAACGAATCAAATATAATAATAGATAAATTTGGTAATTTGAAGATTATTGATTTTGAATTTGCACAGAAATATAAAAAGAAACCTAAAAGTATTTGTGAAATATACGAGTTAGGTAAAATACCAATTAAAGAAGTTGAAGTTTTTCCTTTTGGCCATGAACTATATAAAAACGCATATAATTTATTTTGGAAAAATAAAATATTGTTAACTAAGCGTCAATTTTTTAAAATTAAACAACCAAACTTAATCAAAGTTTTACGTCCAATAAATAAATTGCTTTTTAATATTAATGACCTTAATTTTAAAATATTTAAAAAACTTAAAAAGAAATGCAAAACTTATTTTTAAGTTTTTATAATATTAATTATTACTCAAAAACTGTCCATTCGCAACATGAGAAAAGGAGATAATGTAACACGAGATAAACTATTAGAGCTCGAAGCCTGTTCGCATCGTGTGATTATTCCGTTGTACATTCCTAATGAAAAAGACTATTACGAGAATGCCTTTAACATTTTTAAAATGTGTGTGCTTTCGGTTCAAAAAACAGCACAATCGCCTTTAAAAATTTCAGTAATTAGTAATGGGAGTTGTGATAGTGTACATGAAAAACTCTTCGGTTTACAACAACAAAACCATATACACGAACTTATTATTGTTAAAGAAAACATTGGTAAAATAAATAGTATTTTAAAAGCATTACGTACTGCAAACGAGCGTCTTATTACCATTACAGATGGAGATGTATTGTTTGTTAACGGTTGGGAGCAAGCTGTTGTAAATGTGTTTAAAGCGTTCCCAAAAGCAGGTATGGTAAGTCCAGTTCCTGTTTTTAGAACACAGTTACGTTTAACTAGTAATATTTGGAGACGTTATCTGTTTTCGAGTCAGTTAAAATTTAGACCAGTAAAAAATGTAGAAGCCTTAACACGATTTGCAAATAGTATTGGTTGGAGACGATTAAACGCTAATTATAAAGATGTTTTTGCTACTTTAAAAGCCAAAGACGATACGATTGCAGTAATCGGAAACTCACACTTTGTTGGCACTTACAAACAAGAAGTTTTTAGTAAATTACCAAAAGAGCAAAGCGCTTATAAATTGGGCGGAAATAGCGAAGAATTATACACAGACACACCAGTTTTAAAATTTGGAGGTTACAGATTAGCCACTTACGATAATTACGCTTACCACTTAGGAAACCTTTTAGAGCCTTGGATGGAAGAGCAGTTTAAAAGTTTAAAAACAGAACCAAAAGTATTTAACGATTATCAAATGCTTAACACTTTAAAACCCAATAGTTGGAGCTATTTTGTGTCGGAACGTGTGTTTAAAAAACTATTTCGTTTACAGGGATTTAAAACCTTTGTTTTTAAAAGAAAAGGATTAAATAAAGAACAAATTAAAAGCCTATCGTGATTACCATAATCCTCACATATCGCAACAGAGCATTGCACATTGTAAAAAATAGTTTAGAGGCTTTAGCCCAACAAACCAACACTAATTTTAAGGTGTTGTTAGTCGATTATGGAAGCTTGCCAGAGTACAAAAATGGTCTAGCAGAATTAACAGCCAACTACGAGTTTGTAACGCGTATTACTTGCGACACGCAACAGCAATTATGGTGTAAATGCAGAGCTATAAATATTGCCTTAAAACAGGTGCAAACGCCTTATGTTTTTGTTGGTGATATGGATATGATTTACCATCCAGAATGTGTGGATTATTTTTTTAAACTGAAAAGTAACACCAAAGTCACCTACTTTCAAGTTGGATTTTTAAACGAAAAAGAATCTACTCAAAGTAAAGCTTTTGCAGATTATACAATAGAATTTAAATCTCAAAAAGAAGCCACAGGAATGACTTTGTTTCCAACTGAAGCTTTAGAGTCCATAAATGGCTACGACGAGTTTTATAATGGTTGGGGAAGTGAAGATACAGACGTCCACGTACGACTACAAAACGCTAATATTCCCGTAGAATTTTATACTGAAACTATTTTAATGCTACACCAATGGCATCCAAAAAACTACAGAACTAAAAACGATGTTACGCCTTTTCACACAAATTTAGAGCAAATTAATCAGGAGTATTTAAAGCTAACAGCATCTACAAAAAAAGTAAAAGCAAATACTAATTTTGACTACGGAAGCTATAACCCATCCAATTACGAAGCCTTAAGCAAAGTCGCTTCAACGTTTAAACTCACAAACAAAGAAGCCGAAGTCAAAGCCTTTATAAATAACGTGTTGCTAACGGTTAAAAATGAGGTAATTCAGTTTCAAATAAAAGAACATTCAGGCTATAAATCGATTAAACAGAGTGCCAAATTAATGTTAGGAAAAAAAACCATTTCGTTTTTAGATTTACAAACTATAAATAATATGCTGTTAGAGGTTATTATTTCTAATTTACGAGATAAAGCCTATCAGTTTTTTTACAATACAAAAAACCAAACCATTATAGTAACCATAAAGTTATAAATTAACAAAGAATGAAAATCCTCATGGTATCCATGCCTTCATTACATTTTTTCAGGTGGACAGAACAGCTTGAGGATTCTGGGCATGAGGTATTTTGGTTCGATATTTTAGATAGTGGTGGATCTTCGCGTTTACATTGGGTAACACAATTTACCAACTGGAAACTTAAATATCCTAAATTAAAAGGACGCCATTTTGTTAAAAAACACGTGCCAAAACTGTATAAATCAATACGTACAATTACCGAAAATAATGCTGCAGACGCTTTCGAAAAAGTGCTTTTAGAAGTGCAACCAGATTGTGTACACAGTTTTGTGCTTCAAATTAGTGGTTTGCCTATTTTGGAGGTCATGAAAACACACAAACATATCCCTTGGATTTATTCATCTTGGGGAAGTGATTTGTTTAATAAAGCCAATAAACCTAATTACGAAGCAGATTTAAATTCAGTGTTAAACAACACTAATTTTTTGTTTACCGATAATTTAAGAGATTATAACATTGCTAAACATTATGGGTTTAAGGGTAAATTTCTTGGCGCATTTCCTGGAGGAGGAGGTTTTAAAGTAGAAAACACCGATTGGATTACACCAATAGCAGAGCGAAACACCATTTTAATTAAAGGCTATCAAGGTGCTTTAGGTAGAAGTATTGAAGTTTTAAAAGCGATAGCTTCAATTGAAAACGTAATAAAAAAATATAAGATTGTAGTTTTTGGATCAGATGATGAGGTTGTGAATTTTATTAATCAAACCGAAGTATTTTCAACATTAAACATCGAAATACATAATAAACAAAACTTTTTAGCTCACGATGCTATTTTGCAACTTATGGGTAAATCGCTAATTTATATTGGTAATAGCGTAAGTGATGGTATGCCAAACACCTTGTTGGAAGCTATTACAATGGGCGCATTCCCTATCCAATCTAATCCTGGAGGAGTGACTAAAGAGGTAATCACACACCAAAAAAACGGATTGCTAATCGAAAATTGTGAGGCTGTCCACGAGATAAGTCAGCAAATAAAGACAGCGTTGACAAATCCAGAATTAATAAAGTCTGCATTTACAATCAATCAAAATAATATAAAACCTAAATTTGAATATCAATTAATAAAAAACAAGGTATTACAAGCATATAATAGCATTGCTCAATAAAATGATAATTTACCAACCAGAAATAACGACTACAGAAACACACTGTATCCTAAACACCACTTTTGAGAGCTTAGGCAAAACAGAAACGCTTTGGTATAAAACAACTTTAGAGTATCAGTCGTTTTTAGTAACCGAAACTGCAGATGCTGCGTTGGTTGGTTTGTTGGTTTTGGCAATGAAAAATGGTGAGGATATTAAAATTAAAGCAAAGGTTTCAGCCAAATTGCTGTACACATTAAATACGTACTTGATTCCTGCATTTGCGTTGTCTAATCCAGAATATCAACCAATAAAAATTACTTCGGAAACAGTAAGTCATGCTATGTATGTCACTAATAAAGTGGCAGCTACTGGGATTTCTTGTGGTATCGATTCGTTTTCAACACTGGCAACACATTTAGACAATACTTCTGGACACGCAGTACAATATCTTACCCATTTTAATGCTGGTTCTCATGGTTTATTTGGTGGTGAAATTGCCGAGCGTATTTATAAGGAACGTTTAAATAGAATTAAAGATTTTGCTAAACGAGCAAATTTACCATTAATAGAAGTTGATTCTAATGTTTTAGATGTTGTTGGTGAAGACTTCCAGAAACTACACAGTATTTACCATTTGTCTTGCGTTTTGGCATTGCAAAAAGGCATATCTGTTTATTTTTATGCTTCGGCATTTAGGTTTGATTATTTTAAACTCAACAAAAACGACACAAGCGATTGGGATACTTTTTTACTTAAAATGATTGAAACCGAAACCTTGAGTTTCTATTCATCTATGGCACAATATTCTCGTTTTGAGCGCACAGAAATTGTTTCAAAATATAAACCATCATATCAATTTTTAGATGTGTGTATTGCACCAATTCATGCAGAAAAAACAAACTGTTCGAAATGCGAAAAATGCTTACGTACACAAGTGACTTTAGAACTTTTAGGCCAATTAGAACTCTATAAAGACGTGTTTGATTTAGAAGTGTACAAAGCACATAAAAACCAATATATAAGTAGGTTAATTGCCAATAAAGATGCCAATCAAATTAATAAAGATATTTATTTAAAGCTGAAAGAAAACAACGAAATTACCTCAAAACATTACGTTTTGAATTGTATTCCTGCTCTTAAAAAGACGCTTTATAAACTTAAAAAGAAACTAAGGTAATACATGTTTAGTATTGTTATAAGAAATAAAAATGAAGCAGAATACCTTGAGAAGGTACTAAACACCTTGCGCACTATTTATAAGGAAGATATTGATGAGATTATTTTGGTGGATAACAACTCTACAGACCAAAGCCTAGAAGTTGCTAAACGCTACAATTGTAAAATCGTAACTATTACTAATTTTAGTTATGGCAGAGCGATTAATATGGGAATTGAAGCTGCTAAAAATAACTATGTGTTGCTTTTAAGTTCGCATAGCGTTCCTGTTGGCACCTACTTTTTTAAATCTACTTTAGCGTTTTTAAATAGTAAACCCAATGTTGCTGGTTTACGTTATATAAACTCTTATCAGAATTACGAACGCGCTTTACAAAACAATTTTTTAGTAAAAGAACCCTTAAAATTTGGCTTAATGGCTGCATGTGCTGTAGTCGTAAAAAGCGTTTGGGAACAGCATAAATTTAATGAAGAATTAGGTTTTAGTGAAGATAAAGAATGGTCACAACGCGTTACTAATGCTGGCTTTAATATTTTTAATATGAATGAAACCTTCTTTTATTTTATAAAACGAAATAAAGCAGGTTTGGTTAATAGATTTAAAAGTGAAACCTTAGCCTATCATCAACTTTTTAATGTAAAATCACCAAGTAAGTTAAAAATTATTGGCTCGTTTTTTAAAAAGGCACTCATAACCAATACAAAGACTTATTTTGGACAGCTTATAACAGATTTTAAAAAGGCTAAAGCGAAATTAGAAATTCATAAAAAATTAAAATAGAAGACTATTTTGGATTCAACAAAAAACAAATATTTACATACTACTAAAATTCACAATATGTCTGCGCCAAGACACATAGTCGAGGTGTGCTCAAAATTTATTACACCAGATAGTGTGGTCGATTTTGGCTGTGGATTAGGAACTTTTTTAAGAGCATTTAAAGAAAAAGGAGCGACTACAATTTATGGTTTGGATGGCAAATGGACTAATACAGAGTTATTGTCTAAAAATATTGACTTATCCGAATTTAAAATGGTCGATTTAGAGCAAGAGATTATTTTAAATAAACAATACGATTTAGCCATTTCATTAGAGGTTGCAGAACATTTAAGTCCAGAAAGCGCTTCTGTTTTTGTAAAAAATTTAGTGCATGCTAGTGATGTGGTTTTGTTTTCGGCAGCCATCCCAAATCAAGGTGGTCAAAACCATATAAACGAGCAATGGGTTAACTATTGGCAAGAAAAATTTGCAGTGCATAATTACGTGTTTTTAGATGTACTTAGACCTTTGCTTTGGGAAGAAGAAGAGGTAAATTGGTGGTACAAACAAAATATGTTTTTTGTAGTTAAAGCCTCTGCTTTAGCTAGTTTTGAAACAGTTGAAAACAGTAAAAAGATTTTAAATTTAATTCATCCAGACCATTATTTAGAGAAATATAAAGCGCATATAGATTTTCGTTTAGGTAAAGGGAGAACAAAGCTATATTTAAAACTGTTTTTAAAATCTATTTTATATAAACTGAAGCTTATTAAATAGTGTTATGAAACACGTCGATAACCAAGAAGGTATTAAAAACACCATTATAACTTTGGAACAGCAATTTCCTGTTAGCCAATGGAAAGTTAGTGGTATCCATATTTGGCCTTACGTTAGGATTATTATTTATATGCATTTGCTTACGCGCGAAAAACAGTCTGAAAACACTACTGTTTCAGCTGAAAAAATAGTTACTAACCCTGTATTCTTCAGAAAAATAAAACTACCATTTCAGCTTATAAAAGCTTTAATTAATCAGAAGCTATTCTTCTCAAAATTAAAGCAAAAGAAATTATTGTTTTTTGGGTCTCACATTCATCGTGTGCAACAAGATGGTCTTTATTTTAATCGGTTTTACGATGCTATAGTCGAAGAGTATCAACTTCACGACGCTGTTTATATGTTAGAATATCAACGTGTTTATGCAAACAATTATAATAAAAAAGCAATAATTCCATTAGCTACAAACTTAAACGATTATAAGCTGTTATTAAAATTAAAAGGAAAGCCTAAAGTAGACCCAAATACAATACAATTAGAGGAGTATGATGCATTTGTTTCAGCTTTAAAAAGGTTGGCTATTAATGCAAATCAATTAAAAATAACTCAACAACATATTTTAAAATGGGTTCAAAAAATTGTGACTTTAAAACCCTTTTTTAAATCTTTTTACAATAAAACAGAACCTCAAAAAGTAGTGTTTTTAGGCTACTATGGATTGGACGATTTGTATGCAGCACTAATTACTGCAAATGAAATGGGAATTACAACGGTCGATTTTCAACATGGTCCACAAACCAACGTCCACATGGCTTACGCACATTGGCTAAACGTGCCAGAAAATGGGTTTAATACCATGCCAAGCCAATTTTGGAATTGGGATCAACCCTCTAAAACTAATATTGAAAGTTGGTCTAAAAACACCAAAACAGTTAAAAGTGTATTATTTGGACAGCCTTATATTAACTACTGGCTAAAACAGTCTGAAGGTGCTAAAACTAACGAAAAACTTATTTTTTATAGCATGCAAACGTCTCCTTTAGATTTGTTTACAGACGTTTTAATTGAAGCCATTAAAAGCTCCAATTATAAATGGATATTGCGCATGCATCCAAGAAACAAAACCACTTTAGAGGAGTTTGAAGTGTTTTTGAAAACAAAAGGGATTTGGGATAAAACAGAACTTCAAGATGCGTTTTCAACACCATTACCAGAAACGCTAAGTCGTTGTGCTTTGCACGTTACCAATTATTCTGGCTGTGTTATCGAAGCACGAATGATGGGAATACCAACATTATTAGTACACACAATTGGACTAGAAATGTTTGAGAGTTATTTAGATAACGAAACTGTGGTGTATTTAGATCAAAAAAAATCGGCATTTGTTTCAACATTTCAAGAATTAACCACTCAACTCATTGAGCGTAAAAACACAACTCAAATTGTTCCTATGGCTAATCCTTTAGCATAACTTATGTATTTTAATTCCATAGATTTCGCGATTTTTTTACCAATAGTCTTTGGATTATATTGGTTAGTAAACAAGAATTTAAAGTCACAAAATATAGTATTAATAATTGCTAGTTACATTTTTTATGGCTGGTGGGATTGGCGATTTTTATCTTTAATATTATTTAGTTCGTTACTTGACTATACTATAGGTTTACGGTTAAAAAAAGAAAAACAGCAAGCTAACCGAAAGCTATTATTATGGATTAGTATTTTTGTTAATATTGGATTTTTAGGGTTTTTTAAATATTATGATTTTTTTGTAGATAATTTTATTGACGCTTTTTCTTTTTTCGGAAATAAAATACAGCCAAATACCTTAAATATAATACTGCCAGTTGGTATTAGTTTTTATACATTTCAAACGCTAAGTTACACCATTGATGTTTACCGAAAAAAGTTAACTCCAACTTCTAGTTTGTTTTCTTTTTTAGCATTTGTAAGTTTCTTTCCTCAATTAGTTGCAGGACCAATAGAGCGTGCAACAAACCTTTTGCCACAATTCTATAAAACAAGAAAATTTAATTATAATGTGGCTGTTGATGGATGTAGGCAAATTCTTTGGGGATTTTTTAAAAAAGTTGTGATTGCAGATAATTGTGCAGAGTATGCAAATCAGATATTTAATAATTCTGAAGATTACTCAGGAAGCACATTGCTAATAGGCGCTTTGTTTTTTACTTTTCAAATCTATGGTGATTTTTCTGGATATTCAGATATTGCTATTGGAACATCAAGATTGTTTGGTATTAATTTAAAACAAAATTTTGCATTTCCTTATTTTTCAAGAGATATTGCAGAGTTTTGGAGACGTTGGCACATTTCACTTTCATCATGGTTTAAGGACTATTTGTATATTCCTTTAGGCGGAAGTAGAGGAGGTACTTTATTAAAAATTCGAAATACTTTTATAATTTTTTTAGTCAGTGGATTTTGGCATGGAGCTAATTGGACTTTTGTTTTTTGGGGTTTACTAAATGCACTGTATTTTCTTCCAATATTACTTGCAAATCGTAATAGGTCTCATTTAGATGTGGTTGCCAAAAATACTATTTTACCAAGTGTAAAGGAAGCTATTAATATGATGCTAACTTTTTATTTAACCGTTATTGCTTGGGTGTTTTTTAGAGCAGAAAATTTAAACCACGCATGGTCGTATTTAAAAGGAATGTGTGATAAAAGTTTATTTTTTTTACCAACCATTAGACCAACTAATTTAATACTATTAATACTATTTTTTCTAATAGTTGAGTGGTTTGGAAGACATCAATTATATGCTATAGAAAACGTATTGATTAAAAAAAGCAGACCAAT
Source organism: Lacinutrix salivirga (assembly GCF_053604675.1). Classification (NCBI taxonomy): domain Bacteria; kingdom Pseudomonadati; phylum Bacteroidota; class Flavobacteriia; order Flavobacteriales; family Flavobacteriaceae; genus Lacinutrix; species Lacinutrix salivirga. The sequence continues at coordinate 40,103 of NZ_JBSHNP010000092.1, forward strand.
CCGTTGGACGTTTTACATGCTTTTAATAGTACTAATATTTGTATTTAGTGCAGAGTCTAAACCCGAATTTATATATTTTCAGTTTTAAAATGAAGCGTTTTATAATAAACTTAATTGTATTTTTTATTAGCTTTTTTGTTATAGAAAAAGTGAGTTGGTTTTTTATATACAATATGGCAAATATTGAGTATGACAAACGATTAGAAAATGTTATTGAAGGTAATTTTGATAAAGATTTAATTATTATTGGTTCCTCAAGAGGAGCAAATAATATTTTAGCAAGCCAATTAGAGCAAGAAACAGATTTAAAAAGCTATAACCTTTCTTTTGAAGGCTCTAATATAGTATTTCATGAATTTATTTTAAAAACGTATATAAAACATAATACAGCACCTAAACGCTTGTTGCTTTGCTTAGACCATAAACATACTTTCTCAAAATATAAATCATTAAATTTTAGATACGATCGTTTATTTCCATTATCAAAATACTCATACATAAACAACAAATTAATTGAAGATGGTAAAAGAAATGTTGCTTCTAAAGCATTTGGTTTTTTGCGATTAGATAGAAATGATTTTAGTTTTAAAAAAAAGAAGGCTAAATATAATACTACTATTACTACGCATGGTTCTATACCTAAAGTAGCTTTAGATACTATTACTGTTGAATATTCTAATATTTTACAAACTTATGATGATTTAAATGAGAGGACAGATTATTTAAACGCTTTTAAAAACATACAAGATATTTGTAAAAGTAATAATATAGAATTGGTATATGTGTTTACACCAAATTTATATCCTTTTAATTTAAGTTTTTATAAGCGCTTCCAAAAATTAACCAATTCAAATAATAAAATATTTGTTTTTGATTCATTAAATACTGATTATAAAAACAATGCCTATTTTAATGATAAAAATCATCTAAATAGTAATGGAGCAAAAATTTTCACATCAGATTTAAGTGCTTTTTTGAATAAAAATTAGTTTGCCATAAAACGCACCTCTTTCATAATTAAAACACCTTTTATCCTATATTTTTGTTGTTTCATCCGAAAAAAAGTGTATTTTAGCGATTATTCTGAATAATATATTTTAAAATTCAAATGAAAAAAATAGGCTGTATTCCGCTAAGGCAAGGTTCTAAAGGTATTCCTGGAAAAAACAAACGTAAAATGGTTGGACGTCCATTATTTACTTGGGTTTTAGGAGAAGCTGTTTTTTCAGATCTTGATGAGGTTTATGTCTTTACAGACGATGAGGATATTATTGATTTTATTACCAAAGAATACCAATGGACCACTAAGGTAAAAGCCGTTAAGCGCAGTGCAGAAAGTGCAAGCGATACAGCATCTACCGAAATGGCAATGCTAGAATTATGCGACATACTTAAATACGACTTTGATGTGTTTTGCCTATTACAAGCCACATCACCTTTTACTAAACGCGAAGACATTAATAACTGTTTAAACGCTTTAGATGCCAAGCATGATTCTGCATTAACAGTTGTAAATACACATCGGTTTTTATGGAACGACAACGGAACTCCAATAAATTATAACCCATTAAAACGACCACGTCGTCAGGATTTTGAAGGTTTACTTATAGAGAATGGAGCGGTTTATACGTGTAAAAAATCTGTGCTTTTAAAGCATAAAAACAGATTAGGCGAACAAGTTGCAGTGGTTAAAATGCATGAAGATTCTTTATTAGAAATAGATTCGGAAAGCGATTGGATTGCTGTTGAAAGTTTATTGATTGAACGACAAAAAAGAGAAAAACAATCTAAAAAAATAACACATATTGTGTTAGATGTCGATGGCGTTTTTACAGATGGTTGTATTACCTATAGTAAAGATGGCGAACTTTCTAAGGTTTTTGATATGCGAGATGGTATGGGACTAGAAATCTTAAGACAGTTTAATGTAGAGGTTATTGTTATGACGTCTGAGCAATCGGAATTAGTAGCAAAACGCATGCAAAAATTAAAAATAAAACAGGTGTATTTAGGCGTAAAAGACAAATACACTTTGTTAAATAAAATAGCACAAGAGCAAAACGTAACGTTAAGTAATATGGCTTACGTTGGAGACGATGTTAACGATTTAACCAATATCTGTAGTGTTGGTTGGTCTTTAGCACCAAATAATGCAACAGCTATAGTTAAACAACATGCAGATATTGTGTTGTCCAGAAACTCGGCAGATGGAGCTATTCGCGAAGCCTGCCAATTTATAATGAATTATAACAAAAGATATTAATACCCAAAATACAATGAATACTTATAAAAAACCATACGTAATCGCCGAAATTGGATGTAACCATAAGGGTGAAATGGAATTAGCGAAAGAACTTATTAAAGTGGCTAAAATATTCTGTAATGTAGATGCTGTAAAGTTTCAAAAAAGAAACAATAAAGAGCTTCTTACCGAAAAGCAATATAACGATCCACACCCAAATCCTGTAAATTCTTATGGAGATACTTATGGAGCACATAGAGAGTATTTAGAGTTTGATGTGAAACAACACCAAGAATTAAAAGACTATTGCGAAGATATTGGGATTACCTATTCTACTTCGGTTTGGGATGTGACTTCTGCTAAAGAAATAGCGTCTTTAAATCCAGAGTTTATTAAAATACCTTCGGCTTGTAATAACAATGTTGCCATGTTAGAGTGGTTGTGCGAAAATTACAAAGGCGAAATTCATATCTCAACAGGTATGACGACTAAAGAGGAGATTGAAGATCTTGTAAATCTATTTAAAAAACACAACAGAAATAAGGATTTAGTTTTGTACAACTGTACATCTGGTTATCCAGTGCCTTTTGAAGATGTGTGCTTATTAGACATTAATTTATTAAATGAAAAATATAAAGACGATGTAAAACACATTGGGTTTTCTGGTCATCATTTAGGGATTGCTACAGATATCGCAGCATATACTTTAGGAGCAAACATTATTGAGCGTCATTACACTATAGATAGAACTTGGAAAGGGACAGACCACGCAGCCTCTTTAGAGCCAATGGGTTTACGTAAATTATCGAGAGATTTACGTGCTGTTCATCAGGCATTATCGTTTAAAAAAACAGATATATTACCAATAGAACAAGTACAACGCGATAAGTTGAAAAATCAAAAAGGATAAAATTTATTTAAGAATTACGATTTTAGAATTACGCTATGTTAATTCTGTGGCTTTAATTCTGAATTTTGAAACATGAAGAAAAAAGTTTTTGTTTTTTTTCCGGATGGCGTAGGATTAAGAAATTTTGCGTTTACCAATTTTAAAAGTATTGGTGAGCAAATGGGTTTTGATATTACTTATTGGAATAATACAGTATTCTCTTTAAAAGATAATTTAGGGTTTCAGGAAGTTACTATCGAAGACCATTCGCAACATCCACTAACTGCACTATATTCTAGAGTTAGAAAACGTATAGAGCTTAATGTGTCTCGCGATAAATTTAATGATGATGTCTATCCAACATATAAATTTCCTTTAAATTATAAAGGCTTAAAAAACGCTTTAAAAAGCAGCTATATTTCGCTATTAATAGGATTACATTCTTCCGAAAAAGGGGTAAAAACAATTCGTAAAAAGATAAATACTTTAGAGCGTTCCACGTCAAAATATGCCTATTGTAAAGCACAATTACTGGAACATAAACCTGATTTAATATTTTGTACCACACAGCGTGCTACACAATCTATAAGTGCATTGTTAGCTGCCAAAGATTTAGGAATTCCTACAGTTGCCTTTGTGTATTCTTGGGATAATGTACCCAAAGCCATGCAAGTAGTCGAAACCGATTTTTATGTCGTGTGGAGCGAACACATGAAGCGCGAAGTACTGCAATATTACCCTTTTGTAAAAGAAGAACAGATATTTGTAACAGGAACACCACAGTTTGAACCACATTATTACGACGAATTAAAGGAGTCTCGCGAAGACTTTTTTAAAGCACATAATTTAGATATAAATAAAAAATACATTTGCTATTCTGGAGACGATGAAACGACGTCGCCTTTAGATCAATATTATTTAGAAGATTTAGCAAATGCTGTACGAAGTTTAAATACTAAAGGCAAAAATTTAGGAATTATTTATAGAAAATGTCCTGTAGATTTTACTCCAAGATATAATGCTATACTTGAAGCGAACAAGGACGTTATAACTGTTTTAGACCCTATTTGGAAACCAATAGGAAGCCAATGGAATCAGGTATTACCAGAAAAAGAAGATTTTAAAATGCTGTATAACGTTTGCGAGCATACCGAAATGGTAACCAATGTATGTTCCTCTACAGTATTCGATTTTGTAGCACATAACAAACCTTGCATTTATTATAATTACGAACAACCACAGCTTAAAAAAGGCATTCGCGATATTGGTCAGAATTACAAGTACGTACACTTTAGAAGCATGCCAAGTAAAGAAGCTGCTGTATTTTGCGAAGATAAAAAAGATTTAGAAGGCTTAGTGAAACACATATTAGAGGGTAAATTATCTAATGTAGAAGAAGGCAAAAAATGGTACGAAATTATAGTTGGAAAAACACCAACACAAGCGTCGAAAAATATTTGGAAAGCTATTGAAACTATTTTAAATACTAGAAATTAGATGCGGTTTTTAGGATTTATAAACAGACTATACAACAAGAAAATTAGTTCTAAAGGCTTAGCAGTGTTTAGAATTTGTTTTGCACTAAATCTGTTTTTTGAAGTCTTTAGAATATTTAGGTACAGACAACTGTATTTTGATCCTATTCCTTTTATAGAAGAGTCTAATTTTAATTATGCTATTCCATTAGTGTTGTGGATGGTAGTGCTTTTACTATTAGTATTTGGTGTGTTTACCAGATGGATTGCTATTGCAAACTATGGTTTTGCTTTTTTTATGCTTAATGGCTTAAATAGTTTTTCTTATCACATGGATTATGCCTATTTAGGGATTTCATTTTTATTGATTTTTATTCCAGTTTCCAAATCTATTTCTATTGATAATTTAAGGGAAAAACTCAAATATTCTAATACTAAACAGCTGCATAACCCAATCGAAAAGACATCGGTTTTAAATTATTTTCTAATCATATTTGCAGGAGTAGCAATTGTGTATTTCGATTCTATTTTTACAAAAATTAAATGCGACACATGGATAAATGGTTTGGGTATGTGGTTACCAGCATCTTTACCGCAAATAACTATTTTAAATAACCAATGGTTATTAAATCAGGAGATTTTAATTAAAGGGTTAGGGTATTTAACCTTTGCCTTCGAAATAATTTTCCCATTCACTTTTTTTATTAAACGCTTTAGAGTGCTTTTTCTATGTATTGGTTTAGGTTTACATTTAGGTATTTTACTGGAGTTTCCTATTCCTTTTTTTGCATTAGGAGTTGCAGCTATTTATATGTTGATGGTTCCTGTTAAATGGTGGGAAAAACTAACTAAGGCTATTCAATTAAAATCACCTAAGCTTCAATTTTTTTACGATGCAGTTTGTCCACTTTGTGTAAAAACTAAAATTGTAGTGTCGCATTTTGATGTGTTTAAAGCAATTCAATTTAAAAGTGTACAAGAACATGCGCAAACCACTCAAGCACTTCAAGGGATTCCTACAGAAGTCTTATTAAGCGATATATATAGTGTAGATAAAACAAATACAGTGTTTTCTGGTGTTGACACTTACAAAAGAGTAAGTCGATTAGTGCCATTATTTTACCCAATTGCGCTATTGTTTTTTATTCCAGGAGTTAATTATATAGCGAATAAAATATACAATACGATAGCTAAAAACAGAAAAACCGAACGTTGTACAGAGGTCAGTTGTGGTATCCCGATTTTGGTAAAAACTCCTCAAAACTCAAAATATGATAGCTTCAACATTATAGGAGTAAAGGTATTGTTTGTGGCTTTTTTATTCCTTCAATTAAACACATCTTTTAATTTTCCAATTAGCAAACCTATTGTTACTTACGCAAATAAAAATTTTGATAATTCAGAAGCTATAACTTCTAAAGTTGCTTATATAAAAGGTGTTTTAATGCTTTTTTCTGGCAAATTTTTGGGAGTTGTAACACATGGTGTTTTTGTAGATTCTCATTTTAAAGGCTATGAAACAGTATTTACCTTAAAACATAACGGTAAGTTGTTGCCTTTGTTTGATGAAAACGGAATGCCAGACACATACCTAAAAAGTGGGACTTGGCTTAATTTTACCTTTAGATCTAACAACTCCCAAGTTTTAGATAATTTAGGTAAATTAGAAAAAGGATTAATAAAATTTTCAGCATTTTATGCTTATAAAAATAAAGTGGATTTAAAAGACTCCAACTTCCAAATAGTAAAAAGAAATGTAAAAAGTACCTTTAAATGGGAAAAGGACTTATTAAAAAATAATAGAGCGATGCCTTGGGAAGCTGTAGGAACGCTAATTTGGAAAAATAACACACCTGAAATCGTTTTAAATTTAGAAGAATAAAAATGACAGTGTCTATATTACAATCAAACTACATTCCATGGAAAGGCTATTTCGATATAATAGCCAAATCTGATGTGTTTGTAATATACGACGAGGTACAATACACTAAAAACGACTGGAGAAACAGGAATTTAATAAAAACACCTAATGGATTACAATGGCTAACCATTGCTGTAAGGCAATTAGCTTTAGAGCAAAAAATTAGTGAAACCGAAGTGTTTAAAACCAATTGGACCAAAAAGCATATAGGAACACTGCAAGCAAATTATGCTAAAGCACCTTATTTTAATGATTATAAAACCGATATTTTTGAGATTTATAATCAAGTGCCTTCTAATTTAAGTGAAATTAATACACTTTTTATTACAGCAATTTGTAAGATTTTAAAGATTGAAACCAAGATAATAGACTCAAAGTCATTACATTTAAAAGGCGATAAACAAGAGCGCTTAATACAAGCTTGTAAAAGTTTAAAGGCTTCGACCTATTTAAGTGGTCCAGCAGCAAAAAGCTATATAAATGAAGCTAGTTTTAAAGACCAAAATATTAAAGTAGAATGGATGGATTATTCTAATTATGAAGAATATAATCAGTTATTTCCACCTTTTGAACATGGCGTAAGTATTTTAGATTTATTATTTAACCAAGGTCCAAACGCAAGAACATTTTTAAAATATTAATATAATTTTAAAAGAAAAATGAAACTATCTGTTGTTACTACATTATACAAATCCAAACCCTTTTTGGAGACTTTTCTTTTGGAAATAGAAAAGGCAATACAGCAGTTACAAATTGAAGATTACGAACTCATATTTGTAAACGATGGTTCACCAGACGACTCTTTAGACTATTTAATACAACAAAAAGAAACACATCCTAAGATTAAATTAATAGACTTGTCTCGTAATTTTGGTCATCATTATGCCATTCAAACAGGATTAGGATTTGCAAAAGGAGAACACGTATTTTTAGTAGATAATGATTTAGAAACACCACCAAGTGCATTAATAGATTTTTATAAAGAAATTAATAAAGACGCTAGTTTAGATGTTGTTTATGGATACCAAGAACAACGTAAAGGCAATTTTTTAGAAAAGTACTTAGGAAGTATTTTTTGGGTATTGATTAATAAATTATCAGACACTAAAATCCCACATAATATTTTAACCGAAAGATTAATGAGTAAGCAATATGTAAAAGCATTGCTTAGTCTTAACGATGCGAATCTGTTTCTTGGAGGCATGATGCATTGGGTAGGTTTTAATCAAAAAGGAATTGCAATAAAAAAAGGGCAACGCGAAGGCGCAAGTACCTATTCATTAAGGAGACGCGCAGATTTAATGTTGCAAGCAGTGACTTCTTTTTCTGGTAAACCCTTAGTGTATTTGTTTTATTTTGGATTATTCATTTCGTTTTTTAGCATTCTATTTATAGTGTATTTAATCATTAAGAAATTAATGTTTATGGACGAAGTGCAAATAGGTTGGACATCTACAATCGCAGTTAGCGTTCTAATTTTAGGTATTATATCCACCTTTTTAGGCATTATAGGCATCTATATGTATAAAATTTTTAGGCAAGTACAAGGAAGACCAAATAGCATAGTGAGAAAAATTTACGACTAATAAGTAATGGATTTAAAAAACATAAAAAAATACTATCAAGATAAGTTTAAGTCTTTTGGAGCTACAGCAGAAGGTATGGATTGGAAGGACGAAGCGTCTCAGTATTTAAGATTCGAAATTATTGCAAAATATATCGATTTTAAAAATAATCCATCAATTTTAGATGTTGGTTGTGGTAGTAGTGAATTCCTCAATTTTTGCAAAAAGAAGAATTTAGAATGCGATTATCGAGGTTTAGATATCATGAAAGAAATGGTAGAGGCTTCTAACCAGAATTATGGAGAAAACACAGCAATTTTAGGCGATTTAAATACAATAGATAAAGCTTTAAAATTTGATTATGTGATCGCTTCAGGAACGTTTAATGCTAAATTAGAAGCAAATGCATCAGATTGGAAAACATTCTTTTACAACAATCTAGTGAGTATGTACGAAAAGAGTAATAATGGCATTGTTTTTAATTGTATGACTGAGCATGTAGATTGGACTTACGACCGTTTATACTATCCTTCATTGTCTGATTTAACTGCGTTTATAACAAAGAATATGTCAAGAAATTTTATTGTCGATCATAATTATGACCTTTATGAAATGACAATTTATATTAATAAGTAATATGAAAAAACTTTTAATTATTGGTACTGGAGATTATGCGCAAATGGCATATTATTATCTGTCTAATCAATACGATATCATTGGTTTTGCAGAAGAAGCTGCGTATAGAGTTTTAAGAGATTTTAATGAGTTGCCAATATTTAATTTTGAAGATATAAAGGGTAAATTTAATCCAGAAGAAGTAAGTGTACTTGTGGCGGTTGGACCTAATCAAATTAACACAATTAGAGAACGGTTATTTCTCGAAATAAAAAAAATGGAATTTACCTGTATTACATATATTCATCCTTCTGCTCAGGTATGGAATCAAGACCATATTGGCGAAAATTCATTTATTTTTCCAAATGCCATTGTAGAGCCTTACGCTACAGTTGGGAGTAATTGTGTACTATGGAGTAATGCTATACTTTCTCATCATTCAACAGTAAACGATCATTGTTTTATGGCTCCAGGCTCTAGTGTTTCTGGTAGAGCCACTATAAAAAAGAATTGTTTTCTTGGCATTAATTCAACTGTAAGAGATAATATTATTGTTGAGGAGAATTGTATTGTTGGAGCAGGAGCAATTATCAAAAAAAATACAGTAAAAAATGGAGTGTATTCTCCCAAAGGAACAGAATTATATAACGTAAATAGTAAAAACACAAACGTTTAAGAAATTAGTACATGATTCCATTTAACAAACCATACCTTACAGGAAAAGAAACTCAATACATTGAGGATGCGGTTAAACGTGGACAAATTTCAGGAAATGGAGATTATACTAAAAAATGCCATACGTATTTTGAGCAGACATTTGGGTTTAAAAAAGCTTTGCTTACCACATCCTGTACAGATGCTTTAGAAATGTGTGCGATTTTAGCAGATATTAAACCTGGTGACGAGGTTATAATACCAAGTTACACTTTTGTATCTACAGCATTAGCTTTTATACGTCAAGGTGCAAAAGTAGTTTTTGCAGATTCTTATCGCAATAACCCAAATATAGATGCGTCTAAAATAGAAGCCTTAATAACAGCAAAAACAAAGGCGATTGTGCCAGTGCATTATGCAGGTATTGCTTGCAATATGGATGCAATTATGCAATTAGCAAATAAACACAACCTTATAGTAATTGAAGATGCTGCACAAGCCATTTGCTCTAAATACAACGGAAAACCTTTAGGTAGCATTGGTCACATGGCTGCGTTTTCGTTCCATGAAACTAAAAATATTATTTCTGGCGAAGGTGGTTTGCTAGCTATAAACGATGAGCGTTTTGTTGGCAGAGCCGAAATAATCTGGGAAAAAGGAACCAACAGAGCAGAGTTTTTTAGAGGAGAAGTTAATAAATATGGTTGGGTAGATACTGGTTCGTCCTTTTTGCCTTCAGAAATTATTGCAGCGTTTTTATATGCGCAAATTGAAAATATTGAAACTATTCAAAATAAAAGATTAGAACATTGGCATTACTATTTCAACCATTTACAAGAGTGGTCTAAAAATAATAACATCCAACTTATGCAAAAGCCAAAGGATGAAACTAATAATGCACACATGTTTTATTTAGTTTGCCAATCTGAAACGCAACGTGCAAAATTAATTGCACATTTAAAAGCCAATAAAGTGCATGCTGTATTCCATTATTTAAGCTTACATGCAAGTGCTTATTATAAAGATAAACATGATGGTAGAGCGTTACCAAATAGTGATACATTTACACAATGTTTGTTAAGATTACCTATGTATATTGAGTTAAACCCAGAACATGTTGTAAAAAATTTAGTCTTGTTTAATGAATAAAGCGCAACAACTATTAAAATGGATATTTGGTATTGGTGTAATTAGTTATGCTATAATTACTGCTATCTATATTTTTAATATTCCTCCAGGACGAGGCGATGAGCTATTGTTTATAAACGATTTAGAGCTTATAAAAACCAAAGGGTGGAGTTTTGCAATTATTAAAAACATATCCATTCCGTATTTACTATTGGCTTATCCATTAAGTTTACTATTCAAAAATTATATCGCATTACGTTTAACGAGTTTGTTTTTAACTATTGGTTTAGCGTATTATTTATATAGGAGAAATAAAGCGTCATTATCATTTTATAGCTATTTTTTATTTTATTTAAGTACCACGATTTTCTTTTTTTATGGCACTAATGACACCTTATTTAACGTAGGATTAATAGTGTTTTTTAATGAAGTGTTTCAATTATACACTAATAAATCCTTCAACAGCAATCTGGCTTTTTCGGCTTTATTAATTGCGTTTTTTACAAGAGCACTAACTCTAGTGTATTTACCAGTAATTGTAATTGCACTATTTATAATTTATAAACACAGAGCCTATTTTCAGTTTAAATGGAAAATAGCTGGTTTAACACTAGTGGTTTTATTAGGTTTTAATATGCCTTCATTACAAGCCAATAAACACTTATCCTACGATTTAAAAGCACCTCCAAAAGCCTTAAACGTAACTTGGGGACAACGACAGTATTTAGCTCAATTACTGGTTAATGAAGGAGCTATTGAAAATGGTGGGCATCCAAGTTGGAAAGAAACACAAGCATATATTGATAAAAATGGCACTGACGCTTTGCCTGTTGGGATTTTAAATGGGATGTTGTTTAATGTAAAGCTCACAGCTAAAGAGTTTTTTAAAGACCTTCTTTATTCCTCTAAAGCAACATTTCGTCAAATAGGATTTATTTTTGTGTTGTTATTAGTCCTTCCGTTAAGACAATTTTTAAAACACAGAAGAGTAGAGTACGAGCTATTTGTTCCAGCAGCTTTAGTTATAATGCTTTGTATTTTTTCGCTAATTATTATCTCTTATGTAGAGTTGCGTTGGTTTGCACCAGTTTTTGTAATGACATTAATATGGTATCATAATAAAGAGAAAAACAATCTCATACCACAACAATTATTCCTAGTAAATTACATAGTTTTTATAGCCTTAGTTGGTTATGGAAGTTTTAGAATGTTTGATAAAATAGTATAAATGAAAGTTGGTTACATCACACCCGAATATCCACATGCCAGAGTAAATTATGCTGCTGGTATTGCTACGAGCATTAAAAACTTGGCAATCACTTTAGTCAAAAAAGGCGTTGAGGTTACAGTTTTTGTGTACAATCAAAATGAAGATGCTATTTTTTTAGATCAAGGTGTAACCATTCATTTAATTAAAAAGAAACGGTTTACATTGTTTACATGGTATTTTTATAGAAAACACATTCAGAACTATGTTAAGCAGATAGTAAAAGAGAGTAAAATAGATCTATTAGAAGCGCCAGACTGGACAGGAATCACAGCGTTTATGCGTTTTAAAATCCCTTTAGTGATTAGATTTCATGGTAGTGATGCCTATTTTTGTAAGTTAGATAATCGCCAACAAAAGTTTAAAAATTTCGTGTTTGAAAAATCGGCTTTACTAAAAGCAGCCGCTTACATCGCTCCAACAACTTACGCAGGAGAGCAAACACAAGCTATTTTTGGACTAAAAAAAGAGAAGATTAAAACCATACATTATGGTTTGCAATTAGAAAATTTTATAAATGAAACACCTAATACTTACAATAGAAACACAATACTTTATATTGGAACATTAATAAGAAAAAAAGGCGTTTTAGAGCTAGCGGAAATTTTTAATACCATTGTTAAAGCGAATCCAAAAGCACAACTAATTTTAATTGGAGGTGATGCTCCAGATTTAAAAACAGGAGAAACCTCTACATATAATCTGATGCAAAATTTGTTTTCTGCGGAAGCTAAAGCAAACCACAAGTATTTAGGAAAAATACCGTATTCCGATGTGCAACAGCACATGAAACAAGCGCACGTGTGTACATTTCCTTCTTTTGCCGAAACTTTAGGGATGGTAACCATTGAGTCTATGGCTTTACAAAAGCCAGTAGTAAATACTAGTATTGGTTGGGCTAAAGAATTAATAGACGATGGAATAAATGGCTATTTAGTACATCCTACAAAAATTAGTGAGTTTGCCTCACGTATTTTGGAGTTGTTAAACAATGAAACCTTGTGCTCAACTATTGGAAAAGCTGCAAGAACAAAAGTGGAAACACTGTTTGATATTGAGAAAAATGCAGAAATTAATATAGCCTATTATAAAGCGATAGTAAATAAATGATTCTTTTAGTACACCATTCCAATCGTGTTGTTGAAGTATTAGATTTACAATCCAATACGCAACTACAGGTAATTGCAACCTCACCACTATTGGCTTTGTTTGAATTGGCAAATCTGTATGCAGAACGTATTTTAGTGTGGTGCAATCAAGAGGTTAAAGATGACGTAAATGTCGATGCTATTTCTAAATCATTTCTACTAAAAAATACGATGTTGTCTTTTAGTGAACATAACTACTTACAAGCACAAATTGGCTATGTGGAAGATTCCCCTTTCCTAAAAGTAAACAAAAACGTAACCTATCCAACGTGGTTAATGAGTAGTATTGTTGGTGCTATTTATGGTTCGCAACTTATTCAATTTAAAAAGCATATTGATTTTAACAACAGTTTTGAATATAATTTAAATAGCATTGCTAAATTAGGAATGCCTCAAGGCTTGTTTTGTTATTCGGTACCTAGCCTTTTAAACAATAAAAGCCTAAAGTCTAAACAATACGCATCAAAAAATGAATTATTTAAGTTTGTAAAGCAACATTATAAAGGCGTTTGGTCGTTTATGTTATTGGTTAATTTTGTGGTTTACGATAGTAAATTCCCACTGTTTTCCTTTTTAAATACTCTCTTTAGAAAACAGAAAAAAGCCAAATTATCTTTTGATTTAGAGCCTTTAACACCAGCAACTATAGAGAACAAAACGATTGATGTTATTATTCCAACATTAGGACGTAAAACCTACGTACATCAAGTACTAAAAGATTTGGCCAATCAAACGCTGTTACCTAAACAGGTTATTGTTATTGAGCAAAATGATGAAATTGGTAGCGCATCGGAATTAGATTTTATTACAACCCAAACTTGGCCTTTTAAAATTATACATCAGTTTATACACCAAACTGGTGCTTGTAATGCTCGAAATTTGGCTTTACAAAAAGTAACTTCGGATTATGTGTATTTAGCAGACGATGATAATAAGTTTGGAAATGATTTGCTAGAGAAAGTGATACATACAATGCAAAAGTTGAGTTTGAGTGCTGTAACAATGAGTTATCTTCAAAAAAACGAAACCGAATACTATACAAAACCAGTACAATGGACCACATTTGGAGCAGGAAGTAGCGTCATTGCCTCTAAGTACTTAAAGCAAGTACAATTTAATATGGCTTTAGAGTTTGGTTATGGCGAAGACGTAGATTTTGGAATGCAATTACGTAATAAAGGCGCAGATATTATTTACTGTCCAGAACTTCAAATTTTGCATTTAAAAGCACCAATTGGAGGCTTTAGAACAGCATTTGTTCATCCTTGGGAAGCAGAGGAAACTCAACCAAAACCCTCGCCAACAGTAATGCTTAATAGAATCACAAACAGTACTAAAGAGCAGGTTTTAGGATATAAAACAAAGCTGTTTTTTCAATATTATAAATTACAAAAAACTAAAAATCCATTTCGTTATTTAAAACAATTTAAAAAGCAATGGCACCAAAGTGAACTTTGGGCTAAAAAAATACAGGAACGTTAAGCGTATGCAGTTTTCATTAATAATATGTACTTATATGAGACCACAACCAATCGTTGATTTGTTGAAGTCTGTGGCATTGCAAACGCTGTACCCAAATGAAATTATTATTGTCGATGGCTCTACAAATACCGAAACGGAAGCGGTTTTAAAAACGAATACGTTTGCAAATTTAAAATATTTTAAAGTTAACGATGAACAACGCGGATTAACTAAACAACGAAATTTTGGCATTGAGCGCGTGCAAAATCAGTCTGAAATCATTTGTTTTTTAGATGATGATATTGTACTAAAACCAGATTATTTTGAGCAATTAATACAAAGCTATAAGCTAAAACCAGAAGCATTAGCGATTGGTGGCTATATTGTAAATGAAGTGAATTGGGAACAAGCAGATGCTACAAAAAATAGCAGTAAATTTTATTTTGATGGTTGGATGCGAAACGAACCTTCACGTTTTAAAGTAAGACGTTGGTTTGGTTTGTTGCCAGATACCAAACCTGGTTTTTTGCCAACATTTGCGCATGGACGTTCGGTTGGTTTTTTACCACCTTCTGGGAAATTATACGAAGTAGAACAAATAATGGGAGGCGTTTCGTCCTATAAAAAAATGGTATTCGACAGTTTAAGTTTCTCTAATTATTTTGAAGGTTATGGCTTGTATGAAGATGCAGATTTTGCTTTGCGCATTGCAAAGCAAGGCAAACTTTATGTGAATACAAATGCGCAATTATACCATTACCACAACGATTCTGGGAGACCAAATCAATTTAAATATGGTAAAATGGTAATGCGAAATGGTTGGTATGTTTGGCGTGTAAAATATCCAAAACCTACTTTTAATGCAAAACTAAAATGGCATGCCACAGCTATTGTGTTAACTAAAATACGAATGACTAATATTCTCACCTCCAAAAAACGAAAAGCTGCGTTTACAGAAAGCTTAGGAAGAGTAGTAGGTTGGTGGTCACTAATTTTTAATAAACCCAAAGTGAATTAATGCGATTTTTAATCATTTCACATACCTTACATAAACAGCAAAATGGTTTGCTGTATGCTTACGCACCTTATGTTCGCGAAATGAATTTATGGTTAAATCATGTCGATGAGGTTGAAATCGTTGCACCTAAAATAGAAGATGAAGTTACAGCGATTAATATGGCGTATAAGCACGATTCAATTGTGTTAAACAAAATCCCTTCTATTGCATTTACTAGTTTTAAAAAGGCATTAATATCTTTGTTTTCAATACCTTTTATTCTTTTTAAAATTTTTGCGGCTTGCAGTCGTGCAGATCATATTCATTTACGCTGTCCTGGAAATATTGGACTGTTAGGATGTGTTGCGCAAGTTTTTTTTCCTAAGAAAATAAAAACAGCGAAATATGCTGGAAATTGGGATCCTAAAAGTAAGCAACCTCTAAGTTATAGACTGCAAAAAAAGATATTGAGTAGTACGTTTTGGACTAAAAACATGTCTGTTTTAGTCTATGGACAATGGAAAAATCAATCTAAAAATATTAAACCATTTTTTACGGCAACGTTTAAAAACTCTGAAATTGAAACCATAGCTCCAAAAGAGTATTCTGGTGAATTAAAATTTGTGTTTGTAGGTAGTTTGGTTAAAGGTAAGCGTCCTTTATTAACCATTAAAATTATTGAACAGCTTCATAAATTAGGGAAACAAGTACGATTAGACCTTTTTGGCGATGGTGTTTTAAGAGAAGAATTACAAGCGTATATTACAAACAATAAGCTAGAACATTGTGTGAAGTTACATGGAAACCAAGATAAAGAAGTCATTAAAACACATTTAAAATTGGCACATTTCTCAATATTAGCTTCTAAATCCGAAGGTTGGCCTAAAGCCATTGCAGAAGCTATGTTTTTTGGTGTCATTCCAATAGCAACAGCAATATCTTGTGTGCCTTATATGTTGGATTATGGACAAAGAGGTATTTTAATAACACCTAATTTAGACGAAGCAGTAGAAACCATAACAAACCAATTAGAAACTATAGAACAGTTAAAACAGATGTCGCAATTAGCAACAGAATGGTCTCAAAATTATACTTTAGATACTTTTGAAAAGGAGTTGGTTAAATTGTTGAGTAGTGAGTAGTGAAGAGTGAATAGTGAAAAGTGAAAAGTGAAAAGTGAAAAGTGAAAAGTGAAAAGTTAAAAGTTAAAAGTGAAGAGTGAAAAATGATAACTAACAACGGATAATTGATAATTGATAATAATGAGAGTTTTACAATTAATAGATAGTTTACAAACAGGAGGAGCAGAGCGCGTAGCAGTGAATATTGCTAACGGCTTAGTGCCTTATGTTGAGGCTTCTTTTTTATGTGCAACCAGACAGGAAGGCTTATTAAAAAATAGCTTGGATACATCTGTTGGCTATTTGTTATTAAATAAAACTAAAACATTAGATTTTAAAGCTATTAAAAAGCTAAATCAATTTATAAAAGCAAATAAAATTACAGTAATTCATGCACATTCAACCTCTTTCTTTTTAGCTACTATTATAAAACTTCAAAATAAAAAAATAAAGTTAGTATGGCACGATCACTATGGGAAGAGTGAGTTTTTAGATCAAAGAAACCATAAAATATTAAAAAAATGTGCATCGTATTTTTCTCATATTTTTTCAGTAAATACAACTTTAGAAGTTTGGGCAAAGCAAAAGCTTAAAGCAAAAAGTGTAAGTTATTTACCCAATTTTGCAGTGCCAGACACTACTAAGCCACAAACCAATTTAAAGGGTAAAGCAGAAAAACGAATTCTTCATTTGGCAAATTTGCGACCTCAAAAAGATCATTTTACGTTACTAGAAGCTTTCAAAAAAATCACAAAAAAACATCCTGATTGGTCGTTGCATTGTGTTGGTAAAAATTTTGAAGATGATTATGCTAAAGCAGTACAATTAAAAGTTGAAGAGTTGAAGCTTGCAAATCAGGTGTTTTTTTACGGAAGCCAACCAGATATCACATATATTATCAAACAATGTAATATTGCAGTGTTATCCTCTAAATCCGAAGGGTTACCAATAGCATTACTAGAATATGGGTTAAATAAAATGCCAGTTGTAGCAACTAACGTTGGCAATTGTAAAGAGGTTATACCAACTAAAAAAGAAGGGTTTTTAATTGAAGCAGAAAGTATTGAAGCATTATCTAATGCAATTAATTTTTATATTGAAAATAGAGAAGATGCTATTGAAGCTGGAAAGCATATCTTTGAGCGTGTACATTTAAATTTTTCGGCTAAAGCAGTGGTTTTAAAAATAGTAGAAATCTATAAAATGTTATAGGTAGTGAATAAAGAAGAGATATTAAATATAAAATTAAAGCGCATAGTAAAGCCCTTTTATGTAAAGGTGACTTTGGCACTTATGTTGGTGTCTTATTTTTATAATCTCCCAATAATTAAGTACAGTTTAACAGGTGATAATGAGTTTAGATTGTATGATGTTTGTGGTATAGTGCTTCTTTTTGTTTTTATTAAAAACTATTCAATTTTAAAGTATTACATTAATAGTATAAAACAGTTTAGACTCCTTAAATCTTTTATGCTTTGGTGTTTAATTACATTTTTTGTTACTATTTTATTTGCTGTTTATAATTCTAAAACAGTAATAATTCTTCAATCTGTATTGTATTATTTTCATTTTGTAACCTTCTTTTTAACAGCGCTTTATTTTTCAATTTTATTAAAAAACAGTAAGTATTATAAATACACACTACATATTATATTTATATTAATTATTGCCTCTGGTTTGGTTATTATTGGACAACACACAGGATTAGTTCCTTTTTTATGGGCCGAAGAATACAGACGTGCTTATAACGGATTTTTATCTGGCACTTTTGGTCCAAATAAAATTGTTACAGGTATGATTATGCTAATGTCGTTTATGCTTTGCATCGCTGTGTATATTCAAAAAGGGATAAAAGTCAATAAAATTTTATTGTTAAGTGCTTTGTTAATGAGTGCAGTTATTGTTGCTTTGTCTGGTTCTAGAACAACATATTTAGGTGTTGGAGTGTTTGCAGTTTATTTTTTAATAACCAACACTGGGAAGTTTTTAAAATTTTCTATGGTTATTGTATTTGCAATAGCAATAGCCATTTATTTTAATTTAGGTGTTGTAGATTTAGTAACTAATGTTTTTGACGATAGAGTAACTAATAAAATAACAGACCCTACACTTTTACAAGAAGGCTCTGTCGATGTAGATTTGCTTTATGAAGATTTAGGTTCTGGTAGAAAAGGATTATCCTTAATGTATATTAAATATTTGTTACAAAGTCCTTATGTAATTCCTTTTGGAGTTGGTTTTAATAATAGGATGCTAATTGGGTCTTCTGCTCATAATATATATTTAACACTAATAAATGAAGTGGGTTTGGTTGGTGTGTTTTTATATTTTAGATGGTTATTTTCTTATTATTTTATAAATTTAGGAAGAGCGAAACATTTAAAAACAATACTTAGAGGACTTATTGTTTCTATGGCTGTGACTTTGTTTTTTGGAGAGCATCTTTATATTTACAGACCACTTTTTGGTATTTTAGGCTTTTTCCTGTTAATAACTGTACTTTTAATAGTACCACGATATTATTTTAAAAATGATAAATGATCATAAAATAGCAGTAGTTATTCCATATTACAACGCAGCAAAGCATATTGTTGATGTGGTGAATAAGTTACCAGAAATAGTGTCTATAATCTATGTTGTGGACGATTGTAGTCCTGAGCCATTACCAAGAGAAGACTTACTTAAAAACTCTAGAGTGAGATTGTTAAAAAACGACAAAAACTTAGGTGTTGGTGGAGCAACAAAAACAGGGTTTCAGCGAGCTATAACAGATAATATTGATATTGTTGTAAAAGTTGATGCAGACGATCAAATGGATACTACCTACATTAGTCAATTAATAGAGCCTTTAATTAGTGCTAAGGCAGAATATGCAAAAGGAAATCGCTTTAGGGATTTTAAAGCCTTAAAAAAAATGCCTTTTGTTAGAAAAGCAGGTAATTTAGTGCTTACTTTTTTAACTAAAGTCGCCACAGGTTATTGGAATAATTTTGATCCTACCAATGGGTTTTTTGCTGTAAAAGTGTCCACATTAAAAGCCTTGGATTTTAGTAATATAGCAAATCGCTATTATTTTGAAACCTCTTTAATTGCAGAGCTTTATTTCCAAGAAGCACGTATAAAAGATATTCCAATGCCAGCAATATATGGCGACGAAAAATCGAGTATGAGTGTTTGGAAAATGCCATTTGTATTTTTGCCAAAACTGGTTAAAACCTTTTTTAAACGCATAATAAAAAGCTATTTTTTGTATGATTTTAATATGTCGTCAATTTACCTTTTATTAGGCGTTCCGCTATTTATGTTTGGTGTTATTTATGGTTTATATACGTGGTGGTATTACTCATCACTGTCTATTTTTGCACCTACAGGAACTATAATGTTAATTACATTGACAACAATACTTGGTTTTCAGCTAGTATTACAAGCAATACATTACGACATTACTAAAGCGCCTAAATCTCTATAACAATGCGATTAACACTACAAAAAACACTATTGGTAGTGGTTATTAATTTAGTCATAGCTATTGGCTTTTTTATAGAAAATTTAGATGCTGGTTTTAGCGAATTGTCTTCAGATTTATTAAACATAATTCCTGTTGCACAAAAGTTTGATAATCCAGAATTGTATAAACACGATTTATTTGTAGATGATATTAATAATGTAAAATATTACACACCGTTTTTTGTACAACCGCTTCGGTTTATAGCAAAGTTTACAAATTATGATTACTTGCAAGCGTTAAACGTTATGAGCTTGATTTGCCATTTTTTATTTGGTGTACTTTGGTTTTTAATGTTTTACAAGTACAGTAAGCACTTTTTGTTAGCCTTATTAGTTTCCTTGCTTGTTAGAGGTATTGTTTGGTTACCAGGTTTTGAGATTTGGGGCATTTCTGGTCTCTGGTCAATGATGCCAAGAACACTTTATATTGCCTTATTTCCAATTCCGTTTTTAATACTGTCTAAACCTTTTAAAAATGTTTTACTCGCTGCTTTTTTAATTGGATTAATTTTTAATTGTCATCCTATTACAGGTTTAGGTGGCATTTTACTATTTATACTTTATGTTTTATTGTATAGTTATTTTTATGATAGAACGCATTTTAGTGTATTGAAATTTATTCAAGTTTTAGGCGTAATTATATTAGGTATGTTGCCTTTTGTTTTTACTTATTTCGGGAAAACTTCAGCAGAAGTTAATTATAGTTTGTTGGATTTTAATGCTGCTTTTAACGATAGAATTCCTAATATCTTTACTCAGCCAAGTGCTTTTTTAAAGCGTTGGTTTTCTAATTATACCATACTATTAATATTACCAACATTAATTTTGTTGCTAGTCGCTAAAAACAATTATATTTTGTTTAAAAAGGCAAAGTTGATAGTAGTTTTAACGCTTCTGTTGTTTACACTTCCATTATTAAGCGTGTATATAGAACGTTTTATTAATAGTGTTTTTAATTTAAATTTAAGGCTATCGTTTCAATTAATTAGATTACAAAAGGTAGCCATCGTACCAAGTTATTTCGCATTACTATTACTATTGGTTTATGGAGCAAAAAAAATAAAACATACTTGGTTTTCTCCAGTATTGGTGTCGGTTTTTGTGTTGATTTTAATAACTTCAAAAACAACACTAATGCGTTCAATACCACTATTAGGAAACGATATTTTTTCGCAAGTCCTTCCTTTTAATTTAAGTTTTAGTAAACCATCTAAAGCAGGAAATCCTACAAAAGATAAGATGGCAAAATATATAGAAGAGAACACACCAATTGATGCTATTATATATGGAGATTTTATGTATAGAAGTGCCTCTAAACGCTCAGTAATGTTTGATAATAAAGGTGCATCAATGCTTATTGAAGGGAATCCCGTAAAGTTAATTGATTGGTATAAAAAGAAACAACATATTAAATCTTTAAGCACAAAGGAAGAACGCTGGCTATATTTAAAGTCTTTGGGTGTTGATTATTATGTGACCTACAATCCTAATTATAATTTAGAAATCGTTCATAAAGAAGATGATTTAATTCTCTATAAATTTTAATGAAAAACCTCATATACATAGGAAACAAATTATCGCACAAAGGCAAAACTGTAACCTCTATTGAAACCTTAGGGAAATTTTTGGCTTCGGAAGGGTTCACTGTAAAAACAGCCTCTAGTAAAACCAATAAAGTACTACGAATTTTAGATATGCTAAGCTGTATTTTTAAATACAGAAAACAAACAGATTTTGTGCTAATAGACACTTACAGTACACAAAATTTTTATTATGCCTATTTGTGCAGTAATCTTTGCAATACACTTAACTTAAAATATGTTCCTATTTTACATGGAGGGAACCTACCAGAACGGCTTAAAAACAATCCAAAATTAAGCGCTTCTATTTTTAAAAATGCTTTTGTAAATATTGCACCTTCAGAATATACAAAAAAACACTTTTTGGACTATAATTTTACAAACATAAAAGTGATTCCTAATTCTATTGCCATTGAAAATTACAAGTTTAAACCAAGGGAAATAGAGGAGATTAAACTGCTTTGGGTACGCTCATTTTCTAAATTATATAATCCTAATTTGGCAATCGATGTTTTGTCACAATTACAAAAACAAGGTCATAAAGCCTCGCTTTGTATGGTTGGTCCAGAAAATGATGGCGCATTACAACTAGCCAAAGATTATGCAAAGTCTTTACATGTAGAAGTTAAATTTACAGGCAAACTACCTAAACAACAATGGATTGCTTTGGCAAAAGATTATAATGTATTTATAAACACTACAAATTTCGATAACATGCCTGTGAGTGTAATTGAAGCTATGGCATTAGGATTACCTATTGTAACTACAAATGTTGGAGGGATTCCGTATTTAATTACCAATAAAAAAAACGGACTTCTAGTACCTCCAAACACTGCAAATGCATTTGTGACTGCTATTTTAGAGCTTAAAACCAATAAAGAATTACTTGCAAATCTAGTTTCAAATTCAAGAAAAACAGTGGAATCCTTTGCGTGGAACGCAGTAAAAAAACTTTGGATAATTACATTGCAATAGATTTTCTGGTGTTAAATTCTAATTACTTATTATATTTACAGCAATTCTTCCATACTATAAATGACTAAAAGTAGTATTCATTTTAATATCTCCGAACGTAAGATTTTACTACGTATTTTCGATGTGCTTTTTATTCTTGGCTCATTATATTTAGTGAGTAATGTGTTTGATTTCGATTATTTTACATTTTCTGCTCAAAATTGGACATGTACTCTTGTTTTGTCACTATATATCTTAGCTTTTGGGACTGTTTTTGAGCTTTACGATTTACAAAAATCAAGTCGTTTAGAATCGGTTTTACCAAACATTATTCTTACAGCTTCGGTAACAGTTTTATTTTATTTGTTAACACCATTTTTAACGCCTACATTACCAGAAAACAGACTTCAAATCGTCTATTTTTATTTGGCTATTTTATTGGCACTTGCAGTTTGGCGTTGGGCTTATATTACCTTTATAACCTCTGTTCGATTTTCTAGAAAAGTACTTATTGTTGGAGAAACCTCTAATATTGCTAGCATTGTTAATGCCTTTAAACAAGCAGATCCAAATTATAAAATAATGGGTTTTATTAATTGCGAAGTTGAAAAAAAAGACGCCATTAAATACAAAGGAATAACAGAGTATAAGCCAGAAGACATCCATACTATAATTGAAGAAGAAGGGATTACAGAAATAGTTGTAGCCAGTTATAATTCTGAAACAATTACTTCTGAAATTTATAATAATTTAATTAGGCTTTTAGAGAGAGGTTTCCCAATTAAAGAATATACACGTGTTTACGAAGAAATTACTTATCGTGTTCCTGTACAATTTGTTGGGAAAGATTTCTACAAATATTTTCCGTTTAGCCGAAGCAATCAAAATAAACTGTATTTAGCCTACAGACGTATTTTTGATGTTCTTTTATCATTAATAGGTATAATTATAGGTGTTTTTTTATTACCAATAGTGCTTATAGGAAATGCTTTTGGCAATAGAGGTCCATTGTTTTATTCGCAAGAACGTGTTGGAAAAAACGGAAAAACCTTCAGTATTTTAAAGTTTAGAACAATGGTTAAAAATGCTGAAACTGCTGGAGCAGTTTGGGCAACAAAAAACGATGCAAGAATCACTCGATTTGGTCGTTTTTTAAGATTATCTCGTTTTGACGAAATCCCTCAATTTGTAAATATTCTTAAAGGCGAAATGAGTTTAATTGGTCCAAGACCAGAACGACCACATTTTGTCAATGAGTTATCGCAAGTTATTCCTTTTTACGAAACCAGACATATTATAAAACCAGGACTTACAGGTTGGGCTCAAGTAAAAGCACGCTATGGCTCTAGTATAGACGATAGTTTAGTGAAATTGCAATACGATTTATACTATATAAAACACCGAAGCTTCTTTTTAGATTTTAATATTATAGTAAAAACATTGAGTACTGTTTTGTTTTTTAGAGGACAGTAGGTTGGTTTTTAGTATTTAGTATTCAGTATTCAGTATTCAGTATTCAGTATTCAGTATTCAGTATTCAGTATTCAGTATTCAGTATTCAGTATTCAGTATTCAGTCGCAGTATTCAGTATTCAGTCGCAGTCGCAGTACTCAGTCTCAGTTTTCATTGATAACTGATAATTAAACAGCTTTCCATGTTTTAATCAAAAACACGTATCTTAAAAATAAAGCAATAACAATAGGTATTAAAACAGGCGCAAAGCGTTGTACTCCAACACACCAATGTAAAACCATAAGGCAGAGCATTACGACTAAAAACTTTAAATAACCTCTAAACCAGTTTTTTGGTGTGGCTTTTAAAAGCTGAAAAATAAATGGTAAACTTAAAGGACATGCCCAAAGCAAATTATAATTGTGAGCTGTTGTAGTGTGATTTGTACCAAACCATAACCATAGTAATAAAACACCTATAATTCCAGTACTGCTGAAAATTGTAACATCTAACCAAACGGTTCTTCTCTTATTCTTATAATCTCTATAAGTTATAAAAATAATGCCTATACCTAATAGTAGAAATACAAAAAGCGGACTTGTAAAAAACGAACCAGAATTCTCAGTTTCTTTTTTTGCATAAATAGTACGAGACGATTTAACTAGTGGTGTTTTAGATTTTTCGTAAGTAGCAGTTTCAAAAAAACTGTGTATGTATTTTGGTAAAAACATATAATTGTAAGGAGCAGCTTTTTGGTCTATTACAGAGCCTAATGCGACGTCAATACCAAAGCTTCCCCAAGTATTCCACTTTAAATTCTCTTGTATTAAATCCCTAAATGTTTTTGCTTCTTCCGTTTTAAATTCTTTATAAATAATAGTTTCTGTGGTTACATTTTGTGTCACATCTCTAATTTTTGTGGCACAATTATCATAAAAAAAATCGTAAAGATACTCTCTGTTTTCTGGTTTAGAATTAGTAATTAAAAAGGTGTAGAAAGTACGTTTTTCTTCAGTAGAAAGCTGTAATACTTGTTCTTTTATAGATCTGTTTTGACTTTTGTAAAACGGAATAACATCTCTATAATTACTTACACCTTGCCAATATAAAAGTTTTCCTTTTGCAAAATTGGTGTAAAAATTAGGAGCATTAAAATCGAAACGACCATAATCGTAAACAATATCTACATAAGGAGTTTTTACTCTAATTCCGTTGTGTCCAAAGGCATCGTTTAAGTTTGTTCCTGCGCCAAAAGTAAGAATGCTAATCTCAGAATCTTCTGTTAGATTAGGGTTTTGTGAGAATAAGGAGAACGTTAAAAATAATAAAGTTAGTGCTAGTAAAGTAGATTTCATAAGTCAAAAATAAACTATCTAAAGATACTGAAATCTAATTTTAAAGAAAACACATTAGAATATAAAGCTGCACTTTGATCGCCAATATCTGTAAACGCATAATCTACTTGGATACCTTTGTATTTAAAGCCTAAACCAAAATTTGGTTGAAATGTAGAACGATCGTCCTCACCATCGTTTTCAGTTTGGAAATTACCAACACCTCCACGTAAATAAACCATATCTATATAGCCAAATTCAAAACCTAAAGCAGGATTTATACTAAATGCAGAAGTGGATATAATGTCGTTAGTTTCGGCAAAACGCACATTCATATCTAATTCTACCAATAAGGAATAGTCGTAGTGAAATACATGTTTTTTGGCAACACCAAGTTGTAATTTAGGGATGGTTATTTCTGTTTTTTCTGGGAGCTCTTGGTTTTGGCCTTCGACAGCGCCTTGTATTTGTGCAAACTTATCTTCATCAAAATTCCAAGAGTTAAACGTGGTAGTAATATCTCTTGCCATTAATCCAAATTTCCAATCATTCTGACTTTCAAATTGTATTCCAGCATCTAAACCAAAACCCCAAGAATTTCCGAAGTCACCTATAATTCTTCTAATTACTTTAGCATTAACACCATAATTTAATCCTTGTACAGGTAATTTATGTGCGTAAGAAAATGTTAATCCATAATCTGCTGTAGAGAATAAGTTTATACGATCGTAATTCACATTGCCTTCACTATCAATAAGTTGTGTGGTGTCTAAAATATCATCTACTGCAAATCTAATTAAGGATAAGGCTACAGTGCTTCTGTCGTCCAAAGGCATTGCAAAAGCAGCATAATCGTAATTTGCAATGTTAGCAAAATAGCTAGAGTGCATTAGTGCTAATTGTTTATCTTCTACGTGAACTAATCCAGCAGGATTCCAATACCCAGCGTTAACATCGTTAGTGCTAGCAGTAACAGCGCTACTCATACCAAGAGCTGCTGCATCTACACCAATATTCATAAACTCGTTAGAGTATTTTCTAACGGTTTGGCTATAACAAACAAATGAAAGGGTTAAAAACCCTAAGATGAAATAATTTTTCAAGTACAATTTTTTTACAAAGATGCTATAATTTTTCTATATATTAAACTTCAAAATCAATACTATATTGCATCTTACTATGTATTGTTTTTAATTTATGACCATACCAAATAATGATTTTAGTATTTTTACAAAAAATAGACTAATGAATATTAAAAGGTATATTCCTAATTTTATAACGCTTCTAAATCTTTTCTGCGGAAGCATAGCCGTTATTTTTGCAGTACATAATCACTTTGTATTAGCTACATTATTTGTGTTTTTGGGTATCTTTTTCGATTTTTTCGATGGGTTTTTTGCGCGCAAGTTTAATGTGCAAAGTCCCTTGGGAGTTCAATTAGACTCACTTGCAGATATGGTTACTAGTGGCTTAGTGCCAGGAATTGTAATGGTTAAATTGTTAGAGTTTGCTTGTGGAAAAAAAGCGTTTAATATTACAAGCGATTGGTCGGAAACTATGCAGTGGTCTGGTTTAGAGTTTAATATAATTCCTTTAATTGGGTTGTGTATTACGTTAGCTTCGGCTTACAGACTAGCAAAATTTAATATAGACGAAGACCAACAAAGCTATTTTAAAGGCTTGCCAACTCCTGCAAATGCCTTGCTTATTTTGTCATTACCAATGATTATGGAATTTCAAAATAGCGATACAATGAATGCCATAATTTTTAACAAATGGTTTTTAATTGGCTTAACGGTTGTGAGTTGTTATTTGCTAAATTCGTCTATAAAACTATTTGCTTTAAAATTTAAGGATTGGAGTTTTAAAAATAATAGCATGCGCTATATTTTTATACTGTTAAGTATTGTGTTACTTGT
Organism: Lacinutrix salivirga; assembly: GCF_053604675.1. Lineage (NCBI taxonomy): Bacteria > Pseudomonadati > Bacteroidota > Flavobacteriia > Flavobacteriales > Flavobacteriaceae > Lacinutrix > Lacinutrix salivirga. The sequence continues at coordinate 67,333 of NZ_JBSHNP010000092.1, forward strand.
TGTATTACATTATGCTGCAATACCTTTAATAATCTTATTATATATTATTTTGTCTTTGCTTTCGAGCAAAACTATTTAATTCTTACCTATTTATTAATTTAGAAAAAAGTAATTTTTATGGCTTCAGGTTTTTTTGCATTATTAGATGATATCGCAGTATTAATGGACGATGTTGCTGCAATGACTAAAATAACAACTAAAAAAACGGCAGGTATTCTTGGTGATGATTTAGCGGTTAATGCAGAAAAAGCTTCTGGATTTGTATCCTCGAGAGAGCTACCAGTGTTGTGGGCAATTACTAAAGGCTCTTTTTTAAATAAGCTTATTATTTTGCCTCTTGCATTTTTATTAAGCGCATTTTTACCTTGGGCAGTAACTGTGGTTTTGGTTTTAGGAGGTGTGTACTTAGCCTATGAAGGTGCCGAGAAAATCTTTGAGTACTTTGTGCCTCACGAACCTAAAGAGCGAGTAAATAGCTTAGATCATAAACTAAGTGAAGCTGAAATATTGGCATTAGAAAAAACTAAAATTAAATCTGCAATTGTTACAGATTTCATATTATCTGTAGAAATAGTAATTATTGCTTTAGGCACAGTAGTTGACCAGACCTTA
>NZ_JBSHNP010000093.1:0-503 GCF_053604675.1 Lacinutrix salivirga
CATTCAGAGCATAGTGAAGAATCTTATTAAAATAGAAATAAAATGAACACAAAAATAACAGGAAACCACTTATTAGAATTAGGTTTCAAACAAGGAAAATGGTTAAGACTAATAAAAACATACCTACAAGGTTTAAAAAACCTTGCAGGATAAAAGAAAATTATACTACGCAAAAACAATGCGTAGCATACTATAATATTTGTAGTGTAATCAAAATGTCATTCAGAGCATAGCGAAGAATCTCATTAAAAAAAGAAATAAAATGAACACAAAAATAACAGGAAACCACTTATTAGAATTAGGGTTCAAACAAGGAAAAATGGTTAAGACTAATAAAAACATACCTACAAGGTTTAAAAAATCTTGCAGGATAAAAGAAAATTATACTACGCTAAAACAATACGTAGCATACCATAATATTTGTAGTGTAATCAAAATGTCATTCAGAGCATAGCGAAGAATCTCATTAAAATAGAAATAAAAGGAACACAAAAATAACAGGA
>NZ_JBSHNP010000094.1:0-828 GCF_053604675.1 Lacinutrix salivirga
CCATGCCCAGAAGCATTTTGTACAGAACCTAAAATTTGATGACCATTATTAGATAAATATTTTGAAGCTACTTTTTCTCCCCAAGCACCTATACCACTTAAACCTAAAGGATCAATCCAAATAGTACTATTATGAGTGTAACTATAAATATTAGGCATTCCTCCTTCTAGTCCAATAGGATCCTGAGATATATAAACTCCTATGTCTGGACTATAATACCTAAAACGGTTATAATACAACCCAATTTCCTCATCCTCATACTGTCCTTGATACCTAAAAGGACAATCGGTTACAACTCCCTTTGCTAACTTACGTATTTTACCATAAATATCATACTCTGCTTCCCAAGTTTTTTCGCCTTGGCTATTGTACATTTCAACTGGTGTACCAAGGTAGTCGGTTATAATAGAGTAGGTGTCGTTGGCTGTTATTTTTGCGGCAGGTTTAAAAGTACCTTCGTCGAAAATCCAAGTAATTAGGTTGTCTAGTGGTTCTGGTTTGTCGTTTTCTAGTACTCCTTCTTCGTTAATTACAAGTTTTGGTCTCTCTTGTAAATTGTATTGCCACTCGTGGAGAGGTACGTTTCCGTCCCAAATAAAGCGGGTTATAAGACCTCTCGTCTGCGCTCGAGGTGGTATTTCAAAGAACTAATAGCGTACATCTATATAAAAGTTTATGATTTTATTCTGGATAATCTAAATCTTTAGAATAGTCAACCTCATCTTCTAACCAACCAATTTCGTTACACCAATTTTTTATATCCGACAATAACTCTTTGTTATTTATTTCTTTAAACTTATATTTTTTTAAAGAATCTTCTAAATAATT
>NZ_JBSHNP010000095.1:0-7499 GCF_053604675.1 Lacinutrix salivirga
TTTTGCTAACTTACGTATTTTACCGTAAATATCATACTCTACTTCCCAAGTTTTTTCTCCAGAAGAATTATACATTTCAACAGGAGTCCCTAAATAATCTGTGATAATAGAGTAGGTGTCGTTAGCTGTTATTTTTGCGGCTGGTTTTCTCCATTGCGCCAGCTCGCCTCTGCACTAAAATAGTCCACTGGACTATTTTTTGACGTTTGATCGCATCAAAAATCCAAGTGATAAGGTTGTCTAGTGGTTCTGGTTTGTCGTTTTCTAGTACTCCTTCTTCGTTATCAACTAGTTTTGGTCTGTCTTGTAAGTTGTATTGCCACTGTGTAGTGGTTGTATGAAATCAGCTACACTTCATAGAAGTGTGACAGTGAATTAAATTTATCGTGCGAATGAGAATTATTACATTTATATTAATTCAAAATACCATTCTAAAAATTCATTAAAATCATTCCATTTTGTTTCAACGATTCCTTTATTAAAATTTTCTAACTTTTCCCCTAATTCTAGTTCGATAACTTGTTTGGTGAGTCTATCATAAAAAAAACCACCTCCTCCTTCAAAGCTATCTAAAGGAATGAAAGATTGAGGTAAATTTAATATGTTATGTGTTCTTTTTAAATCTAATTCATAATTTGAATTTATAATAAACCAACATATCTGATAAATTTCTTTATTTCTACTATAAAATGTAACACTATCTTCAACATGAAGATAAAAAGTTGCAAATTCAGTGTCTAAATCAATATCTAATTCCTTTATGACATTTAAATAATTTTCTGTGTAGTTCTCATACCACCAACCATTACTTTTAAAATACTTTACTAATTTTTTTGATAACATATTTTTATTTATTTACAAGCCTTTGCATTCTTAGCTCTTTCTTTCCAATAAGCATCTCTGTCAATATCAAATTGACTCCTATTTACAGGATAATCTGGATGAGCATTTGGAAGATGAGGATGTAAAGCATTTGTGCCATAATATTTCTGATGTGTTGCAGCTGATAATTCAAATAAGCTACCATTAGCATTTTGCTTAGAGTGGTGTAAATTTATTTGAGAATATTTACCATCTTTGACTACAAAGGGAGAACGTCCCATTTCAGCAAGTTCTAAATTAGTTTTAATACCATCTCTAGTATTTACAGGTAAATCCCAATCAATATTTTGTTGAAAAACTGTATGAGTAGTTCCTGAAGGAGCATTAAATGAGGAAGGATTAAAAAAACCAGATAGGCCAAGTATGTCAACCCAAGTATTTATGTCACTCACATATGCATAAATATTAGGATTATTCCCAGCCAATCCTATAGGATCCTGCGATATATAAACCCCTTCCTCAGCAGCATAGTACCTAAACTCGTTATAGCTACGTTAAAATAAATCACTCTTTTTAGAGGTCAGTTCTTTTAAAAACTACTTTTTACATACTCCACAAAAAAACAAAGAACATATTCACACAAAAAAATCGCAAAAATCTAAAACAACTTTCTACGGTAAATATAAAAAAATGTAGCAGATTATCGGTTAATTATGTGCGTGTAAATTTGGGTACTGGTTAAAGTGCTGTGTCCTAAAAAACGTGCAATATTTTCTATTGGCATTCCTTTTTGTAGTAAATGTGTGGCGATACTGTGGCGTAAAATATGGAACGATAAGCGTTTTTCTTTTATTTCTTCGGCTTTAATTTGGCTGTGTAAATGTTTTAAATCTACGGTTACAGTTATTTGTTTTTGTATAAATAGTTTGTTGTGATTGCATTTTATAAGGTTTCTAAAATTGTACATATAATCTTGTAAAGCCTTATAAATACTGTCGCTCATTGGTATGATTCTATCTTTGTAATTTTTGCCTTGGTTTATAAAAATGGTTTTATTGTTAAAATTTAAGTCTTTGGCTGTTAGTTTAAATCCCTCACTTAATCGCAGACCACAACCATAAAAAAGCACAAAAACAAGCTGTAATTGTTGTTGTTTTAGTTCTCTGTGTTTGTAGTCGTAATTTGGGTAAAGTTCATTTATTTGGGCTTGTAAAACCTTTATTTCTTCAATAGTAAAAGGTTGGATTTTTCGTACTCTATTATCGTTATCAATAGTAATTCTTCGGTTTGTTGGTATTGGTGTGTTTGTTGCTCCCATTTGGTGCAAAAACTCCAGTAATTTATCTATTGCGGTAAAATAATCGTTTAAATAAGAAGCACTTAATTTGCCTTTAAATTTGCTGTCTGTTCGTGTTTCTTGATACTCAAAAAAAGTAGTAATATGGTTTTGATTGAGTTGATTTATAGCGGTTATATTTTGAGTATTTAACCACTTAAAAAAGTCGTTTACTCTGTTGCCATAATTGGTAATTGTTTTTTGATTAAAGCCTAAAGTATCAAGCCAAAAAATATACTGTTGTTGTATTTCTTTAAAACTATTCAGCATTTAAAAAGGGTTAAATTTTGTAATATCTTCGGCTAAATCTTCTATTAAATTGGGTAAATATTCTTCTGTACTTACTATGCTTTTGTGACCTGCTAAATATTGGGCTTTTCGTAATCCGTAGGTTTTTATCCAATAGGTTATTACTGAAGCTCGTAATTGTGCAAAATTGCTAAATTCTCTATCTATTTTTTTAAGTTTTTCAGATAATTTTATCAATGCAATTTTTGCGGTTCTTGCAGATTTTACATTTTGTTTTACAGGCAAAAACAACATATTAGTATCTTGATTTGTTATTATTTGCGGTCTTATTTCGTTTAGATATTGTATTAAGTTTCCTATTTGTGTTGCGTGTAAAGGCAAGTTTCTTGCGTTTCCTCTTGTAGTTCCTTTGGGTATGTTTATGATTGCTTTTTGTAGTTGTATATCGTCTGTTTGTAATTCTAAAACTTCTCTTGTGGTTAAACCTTGATTTATAAATAATTGTAACATTGTATAGTTACGCATTTGAGCTAAATAACTATTTTTATTAAGTATTTTATACGTTTCTAAACTTGTTTTTTCTTCTGCTTTTTTTACTTCTAATTGATAGTAATTATCGGCAAGCTGTGTGAGTTCTTCAAGGTTGTAAATGTGTTTTAGTTTACGTTTGTTAAGTCCTCGCAATTTTATTAAAGTAGTTGGATTGGTTGCTACTTCGTTTTGCTTTAGCAAAAAATCAAAGTAATGGCGTAAACTTATTAAAGCATTATTTCGGCTAATTGATTGTAATTTTTTGGTGTTTTTTAAGTAGCTTAAATAATGTAATATATCTTTTTTTTGGCAGTTAATGACTTGGCCATTGTGCCAGTTTTTAAAAAGGTTCTTTTGCCTTTTATATTCTTTAATGGTTACAGAACTTAAATTTTTGTTTTGTAAGTAAATCGTAAAATCTTCCATTTTCTATTTTTGTGTCGTCCTACTCTTAAGGCCTTATTATTGTTGAGTTTGCACGTTGGTCATAGGCTTTTGGCTTACTGTCTTACTGTTTTGCTTTTCGTACTCGTTTTTAATGTTTTCGAGATTACTATTTAAAGCATTTTCAATGCGGTTTTGTACGTCTGTTTGGTTGCCGAACTCAGTAAGTTTGTATAAATAGCCTTCTCGATTTTTGTTTCCTCCAACTACTTTTACATAGCTGTATAATTTTAATTCTTGTAAATAACGGTTTAGTGTTCTTGGGTGGATTGCTTTTGCTTTTCTAATGTCTAAAGCTGTAAATTGATTGGTTTTTGCTTCTGCTAAAAAATCTGTAAGCCAATGATAAAAACCTCTTGCAGTTGTGCTTAATTCGTCTGCTCTACGGAATAAGCTGTTTTTCAATAGTTTAAAAGCTAACTCAATATCGTTTGGGTGTGTTTTTATAAATATTTCGCCTGTGTTTTCGTCTGCTGTTTGTTCTCTTTGGTATTGAAAAAAATACGTGATTACTTCTATAAAATTGAGCAATAATAAAAGGCTTTTTCTTGGGTGTGCTATTTCGTTTGGCAATTCTATTAATGTTGCAAAAGGATTGATAATTGATACATTTTCAAGCGAAGTAATTAGGCATTTTAGTTCGTATTGAGTTTGTAAAATGCTTGTTGGTGCAACCAATCCAGCTTTGCATTTTTTTTGGTAGTTCATAATTGCAATATCTTGGCTTTGGCTGTGGTTTAAATGAATCATTAAAAATGGCAAACTCAAACTTTCGTAGTTTTTATCTGAATACGCACAAGCGAGTAAACAAAGATTTCCGTTTACCTCAAATGTTGTGCTGTGTAACATTCCGTCTTTGTCTTTTGTGGCTCTTGTTTTTACTAATTTTCCTTGACTTTGTAAAGTTGCTAAAGGCGTGAGCATTTGCGTAGTCCATTCTAAATCTTCAATTAAAAGTGCTTTGTCTTGTATTTCGATAGAATTAAAATAATATAAAGCGTTTGCAGAAATTTGAGTATGAAAACTGTACGAACCATTTGGCATACAATCGGCTAATTTTTGTAAAATGTAGCTTTTACCAATTCCACTTTTTGCCAAACACAAAACAGAAAAAGGATTACTAAATTTATGCGAAGCCAAAGCCAAAAATAAAATACTTGCGTTTTCGTCTTCGCCAATTATTCCTGTTGTGTTTAACTTTTCGGTTAGTTGCTTTAAAAGTGTTTTAGATTTTAGCGTTTTTAATGCTTGCTTTTTGTCTTCAATTGAAAGCGAAAACTGTGGTTTTCTAAGTTTTCCATTAAACTTTAATTCTTCCAGTCTGTAATCTTCAAGCTGTAAAGTGAGATTGTACAAAGTTTTGGAAACGTCCAACAATTTTACTTCCCATTTGTCGCAAAGCGTTCTAATTAATTTGTCTGTTTGATTGTCGTTATATAAATCAATTGTAGTTCTATAAATTGCGTCTTTTTGGTGCGAAACTCGAAGCGTGCAAACCATCCTTTCTACTTGGCTTAAATCTACTCCTCCCAAAATATCAACGGTTAAAAATGCGTTTTTAAAAGTGATAAAATTGGCGTTGTGTATCATTAAATTTTTCATTGTAAAAGTGTTTTATAAAACACTAATCTCACAATAAAAACAATACGAAATAGAAAAAGAAATGAACAGCAAAAACCCATTATTTGTAGTGTTTATGCGGTTTTTTGATGGGCTTTTTTGGGTGTTTTTTGTTTGGCTTTTGGCGTGTTGTTTTTAGAGGTTTTTACAGGTGTTTTTTACTTTTTATTTGCTTAATGCAGTTTTTTATTTTGCGAAGAAATTTGGGCTTTAATTTGGTGGTTTTTGGACTGTTTACAATCCGTTTTTTGATTTTTAAACCACTTTTTTAGCCGTAAAACGGCTTTTTTTTGGGGCTTTTTTCGCTCTGCTTCGCAGGGCTTTTTTTAACCGCTTTGCGGTTGGGCTTTTTTCTTTTTTTCGACTTCGCTCAATACAGGTTTTTGCCGTTGGCAAAATGGGGCTTTTTTTTGGCAGAAATTCCGCCAGTTTGGTTTTAGTTTACGTTGCAAACGATTCATTTTTTGCCTTAAAACCCAATATTTTTTGTTGCAATTCTAAACTCGATTTTTTTAAGTATTTAATGTTCGTTTTCTTGGAACTTTACATAATTTTAAACGATAGATTTATTGACAATTACGTCATTTTGTCGGTCTGTTTTTGTTGTGATTTTTTTAGCTTTTTAAATGTGATTTTTGGACTGATATTTGAGTTTGTAAAAGTCATTATTTCTATAAAGCGAAACGCTTTTTTAGATTTTCTTTTTAAACCGCTTTAGCGGTTTAGGGCTTTTTCTTTTTTTGTTCTGCTTCGCAGTACAATTTTTGTTTTTCTGCATTGCTTTGCAACGCATTTTTGGGCTTTTTTTTACGCCTTTGGCGTGAGGGCTTTTTTACGCTCTAATCGAGCGATTTTTTTTGAGTTTTTTAGTCGGTTTTATTTTTTGCTTTGCTTTTTTGTTTTTCTGCCTGCTTTTTGGGTTTTTAAATCTGTTTTTTTACTCATTTTAACCATTTTTTAGACACTATTTTTGTTTTTTTTGAACTTCTCATTTTCGGAATTTTTTCGGCTTTCTTTTTGGGCTTTTTTTATGGTGTTTTTGCCCATCAAAAAACCGCATAAACACTACAAATAATGGGTAAAAAACAAAAGAGGTAAAAAAGGGCGTAACGCCCGAAAACAAAGAGGTTGAAGCGAAAAAAGTTGTTGTTAATAACTTTTGCGAAAAGGCTCTAAAAACGAAGTTTTTGAGCAGAAAAAGCAACCTTTTTAGGTTGCTTTTTTCTCAATAAGTAATTCGTAAAAGTCTTTTAAATCCTTTTTAAGATGTTCTGTATAGTTTTTGCTAATTTCTTGAACAACTTTAAAAGCTTCATTTAAACTTTCATTATTTATATATGCAATGCACAAATACATTCGTAAATGATATTCTGTATAATTATCAAGTAGATACTCTTTTAAAATCTCGATATCTTGTAATTTATTTTTTAATTCAATCGCTAAATCTGTGAAACGCAAATACTTCTCTCTATTTTCTTCAACTTGTTCTACATTATCATAAGATTTAAACCAAAATCCTGTAATATCTATGCTGTGCTTATCGAGTATAGTTTTCCAATCTGTTATTTCCAGCGAAGACCTATTAAAATTATATGCTTCTCCTCCTTTATTTAAACGCAATTTATTATCAAAATTTTTAAATATCTGTTCTAAATTTTTATTAGTAAATCTGAATTTAATATGCTGAAAATAGCTATTACCTCTATTTTTTACATCAAAAATAAAATCCGTACGATAATCTTTATTATTGTATTTGTACAAATTAAGAGCCTTGTTAGATTTAAAGTGTTCTACCTCTAAACTTCCTCCTATTATTAGATTTATATTATTTAAAATTGAATCTTTCATTCTTATCCTTTTGGGTTTAAGACAATCGTAGTTATATCGTTTGTGGGTTGTCCTTTTAATGCATCAGGAACAGAATCCCCTGTTCCGAAAGTTCCTTGACCACTATCAATAAGAGCATCTTTATCTCTCTGTAAAGGACTTCTTCTAGCAGTATTACCCTTAACCTCTCCGTGATAAACTTTACCAGTTTTCTTATTTCTAAAGAGCGTATCCATATACCTATCTCCTTTGGAGGTTTTTACGTGTATTTGAGTACCAATTAAATCTACTTTAGGATTTTTCTCTAATTTATCTGCAATAATTTTTTCAAAGTCTTTTCCTGGCATTGAATCATCTGCCCCTTTTTTCATAAACTTACCATTAGAGTCTCTTGGTTGACAATCCAACCCAAAAACATCTACTAAACGGTTAGTGTCTCCTACAAAGGCATAAAAATTAAATTCACCAGAATGTAGTTCGGTTGGGTCTTTTGAGATATAAGTTCCACTATCGGGCGAGTAGTATCGATACCTGTTATAATACAACCCAATCTCCTCATCCTCATACTGTCCTTGGTATCTAAACGGACAATCACTTGCAACACCTTTTGCTAACTTACGTATTTTACCGTAAATATCATACTCTACTTCCCAAGTTTTTTCTCCAGAAG
>NZ_JBSHNP010000096.1:0-137499 GCF_053604675.1 Lacinutrix salivirga
CACGCCTCTAAAAGCGTTAAGAACATTCGTTCTGTATATGTAAAAGATCAGAGTGCTAGTGTTAAAGATGGTGAAGTTTCTGATTTTAGAGTGAACTTAAAAATCACTTTTGAAGTAGAGTAATTTCCTGCTTATATCTAATAAAACAGCCTGAACAAAATGTTCAGGCTGTTTTATTTACTTTTAGTTGAAACATAAGCTAAAAAGACAGATTATATATTTAATTTAGTAGTCCAAAATAATAGAAGTTATATTATTCTAAAATTAATAATGAGAAAGAAAAAGAAACTAACACTTAAGAGAATCCTGAAAATAGGGTTTGGAATTGTAATATTTTTTACACTTCCTACTCTATTGCTTTTTGGATTTTTATATTTAAAATACAATGAGCCGTTACCAACAGGAATGCAAGGCGAACAAGCAGATGCTTTAGCTACAAAAATGTTAACTGCTTTAGATTATAATAAGTACAAAGCAACAGACTATATAGAGTTTACATTTAAAAAACGACATCATTTTAAATGGTATAAAACCGAGAATACCTGCGAAGTTTATTGGAAAAACTACAAAGTACATTTAGATTTTAATGATCCTACAAAAAATGAAGCCTTTGTAAACAACACTAAAATTAAAGACAAACAAGCGAAAGAAGCTATAGAAAAGGCAATAGACCTTTTTAACAACGATACCTTTTGGCTAGTTGCACCTTACAAAGTATTTGATCCAGGAACTGAACGTAGAATTGTAAAAACTGAAGATAATAATGAGGCATTACTAGTCACTTACACCAATGGAGGCTCTACTCCTGGAGATTCGTATTTATGGCATTTGGACGAGAATGGTAAACCAAAAAGCTTTCAAATGTGGGTTTCTATATTGCCAATACAAGGTTTAGAAGCCACTTGGAATGCTTGGACAACTACAGACACAGGAGCGCAATTACCAACATTCCATAAATTAATGATTTTAGGTATTGAGATTGAAGGGATAAAAACAACTCCAGAAGAAGGAGTGACATACTATTATCCTAATAGAGAACTTTACAACACAGGGAATCGAGAAAGTGTAGAGTTAGATTCTTTAAAAAATTTTAAAGACCTACTTAAACACTTAAACGCACTTTGTCTTGGTGGTAAAAGCTCAATAGTTTCTGTTAAAAATGATTCTATTAATTTTAAACTAAAACCATATTTTGACTGCTCAAACACTTTAAAATGCTATTTCACAAACAATATCATTCAAATTAAAAATAGTACAATAAAACATCCTTCAATTTATGACACATCTATTGATAGCCTTCCAAAATACTTAGATGAAATTGGTGTTTATAGAGGAAAAAACTACAGACCAAATCGAAATAAAATAAGTATTTTTATAAGTCAAGATTCTCTAAATGAAATTTCTTCATTAAAACACATACTTTTAAAGGTAACAACCGATTTTAACGAGCTCAATAAAAAACATGAAGATAGCCTTTCTTTACATATTGAATTTCAGGAGTTTCTTCCTAGCGATGTTCCACCTCCACCTCCACCTCCACCTCCAAAGGTTTAGAATAATTAAAGCAGTTATAAATAGCTGTGAGATTCCTCCTCATTCTTCGTTCTGGATGACATCATAATTAAAAATAACACTTAGTTTTAAACTTTCATTATTAGATGATAACTTTTCATTATTCACTTTTAACTTCTCACCACTCACCACTCACCACTCACCACTCACTATTAACAACTCACTACCTACTACTCTTCTGTCCAACAAATTGCTGTTCTTTAGACTTAAACAACACATTAAAAGTGGTTAAACTACCATAAATACGTGTGATGTATTGCTGTAAATCAATCTTTTCTTGTTCTTGTAAATTACTAGAATTTACTTTTTGTTCCATAACACGCAAGCGATCACGAACCATTGTTATTTTATGAAAAAAGTCTTCAATTTTAATTTCTTTCGATTTTAAATTGGTGTCTTCTGGTTCTAAAATTAATTTTCCGCCTTTCCATTTATCACCAATTGGCACAACTTCAGAAACATCGCTATATTTTTTTAAAATTTTTACTAAGCTACGTTCCACTTCAAAAAAGCTTACGGTATCTACATCATCTTCAGCAGCTTCAATAATTTCAAATTCGGTATCCAAATCAATGGTTTCTAATCCGTTGTCTATAAAAGTGACCCAATAGTGTTGGGAAGTTACATTTGTAATTACGCCTTTTCCAAATTCGTTGTGGTTAATTCTAGAGCCTATTCCTAGTAGTTTCATTTAATATTTGTTTTTATGCTTCCGCTTAAACGGAAATCTTATTTACTATTCAATTCGTATTAAAACAGAAGTTTTCAAAATAAAAAAACATTCTAAACCGAAATTAAAAATTTAATATGAAATCTTCAATACATTTTAATAAAATCCTAACTAATTCGGCTAAAAAAAGAATGCTAAAAACCGTATCTTTGCAACTTTGCTAAAAGAAAAAGGAAGATTCCTATTTATGACGAATTACGAAGAAAACATTGAAGTTCAAGGCGCTCGCGTTCACAATTTAAAAAACATAGACGTTACAATTCCCAGAGAAAAGCTAGTAGTAATAACTGGTTTATCTGGAAGTGGAAAATCGTCTTTGGCTTTTGATACTATTTATGCTGAAGGACAACGTCGTTATATCGAAACGTTTTCGGCATATGCACGTCAGTTTTTAGGAGGTTTAGAACGACCAGATGTCGATAAAATCGATGGTTTGTCTCCTGTTATTGCAATTGAGCAAAAAACAACTAGCAAATCGCCACGTTCAACTGTTGGTACAATTACAGAAATTTACGATTTTTTACGGTTGTTATATGCTCGTGGTAGTGATGCTTATAGCTATAATACTGGCGAAAAAATGGTGAGTTATAGTGACGAGCAAATAAAACAATTAATTACCGAAAGTTATAATGGTAAACGCATTAATGTTTTAGCTCCTGTTGTTCGCTCTCGTAAAGGTCATTACCGCGAATTATTTGAGCAAATTGCCAAGCAAGGCTTTGTAAAAGTGCGCACAGATGGCGAAATAAAAGACCTTGTAAAAGGCATGAAGCTAGACCGTTATAAAACTCATGATATAGAAATTGTAATCGATAGACTAAAGATTGATGATGACGTAGATAACGATAAACGACTAACCGAAAGCATAAATACAGCCATGTATCATGGCGACGATGTGCTTATGGTTATTGACCAAGATACGCAAGAGGCTCGCTATTTTAGTCGTAGTTTAATGTGTCCAAGTTCAGGGATTTCTTATCCAAATCCTGAGCCTAATAACTTTTCGTTTAACTCGCCAAAAGGTGCTTGTCCTAATTGTAATGGGATTGGAACTTTGTATAAAGTCAATGAGAAAAAGATTGTTCCGGACGAGTCGCTTTCTATAAAAAATGGTGCTTTAGCTCCTCATGGAGCAGAAAAAAAGAGCTGGATTTTTAAGCAGTTTGAAACTATTGCGCAACGTTATAATTTTAAATTAACAGACGCTTACAAAGATATCCCGAAAGACGCCAAGCAAATGATTATGTATGGTGGAAACGATAAGTTTTCAGTAGAAAGTAAAACGTTAGGTGTAACACGCGATTATAAAATAGACTTTGAAGGTGTTGCCAATTTTATCGAAAATCAATACAACTCTGCAGATACAACCTCATTAAAACGTTGGGCTAAAGAGTATATGGATAAAATTGAATGTGCTGAATGCCATGGCTCTCGCTTAAGACAAGAATCGCTTAATTTTAAAATTAATGAGAAGAATATTGCCGAATTAGCAACTATGGATATTGTTAATTTAGCAGAATGGTTTAAAGATTTAGACAAAAGACTAACAGGAAATCAGCTTAAAATTGCTGAAGAAATTATAAAAGAAATAAAAACCAGACTTCAATTTTTATTAGATGTTGGTTTAACCTATTTATCACTAAACCGAAGCTCAAAATCGCTCTCTGGTGGAGAGGCGCAACGTATTAGATTAGCAACACAAATTGGCTCGCAATTGGTTGGTGTACTCTATATTTTAGATGAGCCAAGCATTGGATTACACCAACGCGATAACGAAAAACTCATTAATTCTCTAGTATCATTAAGAGATATTGGCAATTCTGTTATTGTTGTAGAGCATGATAAAGATATGATTGAACGTGCAGACCACGTGATTGATATTGGGCCACGAGCAGGAAAATATGGAGGCGAAATTATTAGCCAAGGCACACCAGAAGAATTATTAAAACAAAATACATTAACTGCGGAATACCTTAATGGTAAACGCGAAATTGAAGTGCCTAAAAAACGTAGAGAAGGCAACGGAAACTTTTTAGTCCTAAAAGGATGTACTGGAAATAACTTAAAAAATGTTTCGGTAAAATTCCCATTAGGAAAAATGATAGGTGTAACAGGTGTTTCTGGTAGCGGAAAATCCACATTAATTAATGAAACCCTCTACCCTATTTTAAATGCAAATTATTTTAATGGTGTTAAAAAACCAATGCCTTATAAGAGCATTAAAGGTTTAGAGCATATAGACAAAGTTATAGATATTAACCAATCTCCAATTGGTAGAACACCACGTAGTAATCCTGCAACGTACACAGGTACATTTAGCGAAATACGAAGTCTTTTTGCTAAAATACCAGAGGCTATGATACGTGGTTATAAACCTGGTCGATTTAGTTTTAATGTTACTGGAGGACGTTGCGAGACCTGTAAAGGAGGAGGATTGCGTGTTATAGAGATGAATTTCCTTCCAGATGTTTACGTAGAGTGTGAAACCTGCCAAGGTAAACGTTTTAATCGCGAAACTTTAGAAATAAGATATAAAGGAAAAAACATTAGTGATGTGTTAAACATGACTATTAATGAAGCTGTTGACTTTTTTGAACACATCCCTAAAATTAACCGAAAACTAAAAACTATAAAGGATGTTGGTTTAGGATATATCACATTAGGACAGCAAAGCACAACACTTTCTGGTGGCGAAGCGCAACGTATAAAATTAGCCACAGAATTAAGTAAACGCGATACAGGTAACACGTTTTACATACTCGATGAGCCTACAACTGGCTTGCATTTTGAAGACATTAGAGTATTAATGATTGTGCTAAATAAACTGGCTAACAAAGGCAATACAGTTTTAATTATTGAACACAATTTAGATGTTATTAAAACTGTAGATCATATTATTGATATTGGTTACGAAGGTGGACAAGGTGGAGGAGAAATTATAGTTGAAGGCACTCCAGAACACGTAGCAAAACATAAAAAAAGTTACACGGCTAAATTCTTAAAAAAAGAACTAATTTAGCAAGCTGAATACTGAATACTGAATACTGAATACTGAATACTGAATACTGAATACTGAATACTGAATACTGAATACTGAATACTGAAAAATATGAGAAAAGAACAACATCCAAAAGGTTGGAATGAAAATAAAACAAACGATTCTTGGGCGATTTTTAAAATCATGGGAGAATTTGTTAGTGGATTTGAAAAAATGAGTCAAATTGGACCTTGTGTATCTATTTTTGGATCTGCAAGAACAAAACCAGAAGACAAATACTATAAATTAGCCGAAAACGTAGCCACTAAAATCTGTGAAGCTGGCTATGGAGTTATTACTGGAGGAGGACCTGGTATAATGGAAGCTGGTAATAAAGGTGCACATTTAGCTGGTGGAACTTCGGTAGGATTAAATATTGATTTGCCATTTGAGCAGCACGATAATCCATATATTGATAACGATAAAAGCTTAGATTTTGATTACTTTTTTGTTAGAAAAGTAATGTTTGTTAAATACTCTCAAGGTTTTGTAGTGATGCCTGGAGGTTTTGGAACTTTAGACGAGTTGTTTGAAGCTATTACACTTATACAAACTAATAAAATTGAAAAATTTCCAATAATTTTAGTAGGTGTAGAATTCTGGGAAGGTTTAATGGATTGGGTAAAATCAACACTTTTAGATCGGTTTGCGAATATTAGCGCTAAAGATTTAGATTTAATTCATTTAGTAGATACAGAAGAAGAGGTGGTGACTATTCTAGATAATTTCTATAAGGAATATGGTTTAAGTCCAAATTTCTAAAATGCAAATTATAATGCGTAAACAATTTATAGTATCTCTTTTACTATGTTTAAATGTGGCTACTTGTTTCTCTCAAGAAACATTTAAAGCCATGTTTTATAATTTACTTAACTATCCTTTGCAAGAACCTGCTGCAACACGTTTAGGGTATTTGGAGTATGTTTTAGGCACCTATCAGCCAGATTTATTTATGGTATGCGAACTTAACAATAGCTCTGGAGCAAACGATATATTAGGATCGCTTCAAACTATAAATAGTAACTTTGCTATGGCTAGTTTTGAGCTTAACACTTCAGACGATAACATAAGTGACCAAAACGATTTACAAAATCTATTATATTATGATAGCTCTAAGTTTATTTTAGAAAGTCAAGCTATTGTAACATCAATTTTTAGAGATTTTAATCATTATACCTTAAAATTAAATAGTGTTAATCAAAGTAGTAATCCTGTAATTTTTCATATAATTGTTTGTCACCTAAAAGCGTCTAGTGGCACTAACAACCAACAATTACGTTTACAAATGGTTAACGATTTACAAACCTATTTAGATACCTTTAATGGAGATGAATTGGTAATATTGGCTGGCGATTTAAATGTATATACGTTTTCAGAACCTGCTTTCCAGGAACTTACGGACAACTCTAATACAATTCATTTTATAGATCCAGCAAATAGAGTTGGTAGTTGGCATAACAACGCTAATTATGTGGATGTTTTTACGCAATCTACAAGAACAGCAACGGGTTTAGGAGGCTCAACTGGTGGATTTGACGACAGGTTCGATTTTATTATGACCACTCCAAATCTTTCAAACAATTTAGAATTACAATTTAAAGCCAATTCGTACCAAGTATATGGCAACAACTCTAATAATAATTGTTACAATAAAGAAATAAACTCATTGGATTGTGCAGAAGACAGCGATGCTACTATTGCAGATTTTGGATTTGAAATACGAAATGCTTTATATAATTTTAGCGACCATTTACCTGTAACTATTGAATTGGAAACCAATGAAGCTTTACTTAATATTGAAGAATTTACAATAAATCAACCTCTATTAGCGTTTAAAACTACCAATATAGCTAATGCTTCAATTACTCTTAAAGCAAATCCAATACTAACAACCAAAACTATAACCATTTATAATACACTTGGACAACTTGTGCTTAGTAGTAGTGTTAAAAATGAAGAGGTAATAGTAAATACATCTTCTTTATCTAACGGAATATACTATATTACAATCCCAAGTATGAATGTAGAACCTCTAAAGTTTGTGAAACTAAATTGATAGTACGTTATCTAAGTTTTGTGTGTTGTTTACTCATTAGTTTTTCGGCCTTAAGCCAGAATACTATTGATGTAAATGCTGTTTTTGATATTGAGAACAAAAGCATTTCAATAACACAAACTATTCAATATAAAAACACTTCCAATACTACATTAAATTCTATTTATTTAAACGATTGGAGTAATAGTTACTCCGAAAAAGACACACCTCTTGCAGAACGTTTTGCAGACGAATTTAAAAACACATTTCACTTTGCCAAAGATGAAGATCGTGGTTTTACAACAATCCAATCTATAACACAAAACAGCACTGCTTTAAACTATAAAAGATTAGAGAAGCAAATAGATGTTATTAAAGTAGAATTAGATCAACCACTTGCTCCCAATTCTTCCTACATCTTACAATTAAAATATACAGTACAAATCCCAAACGATAAATTTACACGCTATGGCATAACAAGCGATAACGATGTCAACCTACGCTATTGGTATATTACTCCAGCAATTTATACTACAGATTGGCAACATTTTAGTAATAAAAATTTAGACGATGCTTTTATTCCGCTAGCCAATTTAAATTGGAGGATTACAATTCCAAAGACACACACACTTATTTCGGAATTAAACACTATAAGTAATCAAGATAATGGAAATACAAAAACCATTACACTCTCTGGTAAACAACGAAAAAACACTAAGTTACTCCTTAAAACAGAGTCAAAATACAAAACAATTGAAACCGATTTTTTTGAGGTGCTTTCCGATATAGATGATGAAGGCTTAGACAGAACCGAAAAAGCAATAGCAACAGATAAAGTTGCACAGTTTATAACTAATGAGCTTGGTGATTATCCGCATAAAACCTTATTAATTACTGAAATTGATTATAAAAAAGACCCAATTTATGGTATTAATCAACTGCCAGATTTTATTCGTCCGTTTCCTAGCACATTTCAATACGAATTAAAAATACTTAAAACAGGATTATTAAATTATTTAGAAAATACGCTTCTTATTAATCCAAGAAAAGAACACTGGTTGTTAGATGGTATCCAAGTGTATTATTTAATGAAATATGTAGATACGTATTATCCAAACATGAAACTTTTAGGAAACCTCTCTAATGTATTTGGAATTAGATCCTTTCATGCTGCAGATTTGGATTTTAACGATCAATATGGCTTTATGTTTATGCACATGGCAAGAACAAATCTGGACCAACCATTAACAATGGCTAAAGATTCGTTATTAAAATTTAATAAAAATATAGCAAATAAATACAAAGCAGGAGTGGGTTTAAAATATTTAGAATCCTACATAAACTCTAATGTTATAGAAGAAACAATTTCTGAATATTTAGCGCAATATAAGTTAAAGGAAACCACACCTAAAGACTTTAAAACACTTTTAGAATCTAAAACCAATAAAGATTTAGAATGGTTTTTTTCTGAATATCTTCAAACAAACAAACGTATAGATTACAAGATTAAAAAAATCAAAAAAACCGAAGATTCACTAACAGTAACACTTAAAAATCTTCATAATAACACAATGCCAATATCTTTGTTTTCGGTTAAGGATGATAGCATATATTCAAAACGTTGGGTTACAGGATTTACTAACGAAAAAACCATTACAATTCCTAGGGACGAAGGCAATAAACTAGTTTTAAATTACGATAATACCATACCAGAATTTAATAATAGAAACAACTGGAAATCTCTAAGAGGCTTTTTATTTAATAATAAACCACTACAATTTAGGCTGTTTAAAGATATTGAAGACCCTAATTACAATCAGGTCTTTTTTATGCCAGAATTTGATTATAATTTTTACGATGGATTTTCGCCAGGATTAAAATTGTATAACAAAACAGTGTTAAGTAAACGCTTTCTGTATAATTTTAGTCCTAAATACGCTATTAAGAGTAAGCAACTTATTGGATCAGGATCTGTACAATACAATTTTAGACCTCAAAACCAAGATTTGTACAGAACTCGTATTGGTGTTGCAGGACAATACGCTAATTATGCGCCAGATTTATCATTTACAAAATTTACGCCTTTTATAAATTTCAGTTTTAGAAATCCAGACGATTTAAGAGATAACAAAAAGCGCTTTTTAAACGCTAGATTTACCAGAATTGCTAGAGACGAAGATATTACTGGTGAGTTTAATACAGAAGATGAGCCAAATTATAGCGTGTTTAATGTAAGTTATGGCGAACAAAACCCAAATTTAAAAAATTATTTTGGCTGGAATACAGATTTACAGTTAGCCAAAAATTTTGGAAAAGCAGCCTTTACTTTTGAATTTAGAAAACTCACTGAAAATAACAGACAATATAATGTAAGACTATTTGCAGGTACCTTTTTATATAACAGTACGTACCAAAATTCAGACTATTTTAGCTTTGCACTAGACAGACCAACAGATTACTTATTTGATTATAACTATTTAGGTCGCTCAGAAGACACAGGAGTTCTTAGCCAGCAATACATAGTTGCAGAAGGTGGTTTTAAATCTAAACTCAGTACGCCATTTGCTAATCAATGGATAACTACAATAAACACAAGTACAACCATTTGGCGCTACATAATGGCTTATGGAGATGTAGGATTTGTTAATAACCATGGCTCTACTCCAAACTTTGTTTACGATTCTGGAATAAGACTTAATTTAGTAGAAGATTATTTTGAGTTGTATTTACCAGTATATTCAAATTTAGGTTGGGAAATAGGACAACCAAATTATGATCAAAAAATTAGATTTGTGATTACTTTATCTCCAAAAACACTTCTAAAATTATTTACTAGACGTTGGTATTAATATGACTTTTTTAGATTATTAAATCTATAACGAAATCGCTCTGTTTTATAAAATCTTAATTTATTCTAACAAAAAATAGCTTTTTACTGATTATTCAATAATTTTTTAAGACTTTTTTAAATTGCTAAAATCGTAATTTATAGCTAAATTTGTATTTAATATTTTCCACGCTATGCAGACTAAAACAGACACTCAAAAAAAAGTTTCTTTTGAAGATTTTAAAACAGAAGTTTTAAACGATTATAAAATTGCAGTAACTAGTAGAGAGTGTAGTTTATTAGGTCGTAGAGAAGTACTAACTGGTAAAGCCAAGTTTGGTATTTTTGGTGATGGAAAAGAAGTCCCACAGCTTGCTTGGGCAAAAGCGTTTAAAAATGGAGATTTTAGATCTGGTTACTATAGAGACCAAACCTTTATGATGGCCATTGGAGAGCTTTCTATCCAACAGTTTTTTGCTGGTCTTTATGGTCACTCAGACATAAACCACGATCCAATGTCTGCTGGAAGACAAATGGGAGGCCATTTTTCTACACATAGCTTAGATGAAGATGGAAACTGGAAAAACCTAACCAAACAAAAAAATTCAAGTTCAGATATTTCGCCTACTGCAGGACAAATGCCAAGACTTTTAGGTTTGGCACAGGCTTCTAAAATTTATAGAAATGTAAAAGGAATTGATACTACTAAATTTTCTGATAAAGGAAACGAAGTGGCTTGGGGAACTATTGGTAATGCAAGTACTAGCGAAGGCTTATTTTTTGAAACTATAAATGCTGCAGGTGTTTTAAAAGTACCAATGGTAATGAGTGTTTGGGACGATGAGTATGGTATTTCGGTACATGCAAAACACCAAACTACAAAAGAAAACATTTCGGAAATACTAAAAGGCTTTCAAAGAGAAAAAGATACAAATGGCTTCGAAATTCTACGCGTAAACGGTTGGGATTACGCAGCGTTGGTGGATACTTACCAAAAAGCGTCGCAAATTGCTAGAAAAGAACATGTTCCTGTTTTAATACATGTAAACGAGTTAACGCAACCACAAGGTCACTCTACTTCTGGCTCGCATGAGCGTTATAAAAATGAAGAACGCTTAGCTTGGGAAGCGCAATACGATTGCAACGTTAAAATGCGAGAATGGATGGTTTCCAACAGCATTGCTACAGACGACGCACTTTCTGCAATAGAAAAAGACATAAAAAAACAAGTTAGAGATGGCAAAAAAGCGGCTTGGTCTGCATATATAAACCCAATTTTAGAAGAAAGAAATACTTTGGTTTCCCTTTTAGAAACCCTTTCTGTTTCTAGTGCTAATGCTGTATTTATTACGAAGCTTAAAGCAGATTTAGAACAAATTAGCGAACCTATTAGAAAAGATATTATATCTGCTGCAAGAAAAGCATTACGCTATGTTATAAGTGAAAATTCTTCAGAAAAAAACCAACTCGTAGAATGGATTAATAACTATATAGCAACAGTTCAACCAAAATACAGCTCACATTTATATAGCGAGTCTAAAAATTCTGCATTACATGTAAAAGAGATTACACCTACTTACGATGCAAATGCAGAAGATGTAGATGGTCGTATAATAATTCGCGATAATTTTGATGCTATATTTAACAACTATCCTGAAGCCTTAATATTTGGAGAAGATGCAGGCCACATTGGTGATGTTAATCAAGGCTTGGAAGGCATGCAAGCAAAATATGGAGAATTGCGTGTGGCAGACGTTGGGATTAGAGAAGCCAGTATTTTAGGACAAGGTATTGGGATGGCAATGAGAGGATTACGACCAATTGCCGAAATACAATATTTAGACTATATTCTATACGCGTTACAAATAATGAGTGACGACTTGGCAACATTGCATTACAGAACTCATGGACGACAAAAAGCACCTTTAATTGTAAGAACTAGAGGTCATAGATTAGAAGGTATTTGGCATTCTGGCTCACAAATGGGAGGCGTTATTAATCTTGTGCGTGGCATCCATGTTTTAGTCCCTCGAAACATGACTAAAGCTGCTGGTTTTTATAATACCTTATTAGAAAGCGACGATCCTGCACTTATTGTAGAGTGTTTAAATGGCTACCGATTAAAAGAAAAAATGCCTAATAATATTGGTGAATTTAAAACACCAATTGGTGTTGTAGAAACAATAAGAGAAGGAAGCGATATTACTTTAGTGTCTTATGGTTCTACATTGCGTATTGTGGAGCAAGCTGCAAAAGAACTTGTAGAAGTTGGTATTAATGCTGAAATAATTGATATCCAATCCTTACTCCCTTTTGATATTAATCATGATATTGTAAAAAGTATAGCAAAAACTAATCGTTTAATGGTTATTGATGAAGACGTTCCTGGAGGCGCTTCTGCTTTTATTTTAAACGAAATTGTAAACACTCAAAACGCTTATAAACATTTAGATAGTAAACCAACTACTTTGGCTGCAAAAAACCACAGACCAGCTTATGGAACAGATGGTGACTATTTCTCAAAACCATCTGTAGAAGATGTTTTTGAAGCTGTTTACGAAGTGATGCATGAAGTCAATCCAGAAGACTTTCCTAAATTGAGGTAAATTAACACCAGAAAACCCAAAGTGCTTTAGTTTTTTACTAATTTTATAATAACTTAAAAAACTAAAGCTATTAAAACTTTAAGATTATTCCTTTTTACCATTGCAATTCTTTTTATGCATTTGTCTTATGCTCAAAAAGAGTCTGCAAATTGGTATTTTGGTGATTTTGCTGGTTTAGATTTTAATAGTGGTTTTCCTGTCCCTAAACTAGATGGAGCGCTTTCAACAAAAGAAGGCTGTGCCACAATCTCTGATTCTAATGGAAATTTATTGTTTTATACCGATGGAACAACCGTTTGGGATAGAACTCACAATGTAATGCCTAATGGCACAGGCTTATTAGGTGATAGCTCAAGTACAGAATCTGCGATAATAATTCCAAAACCAGGTAACTCTTCTTCTTATTACATATTTACTACAGATAAACCAAACTATTATCTATCTCCAGACGATCCTATTGAAGGCACAAACTACTCTGAAGTTAATATGAGCCTTAATAATGGTTTAGGTGATGTTGTAGAATCCAATAAAAACAATCACTTAATCACATATAATCCAAGTGATCCTATTGAAAATGAATACAAATCTTCAGAAAAACTAACAGCTGTAACTCATAGCAATGGTTTTGATGTTTGGGTTATTACTCATTTTATAAATAAATTTTATGCCTTTAAAGTAACTGCTAATGGTGTAGAAGAAACTCCTTACGTGTCCACAACATCGTTAACAATAACACCAAGAATTAATGAAGCTGGATCCAATATTACAGCAATTGGCTACTTAAAGGTTTCTCCAGATGGAGAAAAAATTGCAATTGCACATAGCTCTACATCTTTAGGAAGTCCTAATACAGGTAGAAGACGTTCTGGAAGAGTGTTATTATACGATTTTAATAATACTACAGGAGCAGTAACTAACCAAAAAAATATTATACAAAACACCTATCCTTATGGCATAGAATTTTCTCCTAACTCTAACTTACTATACGTTACAGCATCAGAGTTTACAATAGAAGACACGTTTTTAAATAGTAAACTTCTTCAATATAATGTAGAGAGTAGTAATGTAGCAAACTCACAACAAGTAATAAGTACTTCTCAAAATGTTGCAGGTGGTTTACAGTTGGCTATAGATGGAAAAATATATAGAGCTGGTTATGTCGTTTTTGGGCAAGGTAGCCATCTTTCTGTAATTAACAACCCAAACGAAATTGGTTCAGCTTGCAACTATTCGCATAACTCGATTTATTTAGAAGGACGAAATGCTCAAATTGGCTTACCTCCATTTATTCAATCAATCTTTAAGTTTTCTTTCGATTTTGAAAATAGTTGTTTAAACGATTCTACACATTTTTTTATCACCTCAGAGGACCCTTATGATAGTGTTTTATGGGATTTTGGAGACGGAAACACTTCTACCGTAATTGAACCATACCATACTTACACACAACCAGGAACCTATACTGTGAGCTTAATACTTTCCATAAATGGTATAGATTACGACCCTTTAATAAAGCAAGTTACCATTTCTGAAATTCCGGAAGTTATTACAACAACTTATGATTTAATAGCCTGTGATAGCTTTGATGATGATTCAACTGATGGTATAACGACTTTCGATTTAACTGTTGCGAATAGCGCATTAGTTTTAAATGCTGGAGCCAGCGAAATTGATGTGTTTTACTACCATACTCTACAAGAAGCTATTGATGATGAGCATAATTACAATGCGATAAATAATTCTTATACAAATCAATTTGAAAACGAAATTTTGGTTGCCAAAGTAACTAAAGCAAACACTATATGTTATGATATTGCTTATGTGCGCTTACAAACAAAAGACTCTATTGACCTTAGCACTTATTTTTTAGAAACTTGCGATAGTGAAAATAGTGGTACTGCAAATTTTAACTTAAATACAGTAAGAACTCAAATTTTAGCAGACTTAAATCTACCTGGAACAGTAACTATAAATTTTTACGAAACAGTTTCTCAAGCATCAAATACAGCAAATAGTCTTCCAGATAATTATACGTCAACATCCAAAACAATAGTATTTACAGTAGATAATGAAAATGTGTGTTATGGACTAGGAGCATTAGAGTTAACAGTTGCTTCTTTCCCAAATGTACAAGACCAAACTATTACAATTTGCCATAACGATTTACCTATAGAAATTTCTACTAATATCGAAGCTCTTTTTATAAATGATTATGAGTATCAATGGAATACAAGTGAAACTACAGAAAGTATATCAATAGAAAATGCTGGAATATATACTGTAAGAATTTCTAATCCATTACTAAATTGTGAAAAAGAAATAATAGTACATGTTATAACAAACCAAATTCCAGAAATTACAGAAATTAATGTACAAGGCAATACAGTAATTATAGAGCTCAATCAACCTTTTGATGGTTATGAGTATGCATTAGATAGTCCATTTGGCATTTACCAAACTTCCAATGTGTTTCAAAATGTAAGTATTGGCAGTCACGAGGTTTTTGTGAGAGATATTAACCAGTGCGAAACTGTAAACAAAACGTTTAATGTTTTAGGATTTCCTAATCACTTTTCTCCAAATAACGACAACAATTTAGAGTATTGGAATGTTAAAGGATTAGATACAGAAAATAATAATGTAATTCTATATATATACGATAGATATGGTAAACTCCTCTCCATATTTAATCCTTTAAATAGCATGGGTTGGAATGGCAAATTTAATAATAAACTTTTGCCTCAAAGCGATTATTGGTATGTTTTAAAGCTCTCTAACGGAAAAACCTATTATGGCCATTTTACATTAAAATTATAAAACATGTTATCAAAACAAGATAAAGTACAATTACGTAGTACCATTTTTAAACATTTAGATGGTATTGCAACAGCAACTACAGCTTTTGCGCTCTATAAAAAAGGTGTTTTAGAAACACTATTAAAAGACAAGCGTGTAAGTTTATCTACTTTAAACGAAAAATTTTCAGCTAATAAAGGCTATTTAAACGTTGCTTTAAGAGTATTATGCTCTCAAGGTTGGCTTAACCAAGAGATTGACAATACTACAAATACTATACAGTATTCTACAAACTCCAATAGTGCTAAGGCTTTTATTTTAGCACATTTATATGAAGATGCTGTAAAACTTCTCTCCTATTCTGTAAACTTTCCTGAAGAGCGTATTGGTGCAGACGCGTTTATTGCTTTAGAACGAATTTTTAAAAATTACGAGAATCACTTCGGTTTAAAACAAAACGATGCTATAGAGCAACAAGTTTTAAAACATATAGAAGGTTGCATTGTCGCTCCAATAATTGTGTTACTTGGTGTTAATGGCTTGTTTCATAAGTATTTTATGGAAGCCTCTTTTACTGCAGAAGAATACCATAAAGACCCTGAAAGTTTTAAAAAAATACTAGATTTCTTTGCACATTTAGGTTGGTTTACTAAAAAGAAAAACACCTATCAATTTACAGATCAAGGGTTGTTTTTCGCAAAAAGAGCATCTGCTTATGGAGTAACCGTTTCGTATTTACCAACGTTTTTACAGTTAGACGAGTTGCTTTTTGGAAACCCATTAGTGTTAAAAACAGAATCTACAAACGATACCGAAAAGCATGTACATCGAGAAATGAATGTTTGGGGAAGTGGTGGCGCACACGCAACGTATTTTAAAATCATAGACCAAGTTATTATTAACCTATTTAACAAGCCAATTGACGAGCAGCCAAAAGGTATTTTAGATATGGGTTGTGGCAATGGAGCCTTTATACAACATATTTTTGATGTTATAGAGCACCAAACTTTAAGAGGTAAGCTGTTAGAAGAGCATCCACTACTTTTAGTTGGTGCAGATTTTAACCAAGCCGCTTTAAAAGTAACACGAGCTAATTTAATTAAAGCCGATATTTGGGCAAAAGTAATTTGGGGAGATATTGGCAGACCAGATATATTGGCTAAAGATTTAAAAGAAGATTATAATATTGAACTCAAAGATTTACTAAACGTACGTACATTTTTAGACCATAATCGCATTTGGGAAGCGCCAAAACAACCCACTAATAGAATAAGCAAATCCTCAGGAGCTTACGCTAATAAAGGCAAACATTTAAATACTAATTTAGTAGAAGATTCCCTTTTAGAACACTTTACCAAATGGAAACCTTATGTAGAGCGTTTTGGATTATTAATTATAGAACTTCATACTGTAAACCCTAAAATAGTTTCAGAAAATTTAGGAAAAACAGCAGCTACTGCTTACGATGCCACACATGGTTACAGCGACCAATATATTTTAGAGGTAGATATATTTAATACCATTGCTACAGAAGCTGGTTTATTGCCAGATCCAAATTATTTTACAACATTTCCAAATAGCGAATTAGCAACTGTAAGCATCAATTTATTAAAAGGAAAATAAAACAATACATGAATAAAGAGAATCCATTAATTACAAGAGATTGGCTAGCTATAGAACGTACAAAACTAGCCAACGAACGCACATTTTTAGCTTATTTTAGAACGTTTCTGGTTTTGTTAGGCACAGGAATTACAATTCTTAAAATAGAAATTCTTTCGGATTTAAAATACTTTGGGATAGCACTAATTATAACCTCTGGCATATTGTTAATTATTGGCTTAGTTAGACTTTTTAAAGTAAAAAAAACAATTAGAAACCTTTATAATCAAAAATAACAGTAATATATGAAAGCAGTTTCTGTTGTCACTATTAGAAAAGAATTAAAACACAAGTCGTCGGAAGAATTAGCAGAACTCTGTTTACGATTATCTCGGTTTAAAAAAGAAAATAAGGAACTCCTCACCTACTTACTTTTTGAGTCGCATAGCGAATCTGGTTATATAGAAACAGTAAAACAAGAGATCGACGAGCAGTTTGAGGCTATAAACACCAATAGTTATTTCTATATAAAAAAAAGTGTTCGTAAAATACTTAGAAACATAAAAAAGTATGCTCGCTACTCGTTAAAAAAAGAGACTGAAGCAGAACTTCTCCTCTACTTCTGTAAAAAATTAAAAACCTTTACACCTTCAATTAAACGAAATACCACACTTATTAATATTTACGAACGTCAACTATTCACTATAAAAAAACTAGTTTCTAATTTTCATGAAGACTTACAATACGACTTTAATTTAGAGTTAGAAGAACTTGAGGGTTAGTCACTATATCTTCAGTTAAAAAAAAGCAAAAAACACTAAGCGTTGCAAATCTTAAATAAAATCGTACCTTTGCACCTTGAAAAACGCAAACGCGTTAATTGACTCCTCAGAGTGAGGATGTGTTACTAGAAGTTTTAGGTTAAGTATGTTCAATGCACTTCTATTCGTAACACCACATAGATTTGACATTGAAATACATAACAAAGAATGAGCACATTCCAAGAATTAGGTCTTAACGAAGACCTTTTAAAAGGTATAACAGATTTAGGTTTTGAAACACCATCTGAAGTACAAGAAAAAGCAATCCCAATTTTATTAAACGAAGAGACAGATTTGGTAGCTTTAGCGCAAACCGGAACTGGAAAAACGGCTGCATTTGGTTTTCCAATGCTACAAAAAATTGACATAGACAGTCGTACTACACAAGGTCTAATACTCTCTCCTACTCGTGAGTTGTGTTTGCAAATTGCAAACGAAATGAAAGCCTATGGTAAACACTGCAAAGGGTTAAACGTAGTTGCTATTTATGGAGGATCTAGTATTACAGATCAAGCACGCGAAGTAAAACGTGGCGCACAAATAATTGTAGCAACTCCTGGTAGAATGAAAGATATGATTAACCGTAGGTTAGTTGATATTACTAAAATCGAATATGCGGTTTTAGATGAAGCCGACGAGATGCTAAATATGGGTTTTAAAGAAGATATTACAGATATACTTTCTGGAACTCCTGAAGATAAAAACACCTGGTTATTCTCTGCAACCATGCCAAGAGAAGTGGCAACAATTGCAAAGAAATTTATGCATAATCCACAGGAAATTACTGTTGGACATAAAAACCAAAGTACAGATACAGTTTCTCACGAGTATTACTTAGTCAATGCACGCGATCGTTACCAAGCCTTAAAACGTTTGGCAGATGCGAATCCAGATATATTTTCGGTAATATTTTGTCGTACAAAACGCGATACACAAAAAGTTGCAGAGCAATTAATAGAAGATGGTTATAGTGCTGGAGCGTTACATGGCGATTTATCTCAAAACCAACGAGATATTGTGATGAAACAATTTAGAACACGCCAAATACAAATGCTTGTGGCAACAGATGTTGCTGCACGTGGTATTGATGTAGATGATATTACACACGTAATTAACTACCAATTAAGTGACGAAATAGAAACCTATACACATAGATCTGGTCGTACAGGTCGTGCTGGTAAAACAGGGATTTCTATGGTTATTGTCTCTAAAAGTGAAGTGCGCAGACTAAAGAGTATCGAACGTATTATCAATCAGAAATTTGAATTAAAAGAAATTCCTAACGGAATGGAAATTTGCGAGGTCCAATTAATGTCTTTAGCAAATAAAATACATAACACTGAGATAAATCGCGAAATTGATAAGTACTTGGAAGATATCAACGCTTTATTCGAAGATACATCTAAAGACGAATTGATTAAAAAATTCTTCTCTGTAGAATTTACACGATTCTTTAACTATTATCAAAAAGCGAAGAACTTAAATGTTGCTGCAGGAGACCCAAATCGTGGTGAATCTCGACCATCTAGCGGAAATGCTGCACGTTACTTTATAAATGTTGGTGAAAAAGATGGCTTTGATTGGATGAAGTTGAAGGATTTTTTAAAGGAACAATTAGGATTAGGAAGAGACGATGTATTTAAAGTAGATGTAAAAGAAACGTTTTCGTTTTTTAATACTGAAAAAGAAAACCAAGAAAAAGTATTGGCATTCTTTAACGATTTTAAGCATAATGGACGTTTTGTAAATGTTGAAATTACTGAAGATAAACCAAGTCGTGGCGGAAGAGGTCGTGGTGGTGGAGGCGGAAGACGTCGTGATGGAGGTTCTGGAGGAGGACGCAGAAGACGTGATGATAGCCCAAGACGCTCACGTAGTTCGGATTCTGGAAACAGAAGCGACAGACGTAGTAACGACGATAGAAAACCGAGAAAAAGCGATAGAGATAAATCGGAATTTAAAACTACACACTCTAGACCAAGACGCTCTAGACGATAAGTAAATAAAATATAATTTTTAAAACCTAAGTTAACGCTTAGGTTTTTTTTTGTAATGTCATTAAGAGCAAAGCGAAGAATCTACATGTTTATACAAAAAAGAAGCTTCATCTAAACAATAATAAATTAAACAAAGTAGTAATGCTATCACTTGTCATTCAGAGCAAAGCGAAGAATCTCTTAATGACTGCAAAAACAGAAATCTCAATTTAATAAAATAATAAAACGCACTCAAAGTGCAGTTTATGTGTCATTCAGAGCAAAGCGAAGAATCTCTTAATGAATACAAAAACAGAACCATCAATTTAATAAAATAATAAAACGCACTCAAAGCGCAGTTTATGTGTCATTCAGAGCGCAGCGAAGAATCTCTTAATAACTGCAAAAACAGAAATCTCAATTTAATAAAATAATAATACGCACTCAAACCGCAGTTTATGTGTCATTCAGAGCAAACCGAAGAATCTCTTAATGCCTGAAAAAACAGAAATCTAAATTTAATATAATAATAATACGCACTCAAAGTGCAGTTTATGTGTCATTCAGAGCGCAGCAAAGAATCTCCTAATACCTAAAAAAAAATCACATTTTACCACCTACAAAATCATCAAATTTCTGTAAGAAAACTTCTCCTTTGCGGGAAATCCGCAACAGTATTTTACGAATTTCGATAAAATGCCGAAAAAACATAAAAAAAGCTTGTTTAGTTTCGCATTTTTTTTAGGTTACAAAGTAGGAAAATACATTAATACTGTTTGAACAATGAAAACAAAAAATTAATACTATGAAAAAACTACTATTATTATTTGCAATTATTACAACATTAAGTTGTTGCAAAAAAGACGACGACGACAATAATACTAATCAAAACTTACCACAAGCAACTCAAACAGGAGCAGGAATTTTTGCTTGTAAAGTAAATGAGCAAAACTTTATAGATACAAGCGGTGGCTACTTTAACTGTTTTTATCAATTTACTGGTGGAGAGTATTATTTTGGAATTCAAGGAAGTGATGAAGTAGAAACATTAATTAGTGTTGATATTGGGACTTATAATAAAGAGATTCTAGAAAATGAAACATACCAATTAATTGAAAATATAAATGGTAATGCTTGGGCTGGAAGTAGTTTTAATCCTAATAATACTACTCAAGAATTTTCAACAACAAATTCACAATTCACAGGTGAACTAACTATTACCAAATTAGATTTTACAAATAATATAGTATCAGGAACTTTTTGGTTTGATATAGAAAACCCATATACAGGAGAAACCGTGGAAATTCGAGAAGGTCGGTTTGACACCTTATTTACACAATAACAAAAAAACCGTTTTGCTGGAACAAAACGGCTCATTATAAAGCTAAACACAAAAAATTATGTCTAACAAAAAATCAATTACAAAATTATGAAAAAAATTACGCTTTTTATTTGCTTTGCATTTATATCTCTACTATTAAATGCACAAACCGAAGTTAACAACAATTGGAAAAACCAAATCAACCCCATTTTTCAAGGTTTAAACAAAAACCGAGTGCCACACAAAGTTTTATTAGATTATGCAATGGAATTTACCAATGTTCCTGCTTATAATGGCACATTAACGGACAGCACTTATGTAGATGCCAATATTATAGGAAACATTTTCAAAACCTTATTTATGGGTAAAGTAACCACAAGCAGAGAATTCTGGTTATTTTAATGATGAAGAATTACAATGATGAGCTCAAGCTGCAAATGTTCATTTTTGCCATGGTAATAGTTGGGAAGAAATAATTGAAGCAAGCTGGTTATAACTAATAAAATGTCTGTCTAAATTTATTAAATTTAGACAGATATAATTTTGAATATATGTACAATTATAAAATTTTTTATTGTGTTTTTTTTATTTTGATAAACTTTTATTTAAATAAAAATAATACTGGAGTGGTAATTTATGGTGTTCAAGCCAATTCTATTAGTAAAGAAGAAAAAAAAGGGAAAGAAAAGTTTTTTAATATTTATGATAAGTTAAATAGCACATCATCTAATTTAGAATACATTTTAAAATTTAATAAACATGAATCCAGCTTTAATTTAATTAAAACTTTAGAATCTGACCTAAGCAAAATGGCTACATCCTATGCAAAAAATATAATTTCTAGTGACTACTATTTCAATAAAAAGACAAATTCTATGTATAGAGTAGCTAATATGTATGATAAATATACTTTAATTAAAACTAAGGCCAATACATACAAATGGGAAATTACTAGAGCTCCTAGTCCCTGTAGGACTAGTTCTAATACTTCTTCAGATAAAATAAAAACTAAAGAGTCCTATTTAATTAATATATTTGATATTTACGGAACTTTACTTTATAAAACCAGTAATAATTCATTCAACCTAGAGAAATTTAAATCTGGCATTTATATTATAAAGGCAAATATAAATGAAAGTAAATATACTTTTAAAATAATACATCAATCAAGCTAAATCATAGTAGTTGCTTTATAAATGCAATATAAATAATATATTGCATTTATAAATTGACTAAAAAACATAAGCTTTATTTGACTATCTGTAATATAATTCTACCGCTTCAAACTAAAATGACCTCTATAAATTTGTTCGTTATTTGGTCGTTTAACTACAAACCAGTAATCGGAAGCTGGCATATTCTTACCATTATAAGTACCATCCCAACCTGGACTTAAAGGGTTTAATTTAGTTATAAACTTTCCATATCTATCGTAAATTAATATGGTTAAATTAGGCTCAGACTGCGACGCATAAATTTGCCAATAAGGATGATAATTGTCGCCATTTGGCGTAAAATATTTTGGATAATACAGCAAATAGGTAGTGTCTGCAACTACGCCACAATTATTTTTATCTCTAACAAATACTACATATTCTCCAACGCCTAAATTCGTAAACACGTTGCTATCTTGGTAATTAACGCTATCTATAGAATATTCGTAATCTCCAATACCACTTGCAAACACTGTAATGCTGTTGTTATTTGCAGTCCAATCTTCAATTTCTATTGTATCAATAATGGCTTCATTAGAGGCTACTACTGTAAAGTTTTTAGTCGCACTGCAACTGGTTATTGGGTTTGTAGCAAAAGTATTGGTTACTGTTAGACTGTAGTTTCCTGCTTCAGTTAGCACTATACTTTCTGAAGTTTCGCCACTACTCCACTCGTAACTATCAAATCCTGAGATTGCTGTAATAGTAATACTTTCATCTAAACAGAGATAATAGATAGCTTCTAAGTCTATTTCTGGTGTGTCTAAAATCCCTATTTCGAAACTCGTTGTATCGTAACAAAAGCTATTATTTTCACGCTCTATTCTGGCGTAAATAGTTTCAATAGGACTTTGGTTTACATAAGGTAATACTAAAGGGTTTGTGTTTAAATCTGCATCAGTTTCAGTTAAATGATAAGTAATGGTGTAATTTCCTGTTTGAGTATTTATAATTGAAGCGTTTAAAGTAGAGAAATCAAAATTTTCAATCCCATCATTCATCGCATCACATAAATAATAATTGTTGGGTTGGTTGGCTACTAATTGTCCATCAATAGTAATTGTAAAGTCTGTTATAGCATAGCAACTTTCATTTATAGTATTTTCAACTCTAACAAATACAGGTTGTGGATTAGTTTGTGTTGCAAAACTATTTGGTAAAGGGTTTGCTCCTGTTTCTGCATCTGTAGTGTTTAAGTGATAAGTAATGGAGAATAAAGAAGCGTCTTGCTCCAAAAGCACCACTGTATTAAACGTATTTAGTTGAATAGTTTCCGTATCGTCGTTAATTTCTCCATCACATAAAACCACATCGGAAATTGGATGTGCAATAGGTTGTGTATTTACTATTAGGTTAAAAGTTACCAAATCGTAACAATTACTATTTTGAGTATTATAAATTTTTGCTACAATCTGCTGTGGATTCTGCGTGTTTTCATAATTTTCTGGTAATGTATTAATACCATCCATAGCATCTTGTGTAGATAAATAATAGGCAACATCAAAGATTACTTGCGATTGGGCTCCAAAAACTTCATTAGTTTTTGTAGCTAAATCAAATGTTCCAATACCATTATTAGAGTCATCGTCACAAAGCATATAATGAGTTACAGTGTTTGCTATTGGCACATCGTAAATTGTAACGGTTTCTAGTAAACTACGAGAGGTATTACCAGAATTTACAATTGCCGAAACTGTATATGTGCCTGTTGCTAAATAAATATGTGTTGGACTCTCTTCTGTAGATGTTGTTCCATCGCCAAAATCCCAAAGCACAGAATCTACAGTATCTGTTGCGTCTAAAATAAATTCGGTTGGACTACCAAAACACGTGTTGTTGACCTGAAAACTGGCATTAAAAAACGATTGTATAAATGGAGGAAGCCCAAGATAACAAGTAAAACCATTTAAGTCTAGACCTTTGTTTAAATAATTTGCATCTGGTCCTAAAACATTTGGACTATTAATAACATCTAAAAATGTTGTACTCTCGTTAGCCAAATAAATTTTACCATCTACAGCCAACTGTATTGCTCCAATAAAATCTGATCCTTGATATAAAGTGTGCTGAGAAGCTACAATACTAGTTAAATTAAAATCACTTAAATCAAATTGATATACCGAAGAAGAGTTAATATTATATAGTAATTCTGAAACGTATAGAATACTACTATCTGGAGAAAATTCAATACCATAAGCTCCACCTCCAGAATTTGCAAATACAGGGTTTTCAAGTCTTATTGGATTAGATACGACACCAGTACTATTATCAAAGTCAAAAATTTCGACCTTACTCCCATTACCATAAATTGCCAATGCTAATTTTGAAGCATCTGGAGAGATTTTTAAATATCCAATAGTTTGAGCAACCACACCATTGCCATGAAAAAAACCAACAGAGGATATTACAGGTGTTGTTGTAACACCAGTTGGAGAAACTAAGTAAGCAATAAAATTTTGACTTTGCCAGGAGTGACTTACTACCCAAAAATCTGTGCCGTTTGCATGCTGTACAGCAGATATTTTTTCGGTAGTTGGTGTAGATAAAAGTACGTTTTTAGTTGCGGTAACAGCTCCATCTCCATTATTTAAAGTCATATCAACTTCAGAAAACCGAAGTCCTGACTGACCAGCTTCATTATCTACAGTAAACACATAATAACGGTTAATATCATTAGGTTTTGGAACTATTAAAGCAGATTGTGTGCTCGAAGGATCGCCTAAAAGTCCATTACCATTTGGCATAATCTGGTGATTTTTATCCCAAATTGTTATTCCATCTGTGTAAAACAGTAAATCACCATCTGGTGTAGCAATTGTGGAGCAACCTTCGAAAGTAGATAATTGTCCATCGGTTAATACTTCAGGATTTCCGCTAGTGAAATCTAATCCTACATTATTTCCAAAATACCAAATAGCAGCTTCATTTTGACCAAAACTATATTGGAAACAAAAAGCTATAAAAACCAAAAACAAATACTTTGAACTAATAGGCATAAAATGTAGAATCTACTTAACAGTACAAATTAAAGAAAATAAGTGATTTATAGTACTAAAATCTTTAAAACGGTCTAATATTTGTTAATTTTAAATCAAATAAAAGTGATAAGTAAAGATTTAACATAATGTTTATTACTTTTACAGCGTAGCATAAGCTTATGAAAACAGTATTAACGTTTTGTCTTATTTTTTTTACTGCACTAGTCTTTTCGCAAGAATTCACTAAAGTAGAAGGTGTTGTTGTAAATGTTACTAATAATGAGATTTTAGAAAGCGTAAATATTGTAAACTTAAATCAGGTTATTGGGACTACCACTAATAAGTCTGGCGAGTTTGAGTTGAGAGCAAAACCTAACGACACATTAATCTTTTCATATATTGGTTTTAAATCTATAAAAGTTAGAGTGACTAATGATTGGATTAAATATGGGAAAACAGAAATTGGTTTAACAGAATTAGCGTTAGCGCTCGAAGAGGTTGCTTTAACCGAATTTAAACTTACTGGCTATTTAGAAATAGATATAAAACAAGTACCTGTTAACGATAATTATAGGTATAGTATTTCTGGATTATCCAATGGCTACGAGGCTGGAAATAGGCAGCCAAACGCTATTTCTAAAGTATTAGGCTCCATTCTTAATCCATTAGATTTTCTCTATAATACCTTTAGTAAAAAAGGAAGAGAAATGAAGAAATTAAAGAAAATGAAGCAAGATGATGATATCCGAAATCTATTAGCCTCTCGTTTTGATAGAGAAATGCTAACCGTTTTACTCGAAGTAAATAAGGTAGATTTAGAAGAAATTATTAGTCAATGTAACTACTCTAAAGAGTTTATTGCTACTGCAAACGATTTGCAAGTATTAGATGCCATAAGCGAATGCTACGAAGAATATAAAATTTTAAGTAAATCCAGAACTAAAATATAATTACTTGTTAGAGTGCAGAGCTATTCTATTCCCTTCTGAGTCTATAAATAAAGCCATGTATCCATGCTCTGGAGAAATTTGAGTTTTCTCTTGTAATATTTTTCCTTTTAGTGCTGCAATTCTATTTAATTCAATTTGTACATCCTCACTACCAAAATAAACAAGTGTTCCTTCTTGGCTAGGAATATAACTTTCTTGCTTTACTAAAGAACCTGACGCTCCACTAGGATTTTCGAATGGGAACCAACCCATTAACGTAGTATCAAAATCTTGAACATTAATTTTAACCTCAAAAACTGTTTCGTAGAATACTTTTGCACGCTCCATGTCTTGAACAGGAATTTCAAACCAACTTACCATACTATTTATATTTTAAACCTATTAAAAGTAATACATTTTTAGTTTTTTTCATAAAAACGTTCAATAATTTCCTCATAACTTTTAATTGTTTTTTTACACCAATCTAAACGTTTTTCTAGTTTTTCTGTTTCAGTTAATTGCCAATCAACATCTGTTTTCTTTAATTTAGAGGTTACGTGTTGCAAAATAATTGCTGCAGACACAGAGATGTTTAAACTTTCTGTAAACCCAACCATTGGAATTTTTAAATAACAATCGGCAGCATCTAAAACGGCTTGAGATAAGCCTTCGGTTTCTCTTCCAAAAAAGAAACACGATTTTTTAGTAACATCAAAATCATACAATTCGCAATCGTTAGTGTGAGGTGTTGTTGCTACAATTTGGTAGCCTTCATTTTTTAGATTTTTAATACAATCCTTTACTGTATGATACCTATTTAAATCCACCCATTTTTGAGCTCCCATTGCTATTTCTCTATCAATAAGCTTGCTGTTTACCTCTTCTACAATATTCACATCTTGTATGCCAAAAACATCACAACTTCGTATTACAGCACTTGTATTATGAAGCTGGTAAACATCTTCTGTAGCTACTGTAAAATGTCGAGTTCGTTCATTAATTACACGTTTAAATTTTTCTATTCGGTTAGTGGTTAAATAGCTTTCGAGGTGATTTAGAAGTGCTGTATCTATCATTTAAAAAGTTTATATTTACCCAAAATATTAAAAAATTATTATGCCTCAAGTAAAATCCTCTTTTTTTATTGGTTTACTTTTTATTTTATCGGTATCAATTCACGCGCAAAAACAAGAAAAGAAAACAAATACAATTAACAATTTAATTTCTAAAGTATTTACAATTAGTGATACTGTTGAGTTAAACATTGTTGAAAACGACTCTATAGAAGACCACGTTAAAGCATTAGGAGTAACAATACAAAGTAGCATTATTGAAAATAATCCTGACTTATTTTTAGAGAACTTACATAAAGAATCATTATCCCAAAGTATAGAAAAACATACTTTAGATTCCATTAATACTATAAATACAATAGATAAGGAAACATATAAAAAAGGATTTTTAAACGGATTAATATTAGGCATAGAAAGCTATCCAAAACAAATTGCAAATGCAGTGGAACAAGGCGCTTATTATGATTTTATAAATTATAGATACGACAATAAAGAGCAAACCTATTATTTGTTATTTAGGCTATTTACTAGCGAAGGAGGCGTTAACTATCATGATTATAAATTATGTATTGTTAATAACCAATTGGCTTTTAACGATATATACATCTATCTCGCTGGCGAAAAAATTAGCGAAACATTAGGTAGAATGTATAGATATTCCATAATTAAAAATAATAAAGACAACTCTGATGATAGTAAAAATTTTAGCAAAGTCATTAATGCTATTAACATCTATAAACTAGGTGGTTACAAAAAGGCTTATACTATGCTAGAAACTGTTGAAGGTCCTATTTCTAAAGATAAATTTATGCTAGTTTTAAAAACTCAAATTGCTAGTCAATTAAGTTCTGAGTACTACAGCGAAGCATTAAACGATTTGATTACCCAATTTCCTGAAGATCCAACAATTTATCTTATGCAGATAGATTATTATATTTTAAACCAGAATTATTATGAAGCTTTTGATTTGCTAGATAAACTACAACGCGAAACTAACGACGATTTTTTAAATTACTTAAAAGCAAATGTGGCTTTTGAAGATAAAAATTATGATGTTGCACTAAATAATTACAAATACATGATGGATAATTATCCTAATTTTGTTGAAGGCGCTATTGGAACATTGAGTACACACGTTGTAAATAATGATTTAGAAAATGCAATTAAAATTTTAGATCGCCTAGTTATTGAGGGCTACGATAAAAAAGAATTAATATTTTTTGTTGAAGATAATGATGTATTTGAAGACAATTTATTACAGCCTTTAGCAAAATCTAAGCTATTTAAAAAATGGAAAAGACAGTAGTAAAAAAACATATAGTTGTATTAACAGGAGCAGGAATTAGTGCCGAAAGTGGCTTAAAAACGTTTAGAGATGCTAATGGCCTTTGGGAAGGTCACAATGTTATGGAAGTCGCTTCGCCAGAAGGATTTAAAGCAAATCCTGAATTAGTATTAGAGTTTTATAACCAACGCAGAAAACAATTATTAGAGGTAGCACCAAACCAAGCGCATTTAGATTTAGCAACTTTAGAAAACGATTTTAATGTTACTATAATTACACAAAATGTTGATGATTTACATGAGCGAGCTGGTAGTACAAATGTTATTCATTTACATGGCGAATTACTAAAAGCAAGAAATATTGTTAGTGATAATGAAGTGTTTGAGTGGAAATCCAATATTAATGTAGGCGATGTAGATAATAATGGCCACCAGTTAAGACCGCATATTGTATGGTTTGGAGAAGCTGTACCAATGATGGATAAAGCGGTTGAAATTTGCGAAACAGCAGATTTTTTAATTATTATTGGTACATCTATGCAAGTCTATCCTGCGGCAAGTTTAATGCACTACACACCAGAACGTACTCCTACTTATTTTATAGACCCAAAACCCACTATAGATTCGAACACCTTGCTAACTGTAATTGCAAAACCAGCCACACAAGGCGTTAAAGAGGCTATAAATTTGATAAAAATGAGTCTCTAAAAAGGTTAAGAAATTAAACCGTTTTAAAACTAAAATTAAATAGCCTAATCTTTATTTTTAGCTTCAATCCACTTGCTCATGTATTTTGTACTTTGTAAGGTATGATGCATTAGTAGTTGCCCTGTAAAGTTAGAGTTTCTATGGTGTTGAATGTTTTTTAAGACTTCTTCAAGTTTTAATTTAAATTCTTCTTTAAAATCGGAAGCATTGAAGCGTTTCTCCAAAACCTCAAACCCCTTTTTTTGTTTTGTTTGCCAAAGTGCTTTATCATTATATAATGCCATAGCATTACTTACAATATCGTTAGGATTATCGGTTACAAATCCGTTAGGTTCCATAGTGCCAAATATACCCTCTGCTCCAATTGTAGTTGTAATACAAGGTGTTCCGTTTTGCATCGCATCAAAAAACTTTCCTTTTAATCCTGCTCCAAATTGCAATGGAGCCAAACAAATCTTGGCATTTTGCATTACTGTATTAACATTTTCAGCAAAGCCTTTTATAAAAAAACCTTCTTTAGGATTGTGTAATTGTTCTATTTTTTGAGAACTGTATGAGCCATAAATATGGAGTTCGGCTTTAGGCAGTTGATTTTGCAGCAATGGCCAAATTGTTGATTTTAAATATAAAACTGAATCATAATTTGGTGCATGTAAAAAATTACCTATAGTTACAAAATGTGATCTGTTTTCAAAATTTGGTAGTAGTCTCTTTGTTTCTGCTGAAACTGATGGCATTAAAAATGGAATATATAAAAGAAGTGTTTGTGGTACTTTAAATTGAGTAATTAGTAGGTTCTGCTCTTCTTCAGAAATAATTAAACTCAAATCACATCTATAAATACTAGCTATTTCGCGTTTGGCTAAATCACTAAATAAATAAGAAGGATTGAAAGTAGTATTTTCTTTATAAGCTTGGTGTCTGCCTTTGCGTAAACATTGCAAATCTTCGGTGTCTAAAATGCGTAAAGCGTTTGGACAATGCTCTGCAACGCGCCAACCAAACTGCTCTTCCATCATAAAACGA
Organism: Lacinutrix salivirga; assembly: GCF_053604675.1. NCBI lineage: Bacteria > Pseudomonadati > Bacteroidota > Flavobacteriia > Flavobacteriales > Flavobacteriaceae > Lacinutrix > Lacinutrix salivirga. Next base: position 30,536 of record NZ_JBSHNP010000096.1, read on the forward strand.
TCGAACAGAACCACAGTTGGCTGGAGTGTTTTTATAAAAGTATCAAAGCTTGGATGGTTTAACTCTATTGTTTTTTGTGTAACTCCAATAGTTTCAAGATTAAAAGCATTATCGCTTTTTGAACAAGGCGACGCAAAAGTAATACTGTAATTTTGGGATTGAAAAAACCTAATAAGTTGCATCATCCTGCTTCCTGCTGCAGAACTTTTAGGTTCTGGCCAAACAAAGCCAATAATGAGCAACTTGTTTTCCATAATTTATTCTGGTTTATTGGTTAATGCATAACCCATTCTTACGCTTTTAGCCCATTTAATAATAGATTCGCGTTGAGTCGCTGTTAATTTTGCTTCTTTATGAGTCCATGTGTAGGAGTCTAAAGGCATTTCTTTGTTTTCGACCATTTCAATAAGTTCATCAAATTTATGGTCTTTTCGTTTTGTAGAATTGGCTTCCCAATTAGAGACATTAAAATGCTTTTTTCCGTCGTTAACATGGTTTGCCATCCAATAATTAATAGGAGTAATAGTGTTATACCATGGATATCGTGTAACATCGCTGTGGCAATCGTAACAACTCTCTTTTAATAGTAAAGCTACTTCTGCTGGTGGTTGAGTTTCGGCAATAAAAGCATCTATAGAGCTAAGTTCTCCTATATTTTTATCTGGACTAAAAAATTGCGCTATTATAAATACTACTATTAGTAATAGTATAATTTTTTTAAGTAGTTTCATTTTTAGTAAATTTAGTGTCTAAAAGTAATAAAAACGTTGACAACACAACAACTCTTCACCGAATTAAATTACGTTAATCACTCGCGCGAAAAACGACTGTATTATGCCAATTTAGTTATTGATAATCCTGATTTAATTCCTAAATTATTAGATATAATTTTTATGGTAAACGACAAGCAATCTCCTCGTGCTGCTTGGGTTTTTGAGTTTATGTGTAAAGAAAATTTAGAAGAAATAACGCCATATTTAGATCAATTTACTACTGCAATACGAAAAGTACATTTAGACTCTGCAGTACGACCAGTAGCTAAAGTTTGCGAATATTTAGCTACTGCCTATTATAGTAAAGAACCTAATAAAATTAAAACTACACTAAATAATACGCACAAAGAACGTATTATTGAAACTTGTTTTGATTGGATGATAAGGGACGAGAAAGTGGCTGTTAAAGCCTATTCCATGACTACATTATTTTTATTTGGTCGTGATTACGATTGGGTTTATCCAGAATTATCGACTATTATTGAGCGCGATTATACCACTCAAAGTGCAGCGTTTAAAGCACGCGGAAGACAAATTTTAAAAAAGTTAAAGAGGCATTTATAAATGCATAACTTTTTTAAGTTCTTTGTCCGAAATAACTAAAAGCTTACTTTTTACTAGTCGTTTTGTTAATTCTCTCCAATTATCGTCTGCATTAAAAATAGATTTTAAAATAGGATGCGCTTTATCAAACTCCTTATTATTTAATAAATTAATAGCGTACCAGTATTTCATCTCTAAATTATCTGGGAACAATTTTTGAGCGTTTAAATACAGGGCTTCTGCTTCCTTAGAGTTGCCTTTTTCCATGGCCAAATCGCCTTTATTCATAAAATCGTAAGCGTTATGTATGGTTACTAATCGCTCTAATTCTGCTATTGGATTATCGTTATCTTCCACTCGCAAATCCATTACAGTATCTTCCCAACTATTACCAGTAGCTTTGGCTTTAACAATTAAAATGGCAGCACTTTGCTTCCCTCTAATATCGCCTTTCTCTGCTTCGGCAGCTTTTAATGCTGCAATAATACGCTTACTTAAAGTGCCTTTAGTAGTTTCAAAAGCATTAGCCATAGCGTCCCAAACCGTATTTTTAAGCATCATATTGGCTTGGACAGAAAAGTTTTTGCCTTGTCTATGTCCTGCCATATCAATGCACGAACTTCCTGTATGAGTAGCCACATTGCCTTCGGTATCTAAAAAAGCAACTTGCCTATACATTTCACCTTCATCTTCCATTATTAAATAGTTTAAGGCTTCTTGTGGTGTTAATCCTTCTTTCATTAAAGCCAATCCTTTTGGTCCATAGCTTGGATTTACTAAAGATTGTGTGGCAACTACTCCAACTCCAGCTTCGCCATAGGTTACTACACTGCCAACACTAAACCAATGGCTTTGCACAGCAACTCCCATTTCTCCTGTAATAGAGTCTCTAGCAACAATAGAATATGTATGTGTAAAAGGCTCGGATTTTTTATAAGTTTGAGCAAACATAGTTTCAGAAATTATAAGTACTGTAATAAGTAAAAACGTCTTCATTTTATTAACAATTTTGCACTAAGATAACTAATTTTGGATGCAATATAAAGCGCAAATTAACTATCTTTGAGACTTGTTAAAAAACAACACCAACTATGTCATTATCTGTATTAAATGCTATTTCGCCAATTGATGGTCGTTATAGAAATAAAATTGATGTTTTAGGACACTATTTTTCTGAAGAAGCGCTTATAAAATATCGTGTTTTAGTAGAAATAGAATACTTTATCTCACTTTGCGAACAGCCTTTGCCACAACTTAAAGCTGTTAATTCTGAAGTTTTTGAAGACTTAAGAGCCATTTATAAATCGTTTTCTACTGAAGATGCTATAGAAATTAAAAATATTGAGAGTGTTACCAACCACGATGTTAAAGCGGTTGAATATTTTATAAAGAAAAAATTTGATGGTTTAGGATTATCCGATTTTAAAGAATTTATTCACTTTGGGTTAACCTCACAAGACATAAATAACACTGCTATCCCGTTAAGTATAAAGGAAGCAATGAATGATGTGTATGTGCCAGAATATTATAATGTTTTAAACCGCTTAAAAGAATTAAGTAAAGATTGGGCAACAATCTCTATGCTAGCAAGAACGCATGGTCAACCTGCTTCTCCAACACGTTTAGGTAAAGAAATCGAAGTGTTTGTTGTACGTTTAGAAGAGCAATTTAATTTATTAAATGATATCCCAAGTGCTGCTAAATTTGGTGGAGCAACTGGTAATTTTAATGCTCACAAAGTAGCCTATCCAAATATAGACTGGAAAGCTTTTGGAAGCCAATTTGTACAAGAAAAACTAGGTTTACAACACTCTTTCCCAACCACACAAATTGAGCATTACGATCACATGGCTGCTTTATTTGATTGTTTAAAGCGTATAAACACTATACTTATAGATTTAGACCGAGACATTTGGACGTACGTGTCTATGGACTATTTTAAGCAGAAAATTAAAGTTGGCGAAGTAGGAAGTTCTGCAATGCCACACAAAGTAAATCCTATTGATTTTGAAAATTCTGAAGGAAATTTAGGGATTGCCAACGCTATTTTTGAACATTTATCGGCAAAACTACCAATATCTAGATTACAACGTGATTTAACCGATAGTACTGTTTTACGCAATGTTGGTGTACCTTTTGGACATACCTTAATAGGTTTTAAAAGTACTTTAAAAGGGTTAAATAAATTATTGCTTAATGAAGAAAAGTTTAAAGCCGATTTAGAAAACAATTGGGCTGTTGTGGCAGAAGCAATACAAACTATTTTACGTCGTGAAGCCTATCCAAATCCTTATGAAGCCTTAAAAGGATTAACACGTACAAACGAAGCAATTACTCAAACTTCTATCTCAAATTTTATTGATACCTTAGCGGTTAGTGATGCAATTAAAACCGAATTAAAAGCAATTACACCTAGTAATTATACAGGAATTTAAATGGTTACAGACAAACACAATCTATATCTAGCTACTGCAATGCTACTCCTCTTTTTTTTTAGTGGTGTGTTTGATATGTTAGATAATTTTATGATTATTGTTTTGTTGTTACTTTTATTTATTGCTGTTTTTGCGAATGTTATTATGGCTTACAAACCCTCGAATGAAGACGAGATAGTAGAGGATAAATCTAAAAATAAACAATAAAAAAAAGGGTTGCGCCAACAACCCTTTTTACATTTAAACTATACATTTTTTATTTCAAAAAATCCATAATTCCTTTTAATTGACTATCGTCAATATCTCCTTTACGCATTACATCCATTAAAGTCATTAATTGCTCTGGGTTCATATTATCACCTAATACTCTTACTACTCCAAAACCTAATTCAGAGTTTCGGCCAAAAACTATAAACTCATCAATATTGTCGTCTTCTCCTATATATTTTACAGAAAACTTACCTGCTGCATCACTAAAGTCCATTAATTCCTGAAATTTTTTAGCTTTTAGGATGCCTTTCATTTTATTAACTTCTTCATCATATTGAGTGCTATTCTCTTTATCTTTTTTATAGATTAAAAAGTTTAACCCTTCAATAGCTTCGTAAGCTTTTTGTTGTTCTTCTGTTAATTGAGCTTCGCCTATGCTTAATAATGATTTTGGTAAATCTCCTGTTATAAAGTTCTTATTTTCAGAATTTTCAACAAAATATGTTTGCAAAGTTGGCTCTGTATTACAGCTTACAATTAGAGTAAATAATACAACTAACAGACCTGTTTTTTTAATGAATGCGTACATATTATTTTTTGTTTTTCTTTTCTAATTCGTCGCCTCCAGGAAGATTCATTTTCTTCGTTAATTTAGAGATTTGATTTAAATCTATGTCTCCAGTTAAGGAAACTACAACTGTTTCAAATTTTCTATCACTACCATTAATACTAACATTAGCATCTTTTGTCACTGCATCTAAACCGTTAACAAACATTAATAACTCTTTTACGTGATCAGAATCTTTTCCTTCTTTTACATAAAACTTCATAATAACACCATTGTCTCTGACTTCCATTAATTCTTCTAGAGACGATGTGCGTTTTTTTACATAATTCATAATATCCAAAGCAATGGCTTTATCTCCTGTTGCTAAGGTTTTAAAACTAGTAATGCTATTTACCATATCTAAATACTCTTGTGCTTCTGGATCGTCTGTATTAATATCCATTTTTGCAAGTAGCTGAAACATTTTTGGTTTTGCAGAAAAATAAGTTACATTATTATTTTCACTATATTTTTCAAAAACATCTTGTGCCATTGCTGTTAAAGGCATTAGCATAATTGCCATTACCATTAAAATAATTTGCTTTTTCATCGATTTAATATGTATTGTTTTCATAATTTCTATTTTTTAATTGTTAATTTCTACTTTTTAGTTTTAAAAATAATACTGGTTGTGTTTTCAATTTCTTCAAGGTATCCAACTTGTGTGCCAGCTTTTTCAATTTCGCCTAAATACGACACTTTTGCTGTTCCTTTATTGAAATTTTTTGATACCATTTCCATAGAGGTTTTAAACTGATTAAAAGCCATATATTGCTCCTTCTCAGAATACGTGTCTCCACCAAATGATGTGTTTAAATAAAACCCAAACATTAAAACTGTTACTGCTGCAACACTTAACCACTTATAATTAAATTTGTTTTTAGTTTGTAATGGTAGGTTTTTAGTAAACTGTTCTTGTTGGTTTACCAAAAAATACGTAAACATAGGTTTATAAACTTCTAAATGTGGTGCAACAGTCTCTTGCGAAAAATAGTTTTTTAACTGTTGTTCTTCATGCAAAGTGGTCTCTCCATTCTCGTATTTTTCTAGTAATTTTTCTATATTATTTAATGCCATAACTATGTGTATTAGTTAGTTTTTCTCTTATCGTTTTTCTTGCTCTAGACAAGGCAACGCGTACAGCTGTTGGTTGCATATCTAGCATTTTTGATATCTCGTCATAATCATACTGTTCGATATCGCGTAATTGAATTACCATTTTTTGTTGTTCTGGCAATGCTTCTATAATTTTAGCTACCCAATTTACACTGTCGTTTAATTCTAGCTGCTTTTGTAGTGATACCGATTTATCTTGATAATTATTATGTACAATTTTTAAATTTTGAGCTTGTTTAGACTTTAACTTATCCAGACAAAAATTCTTTGTCATGGTCATAGAAAAGGCTTCAACATTTTTATACTCTTGTATTTTCTTTTTATTCTTCCACAATTTTAAAATAATCTCTTGCGTTGCATCTTCCGCTTCTTCTCTAGACACTAATAATCGCTTCGCAAGGCGAAACACTTTATCTTTAAAAGGCATTACTATATTTAAAAACTCCTTTTGTGTCATGTTTTGGTTGTGGTTACAAATAGCTGTATTAAGGCTACTTATTATTACGACGAACAACTAACTGTTTTGTTACAATTTATTTTTAAAGTTAAAAACTTTACTTACTTTTAAGCTGAAAAAGAAAGAATTATAATTATGATTAGACTTAAAAAATACGCGATTTTATTAGTAACCTTCTTAGTACTAACAAGTTGTTTTGAAGATAGAGATGATAACGCCATTACAACTACAGAAATTAACGACTTTGTGTGGAAGGGTTTAAATACCTGGTATTTTTGGCAAGCCGAAGAAGTACAAGGTGAAGTTAACGATTTAGCAGACGATCGTTTTAGTAGTGATGCAGAATACACCGCATTTTTAAACAGTTTTAATAGTCCTGAAGCTTTATTTGATAATTTACTATTTTCTGAAGACCGTTTTAGTTGGATAGTTGACGATTATTTTGCACTCAATAACTCCTTAAATGGTATATTTAAAACCAATGGTGTGGAATATGGACTAGTTAGGATTAATGGAGGACCAGAACTTGTAGGTTACGTTCAATATATTTTACCAAATACAGATGCCTCTACAAAAAATATAACACGAGGTGATTTATTTTTAACTGTAGATGGCACACAACTTACAGAAACTAATTTTAGTGGTTTATTGCGTACTGGTAGTGATTCGTACACTTTAGGAATGGCAAACTTAAATAATGGCACATTAGAAACCAATGGCGAAACCATTGCACTCACCAAACAAGATTATACAGAAAACCCAGTTTATATTACTAAAACTTTTGAAGTTGATGGTATAAAAGTAGGCTACTTAATGTACAACCGTTTTACTGCCGATTTTGATACGCAATTAAATAATGCTTTTGCAGAGTTTCAAGGATTTGGTGTACAAGAATTAGTTTTGGATTTACGCTATAATTTAGGAGGAAGCGTCAACTCTGCTATAAATCTTTCTAGTATGATTACAGGTCAATTTACAGATCAGTTATTAGTTACACCAACAACTAACCCAAAAGTAGAAAATGTTTTTGGTGCCAGAAATTTTCCTGCCACTTTAAGCAACCAAACTTCTATAAATAGTTTAAATTTAAATAAAGTTTATGTTTTAGCTCAAGGGTCTTCTGCTTCTGCTAGTGAATTAGTTATCAATAGCTTAGCGCCTTATATTGATGTGATTCATATAGGAGAAACTACTCGTGGTAAAAATGAATTTTCAATAACGCTTTACGATATTCCATCTTGTGGTTATGTTACCTTTTTTGAAGATTGTAACGATGTGCCAAATCCAAGCCATAATTATGCGATGCAGCCTTTAGTTGGACGTTATGAAAATGCAGCAGGCTTCTCAGATTTTACAGATGGTTTAATGCCAGACATTGAATTTCCAGAAGATATAGAAAACCTTGGTGTTTTAGGCGAGCAAACCGAGCCACTTTTAGCTAGAGCAATACAGCATTTAACCGGCAACGGAAGGATGGCTCCTCCAAAAACAATTTCTCCAATGGATGTATTAGCTACCTCTAGCGATTTTAAGCCTTTACGAGATAATATGTATGTGGAACCTAGTTTTTAAAACTATATTAATATAAAAAAAGCGACCAATTGGTCGCTTTTTTTATAAATATGCATATTATTTTTGTAAACAATTACAGTGTTAGATTAAATCCTATTCTATAGTTTCTTCCTTTGGTAGAAAAACGATACAACTCCTCATAATCTTCATTAAACACATTGCTAACACCTGCAAAAAGCTTTATTTTATTATTTAAAACACTATGGCTAATATTAAAATTCACTAAGCTAAAAGACTCTAAAGTTCTATTTGCTGTAAAATCATCATTTAAAAAAGGAGATGTGCGCTCACTACTAAACTGGTAACTTAAAGAAGCAAAAGTACGCTCACAAAATTGGTAGTCAATACTTGCATTTATTTTGTGTTTTGGCACTCTAAAAATAACACCATCCTTTCGTTCTGTAAAGGTGTAATTAGCATTAAAATCTAACTTAGTCAATGGTGAATAGCCTAATTCTACTTCTACACCTTGTACTGTAAAATCATCCTCTAGGTTTTGATATTCGCCTTCAAAAGTCACAAAATCTGTGGTAACATAATCTATAAATTGTTTTTGTTTTCTGTTGAAGTATATCGAACTTACTCTAAAGTTTTCAGCTAAATTAAACTCAAAACCACCTTCAATAGTACTATCCTCCTGTGCTTGCAAATTAGCATTCCCAAACCCTGGAGCAAATAATTGATATAACGAAGGTGTAATGTATGCAGTACTATAAGATGCCAATACTTTAAGTGAGTTATTGTTCATTTTAAATACATAAGAAGGATTTATGTTATACACAAAATTGCTTCCGTATTCACTATGATTATTTAAACGTGCTCCAACATTTGCATTAAAACCAAAGTCCGAAATGTAAGTTAAATTTACATAAGGATCTAAAATATTATCGTTTGCTGTCTCTGGATTAATACTTGTTGTAAAAGCTGAACTACCAAACGGAATAGTTTCGTTTGTCATTTCTGTTTTTACATAATTCACACCAACAACACTAAGCAATTTATCAGAAAGTCTATACTTGTTAAACGCATCTATAACTATAGAATTTGCTTCAAATTTACCAGGAAAATCGCTTCTAAACTCTCTATCTATAGTATTATAAGCAGCATTTGCAGTAACGCTTCCTTTGTTATAATTAAACTTAGGCGCAACTCCTACTCTATACTGCTTGTTTAAAGACAAATTGTTTTCATCTATAAAACCAAATCCACCATCATACTCTGTATTATACTTATCAAAATTCCCAAAAGCAGTCAGCTCAAAAGCATTACTAAATTTATAATTAAGCTTTAAATACCCATTAATTTTAGAGTATTCGTCGCTATTATATTTAGTATTTCCTTCAGCAGCTTTTATGGCAGATAATCCATCTGTAAACGTATTGCTAAAATTTGCTAGATATGAAAACTTTTCAATTGTTCCATTAACACCAACACTATTAGTAAAGTCGTTAATCGCTAAATCACTATCGTTTTGCGAATTATTTGTACCTAAAAACGAAGAAAAATTAGCATTTATAGCTTGCTTAGATGCCGATTTTAAAGTTATGTTTATAACAGCTGTAGAGGCTCTGTTTCCATACAATGCACTAGAAGCTCCTTTTAAAATTTCAATAGATTCAATTTGATTTAAATCTAATAATTGCAAATCAAAATTATTTTCAATTTGCGAAGGATCACTCAAAGCTATACCATCGATAAGCACTAAAACTTGCCTGTTTTGGCCTCCTCTAACATAGGTTCCTAAATTTTGACCAGCTTGGCTGTTACTTCCATTAATTGAAATTCCAGATTTAGTATTAATTAGCTGACTAAGCGTTTCGCCAGCATGTTGCTCAATTTCTTTGGCAGTAATTTTTACTACTGTTTTCCCTGAGTTTTCGCGTTTAAGCGTAAATCTAGAGTCTGTAATTACTACTTCTTCTAATTGTTCAACCTGTGTTGAATCTGTTTGTTGTTGAGAAAACCCAACACCAGTTACTAAGGCACATAATGCCAATAGAACATGTTTTTTGTTGTTCATTTTAATTTAATAATTGCTCGAGAATCGCATGGACTATCACACGAAAAACTTTTATCCCGAAAGTTTGACTTATATGTTTTGAATTTGGCAGGTCTCCTGACTTGCGTCTTGTTATTGGTCTTCCCATCTTTATTAGACAGTGACATGAAGTTTAATAACAAGCGTTATAGCTTACAGTTGCGGGAACAGCTCTAGATTTTAACTAGATTCCCTTTTAATCGACGCAGTCGTCCCAAACTTGTTTTGGGATCTCATACTAAATGCATCAAACCAAAATTCTATGCAAAAGTATATTCTTTTTTAAATGCAGACTAATTAAACTTACTTTTTCTTATTCATTTTATAAATAAGATAAATAAAGCCAATTAAAAAATGTAGTAATATAATTCCTCCTACTATATATATTGTTAAATTTGAACCGTCTCTCATGACTAAAATTTTATATAAATTTAAAGGAAACTATTTCGTTAAAGTGCTACTAATGTTACAAAAAAAACTTTTTTTATACGTTCTTATTTCAATTTTAATAAGTTTTACTTCTTGTAAAAAGGAAACAAAAACAACTATTGAAACTACTAATACCATAGGAAAACAAATAGATTTAAAATATGCCGAAGGATTTGCAATAAAAGATATTGGCACTTATAAAGTGTTGGAGATTAAAAACCCATGGCCAAAAGCTGAAAACAGCTTTAAATATACTTTAGCTAATTATGAAGACGATAGGCAAGCCGATAATACAATTTCGCTCCCAATACAAACCATTGTAGTCACCTCTACTACGCATATTCCTGCTTTAGAGCTTTTAGGCGTTGAGCAAACTTTGGTTGGTTTTCCTGGAACAGATTATATTTCTTCTGAAAAAACAAGAGCAAGAATTAATAATGGTAAGATTAGAGAATTAGGTAAAAACGAAGGCTTAAACACGGAAGTTTTACTAGATTTAAAACCCGATTTGGTAATAGGTTTTGGAATAGATGGTAACAACAAAACCTTTGAAACCATACAAAAAGCAGGAATTCCTGTAATTTATAATGGCGATTGGGTAGAAAAATCACCTTTAGCAAAAGCAGAATGGATTAAATTTTTTGGTGTATTATATAACAAACAAAAAGAAGCTGATTCTATATTTAATACTATTGAAAAAAACTATTTAGAAGCAAAAGCAATTGCTGCAAAAGTGAACAAACAACCAACCATTTTAAGTGGAGCAATGCATAAAGACATTTGGTACTTGCCAAATGGAACAAGTCCTGAAGCTCAAATTTTAAAAGATGCCAACGTTAATTATTTATGGAGCGACACTTCAGGAAGTGGTAGCTTAGCTCTAAATTTTGAAACCGTTTTTGACAAAGCAAAAAATGCCGATTTATGGTTAAGTCCTTCCTACTACTCAAGCATGGAAGCGCTAGAAAAAGCAAATAAACATTACACCAAATTCGATGCGTTTAAAAACAAAAACATTTACTCTTTTGCAGAAACTAAAGGAGAAACAGGTGGTGTTTTATACTATGAATTAGGTACTGCACGACCAGATTTAGTTTTAAAAGATGTGATTAAAATCTGTCATCCAGAATTATTAGAAAATTATACACCCTATTTTTTTAAAAAATTAAAATAGCATTAATGTCACTAATAGCAAAGCGATGAACGTTATATTTTCTGCTTTGTATATTTACATAATATTGTTCGCTTCGCCAAAATGACAAAACAGTAAACTATTGAAAAACAACTATAAATATCCATTTATAATTCTCACTATAACGTTGTTGTTGTGCTTTTTTGCAAATATTAGTTTAGGCTCTGTATCTATTCCTTTTAAAACCATTTTTGAGAGTGTAATTGGTGTAACAGATAATTATATTATTCAAAATTACAGGCTCCCAAAAGCATTTACAGCAATTTTAGTTGGTTCTGGTTTAGGCATTTCAGGACTGTTAATGCAAACCTTATTTAGGAATCCGTTAGCTGGACCTTTTGTGCTTGGTATAACTTCTGGAGCAAGCTTAGGTGTTGCCTTAGTGATTTTAGGAGCAGGCCTCTTTGGAGGTGTTTTTGCTACTTTATTAATCTCTAAATGGACTATAGTTATTGCTGCGAGTTTAGGGAGTTTTTTAGTTTTATTGGCTGTATTAATCGTGTCTTCTAGAGTTAGAGACACAATGGCAATTTTAATTATAGGCCTTATGTTTGGTAGCATTACTGCTGCAGTAGTAAGTGTCCTCTCCTACTTTGCTTCTGCAGAACAATTGCAACAGTATATTTTTTGGGGATTTGGTAGTTTAGGTAATCTCTCTTGGAGTGAACTTGGGATTTTCTTTATTATTTACTGCTTAGGGATTCTTTTAAGCATCCTCTCAATAAAAGGATTAAACACCTTATTACTTGGCGAAAATTATGCTAAAAGCTTAGGCTTAAATATTAAGCAAAGTCGTTTTATTATTATCATCGCAACGAGTTTATTGGCAGGAACTATAACCGCATTTGCTGGTCCTATTGCATTTATAGGATTAGCAATACCACATTTAACACGGCAAATTTTTAACACCTCTAATCATAAAATATTATTACCAGCTGTATTTTTATTTGGCGCAATTGTAATGTTAATTTGCGATAGTATTGCACAATTACCAACTAGCGATTATACCTTACCTATTAACGCAATAACCTCATTAATTGGTGCTCCAGTGGTTATTTGGTTATTGGTTAGAAAACGAAAGATGGTGTTTTAATGGAGAACAAAAACCAACATATCATCCTTAAAACCGAAAATCTAAACATAGGTTACACTTCTAAGAAAGCGGAAACTAGTATAGCTTCAAACATAAATATTAGTTTAAAAAAAGGTGAACTTATTGGATTAGTTGGTGGAAATGGTATTGGTAAATCTACTTTATTACGAACGTTAACTCAAGTACAACCACAATTATCTGGTGCTATTTTTTTAAATAATAAACCTTTAGAAACTTATGCTAATATTGACTTAGCAAAAGCAATGAGTTTGGTTTTGACTGAACCTATTGTCTCTAAAAATCTTTCGGTTTTTGAATTAATAGCCTTAGGAAGACAGCCTTACACCAATTGGGTTGGTAATCTATCGGAAATGGATATTAGTATTGTAAACAAAGCCATTTTACAAACTAATATCGAAGTTTTAAAACATAAAAAATGCTTTGAACTAAGTGATGGACAGCTTCAAAAAGTAATGATTGCGCGTGCTTTAGCTCAAGATACAGATTTAATAATATTAGACGAGCCAACTACGCATTTAGATATGTACCATAAAGCCTACATTTTAAAATTGCTTCAAAAAATCACAAAAGACACTGGTAAAACCATCTTATTTTCTTCTCACGAAATAGATTTAGCCATTCAATTATGTGATAGTATGATAGTAATGACTGAAAACGAAGTGATCTCAAACACGCCTTGTAATCTCATTACTAAAGGTACTTTTGAAACTTTATTCCCTAAAGACTTAATTATTTTTGACGATAAAACGGGAAGTTTTAGGGTAAAAAAATAATCTTAACATGCTGAACTTGTTTAAGCATTTCAAATAAATTATTTAATTAAGATTCTATTTCTTTATCATCAGTCTTAGGATTGTGAAGAACTAAAGTTTTAAATGGTTGCTCATCAATAAAGCATTTCTTTGGTAAATATTCCTCACTAAATTTCATTTGATTGGAATTAAACCATTTTACTTTATATAATACTTTTGAAATTATTTTTTTCCTACCTCCATTTGGATAATATAAATCTTCTCCTACTTCTTTTTTATAACCACAAAGAACAAATTCTGGTGTAGCATAATTAACTACATATTGAACAGTTACTTTTTTTTCTTCGGTAGTATTTCCTTTTATTATTTCCTTTTTTACTGAACTTCTCTTTTTAAGAATTTCAAGTTTTTTAGTTTTAAAATATACAATATTACCATAAACATAATCTGCATTCTTATAATCTGAAACTTCATCAATAAGACTTTGATACTTTGAATCGTCTGATTCGTACTTTTCTCCATCCATTTTAGAAATATAAAAGTTTTTAAAATCCATTAACATAGATTCATAAACAACTACACTTTTAAACTCGCTTTTATTATCATCAAAAAACAAACAAGTATATTTTATTCTTTCTCCAATAGTTTTACCATTACTAGTATCTACAACTTTCTTTTTTTTATCTTCAAAAAACACTTCTTTAACAATCATAAAAGGTGGCACCAACTTTCCATCTCCTTTTATATATCGATCATAAAGTAATGGATGTGTTTTAAATGTTACTATTTCTCCAACTTTATATTTATTAACTAAACTCATTCTATTATTTTTTTATTTAAGATAAGAAAAATACTATATTTACTTTAAAGTAAGGAGGTTCTTTAGTTAAAAGGAATAAAACATTTGTTGAACTACTGTATTGATTATCAATCAATCACTTAATCCAACTTTTTTAGAAAAAAAGGATAATAAATATGGTGATTAAGAAAAAAGTATATTTCTTCAGATAAACAAACATTTATCGATAAATATTGGTTTATCTTCAGAAATAATAGTATTAGTTCAGTTAATTTATAAAACTTTAGGGACTTTCCCTTAAGGCATTTGATTATTTGAATCATATATATTATTATCTGCATTAAAGCTAACACCTGTCCATACATTTGGTAAGGTACGTAAAACTGCAACGTGAGTCGAGAATTCGGCTAATGGTTCAATCCTTATTTAGGGTGTAAGTTTTATTCTGTTATAAACACGTGCGAGAACTTCCCTTACTTTTATTTTATATGAGAAAACAAAAAGATTGGTTTAAAGACAGAGGTTATCCGCATTTTACTAATAAGACACCAATGTCTATTAGAAAAAATATTGAACGCTATGTTACCAGTCAAAAAAAAGTAGCTCAACATTCCTTCTCTCCTCTTATTTTTAAAGAAATAAAACAAAGACGTTATAAGTTATCAGATTTTAATGGTGAATTAAAACGCTCTCACAAAAAATTTAAAAAAGGGAAAGTAGTTTCTAATACAAAAATTAGAGAAATATTATACGCAACACATATTGATGCTCATATATATTCTTATTACACACAACAAATTATTACTCCAAAATACGAGGCATACTTAAAACAAAAAGTATTACTATCAGATTTAGTAACTGCTTACAGACAAATTGAAACATCTGATAAACTAAAGTTTAAAAATAATGTGCACTTTGCTAAAGATGTATTTGATGAAATAAAAAAAAGAGAAAACTGTGTTGCTCTTGTTATAGATATAGAAAATTTTTTTCCTAGTTTAAATCATAAAAGACTTAAATTAGCTTGGGCAAAAATATTAGGTTACAAAACATTACCTAAAGATCACTTTAATCTCTTTAAAGCAATTACCAGATTTTCTTATGTAAAACTAAAAGATTTAAAGACTAAAAATGGTCATTTTGATGAGAAGGAGTTAGCGAAACTTAAAAAAGAAGGTAAACACACGCTTTTTAATAGTATTAAAGATTTAATTGATTCTGATATTATAATTCATAAGAACCAAAAACAAAATAAACAAAAAGAATTAATAGGTATTCCTCAAGGATTACCTATTAGTGCATTATTAGCTAATATTTACATGCTTACTTTTGATGAGTCTGTTTTAAAAGAGTTGACTTTAAAACACAATGTATTTTATAGACGTTATTCCGATGATATAGTAATGATTTGCAATGAAAAACAAATTGAATTTGTTAGTCAATTTGTTAAAAATGAAATGAAAAAAAACAAATTAAAAGTTTCATTAGAAAAAACAGAAAAAACACTTTTCAAAATAAATAATAGTCGTTTACAATCGTATAAAATTAGGAAAGATGGTAGTCTAAAAGAGAATATTCCTTTAAACTATTTAGGTTTTGAATTTTATGGTTATCAAACATTAATAAAATCTAAAAACTTAGCTAAGTTTTATAGAGAAATGAAAAAAACTATAAAACGCAAACATAAAAGAACTGAAACCATTAAAGAAAAATATCTTTTAGATGAAGCACCAATATTTAAAAGAAAAATTTATAGATTATTTAGTTTTAAAGGAGAAAAATCTAGATTACTACCTGCAAAAAGAACGAGCTATATTAATGGTAAAGCTGAAACCGAATATTTTGAGAGAAAATTTAGAGGAAATTATTTAAGATATGCTTACAGAGCTGCTGACGATTTGGAAGCTCCTGAAATAAAAAGGCAATTGCGTAAACATTGGAGAATACTTCAAAAAACAATGAAAAAGTATGACTTTTCAAATGTTAAAAAAGACTCTTAAGTAATAAATTTTAAACCTTTATAATTTATTACTTTTACAATATTATAATTATAAATCATGAACGACAACCTCATTCTCATACTTGCCATATTAATTTCTGCTATAATTGGCGCTTATTTAGGCATTCTTTTTAATAAGCTGAAAAGTAAAAGCGAAAAAAGCACTTTAGAAGAACGTAATGCAAATCTACAACAACAGTTTAATGACTTTAAGCAATTTTCTGAAACCGAAAACCAAAAGCAAAATCAGAATTTTGAACATAAATTATCTGAATTAAAAGAAACCTTATCCAAAATTGAAACGGAACGTGAAGCTATAAGGCGTGAAAAGGACTTTTTAAATCAAGAATTAGCTCGAAAAAATACCGAGTACGAAAACCTTCAGCAATTAAATATTAAACGAGACGAAGAGTTAGAACTGCGACAAGAACAACTTCGAAAAGATTTCGAATTATTAGCTACAAAAATTCTAGATGAAAAATCAGAAAAATTTACACTTCAGAATAAAGAAAATATCAAACAAATATTAAATCCGTTACAAGAAAAAATTCAAATTTTTGAAAAGAAAGTCGATGACACGCAAAAGGAAAGCATAAGTATGCATTCTGCCTTAAAAGAGCAATTATTAGGCTTAAAAGATTTAAACCAACAAATGACAAAAGAAGCCACCAACCTTACCAAAGCTTTAAAAGGCGATAGTAAAATGCAAGGAAATTGGGGCGAATTAGTGTTAGAGCGTGTACTTGAAAAATCTGGTTTAGAAAAAGATAGAGAGTATTTTGTGCAACAAAGTTTTACAGATGCTACAGGAAAAAGAGTGTTACCAGATGTGGTTTTACACTTGCCTGATAATAAACGAATGATTATAGATAGTAAGGTGTCATTAACGGATTATGAGCGTTTGGTAAATGCCGATGACGATGAACGCGCAGTATTTTTAAAAGCACACGTTAATTCTATTAGAAGACATGTGGATCAACTTTCAGAAAAAAATTATCAGGATTTATACGATATAGAATCACCAGATTTTGTACTCATGTTTGTCCCTATTGAGCCTGCTTTTGCTGTGGCTATTAACGAGGACAATTCGTTATATAATAAAGCTTTCGAAAAAAATATTGTTATTGTAACTCCTGCAACACTATTAGCCACTTTGCGTACTGTAGATAGTATGTGGAATAACGAAAAGCAACAACAAAATGCTATTGAAATTGCAAGACAAGCAGGTGCTTTGTATGATAAGTTTGAAGGCTTAGTAAAGGATTTAACAGGTGTTGGTAAAAAGATTGATGATGCTAAAAAAGATTACTCTTCTGCAATGAATAAGTTAGTTGAAGGACGCGGAAACTTAATTACTAGTGTCGAAAAGCTAAAGAAAATGGGAGCTAAAGCTAAAAAAGCATTGCCAGAGAAAATTTTAAAACGCGCAGAAGAAGATGAATAACATAAAAAAGAATAATGATGAAGTTTTTAATTAAAATAGGAATTGGGTTACTATTAGTTATTGCAGCTTATTTTGCATTTATTTATTTTGTAACTTATAGTGAAGGTGTTCGTGCAGGACAACTCGTAAAATTTAGTAGCAAAGGTGTAATTTTTAAAACATGGGAAGGCGAAATTAGTCAAGGAGTTTCAGATGCGCAATTGTTTGAATTCTCTGTAGAAGATAGCCAAAAACAAGTGATAGAAGATTTAAATACACATCAAGGACGGTTTGTAAAACTGCACTATTTTGAGCGCTACAGCACATTGTTTTGGCTAGGAGACACCAAGTATTTTATTACTAAAGTAGAAAAAGATAATACCAGACAAAATACTAATTAACTATGAGTATAACCTTTAAAAAAGTAGATGCGTCGCGCATTAGTATGTCTCAACTCATGCAACCATCACACTCCAATTTTGGTGGTAAAATTCATGGTGGTTATATACTAAACATAATGGATCAAATTGCTTTTGCTTGTGCTTCCAAACACTCCAAAGCGTATTGTGTAACTGCAAGTGTAGATACTGTAGATTTTTTAAGACCTATTGAGGTTGGTGAGTTGGTAACCATGAAAGCCTCTATTAATTTTGTTGGCAATACCTCTATGGTTGTAGGAATGCGTGTGGAAGCAGAGAATATTCAAACAGGAGAAACACACCATTGCAACTCGTCTTACTTTACAATGGTTGCAAAAAATGAAAGTGGGAAATCTATACAAGTTCCTGGTTTAATTTTAAACGATAAAACTGAAGTGAAACGCTTTTTAAAAGCTTTAAAACGTATAGAAACAAAACAACAACGTCAACAAGAATTTGATCGCGAAGATTTTTCGCATTTTGACTATTTACCGCTTTTAGAAAAGTATAAGGTAAAAATAGATTTACCAGATAATTATTAATAAAAAAGTCTTCAATTTAAACTGAAGACTTTTTTATATTATTAGTTGTGGTTAATTATTGCTTTATAAATCGCTTTACAATAGAGCCATCATTGTTAGACAACTTTATAAGATATATACCAGAATTCCATGAGCTTACGTTTATAGAAGTAGTTTGAGTATTAGTGGACACAGTATTATAAATTTGTTTCCCTAAAATATCAAACACCTTTATAGATGTTTCTGTAGTTGTGTTTGGGATTACAACATTAAGTTGCGACGTCACAGGATTAGGAGATATTGAAAAATCTAGCTGCTCCTCAAAGCTTGGAGTACTTAGTGTCCCTTCTTCGACTACAGTAATAGTACCAAACATATTACCACTATGTGGTGTACAAACGTAAGGATTTGTTCCAATAACCGTAAATGTTCTGCTGTACGTAACTCCTTCTCCAGAGCTAATAAATCCACTATCCCAAGTCTCTGCACTTCCTGCTCCACTTGTTACAGTATGTGTGCCACCAGAATAGTAATTCCAAATAACAGTGTCACCTTCTTCTATAGTTCTATCTGCATTATTTGCTGCAGTTGCTGGTGTAACGTTAGAATTAGAACCAAAAGACCAATCTATAGTAACGGTTTCAGTAGTTTGAGCAGACACACTTAATACTGAAACTGTAAATAAAATAAAGAGTAATTTTCTAATCATAGCTTTAAAATTTATTTACAAGTTAGTGATTTTATCTTAATTATTTGAAAATCAATAAAAAAATCTTCCAAAATTAATTGAAAGCTTTTCATTGTATATTTATTTTAAACTGTTTTATTGCTTCATAAAACGTTTAGTAAATGTTTCTTTATTGTTAGTGGTTACTCTTACTAAATACAAGCCTGTATTCCAATCGGAAATCGAAATAGATGTTCTTAAACTGTTTAAGTTTTGAGAATATATTTTTTTACCCAAAACATCAAAAACATCTAATTTTACAGTTTCGTTATTTGAAGGTAAATTAATATTTAATCTCGATTTTCCTGGATTTGGGTAAATTGAAAATTCTTTGAAGCTCGTAAATTGATTAACACTTAGCGTATTAGAGTTTGCAGCAACAATATTATCTAATTGTAAAGTTGAAGCAATAACATCGCCTTTCCAAGCAGGAGCAGCACTACTTAAAATACGCATTTCAAAAACAGAAGCTAATGTTGATGCAATATTACTACCACCTTCAACAGTTGTAAAGTCTGATGCTTCGATAGGTATAATTAAAGTATTCCAGCCAGAACCAGAAGTTACTGTATAACTATTTGTTGTGCTTATTTTTCCGCCATCTCCATTAAAAGCTACTCTTAAGTTTAAATCTGAACCAGCATCTACTTTAGCATCTAATTTAATAGCCAATACTTGTTGACCAGTATAATCACTAGAGTTTGCCCATTGAATGCTGTTTTTAATAATCATTCTACTTGCAACTCCATTTGTTCCAGTAGAAATATATTGTAAACAATTATCTCCTGCTCCATTTGGACCTCCATTGGCAACATTTGTTGGACCAGCAGATCCACCTGCTCCTCCAATCGCCCAGTTATTAGTTCCAGAGTCAAAAGTATCTACTTGCTCTGCAACTACTTGTGCAGATATAAAGCTAAATAAAGCTGTTGATAATATAAATGTAAGTAATCTTGTTTTCATATAGTTTTCATTTTATACAAATGTAATTATTTAGATTGAAAATTTGTGTTAACTATTTACTTAAATACATCTTTCGTCTAGAATATAAGTTGTAAAACTCATCGTCCTTTAAATCGTCAATAAATAAAATACTTTCTCCAGTACTCTTCATTTCTGGACCTAATTTTTTATTCACATTATGAAACTTATTAAAAGAAAACACAGGTTGTTTTATAGCATACCCTTTTAATTGTGGATTGAAATCAAAATCAGTTACTTTTTTCTCTCCCAACATCACTTTAGTGGCATAATTAACATAAGGTTGTCCATACGCTTTTGCTATAAATGGTACTGTACGCGATGCTCTTGGATTGGCTTCAATAATATAAACCATATCATCTTTTATCGCAAACTGAATATTAATTAAACCTACAGTATTTAAGGCTAATGCAATTTTTTTAGTATGATCTTTTATTTGTTGCATCACTAAATCTCCTAAATTAAAAGGTGGAAGCAATGCATTACTATCTCCAGAGTGTATGCCGCAAGGTTCTATATGCTCCATTATTCCTATAATTTGCACATTTTCTCCATCGCAAATCGCATCTGCTTCTGCTTCAATTGCGCCATCTAAATAATGGTCTAAAAGTAATTGGTTTCCTGGCATGCGTCTTAATAAATCCACAACATGCTTTTCTAACTCTTCTTTATTAATCACAATTTTCATGCCTTGACCTCCTAAAACGTAAGATGGTCTCACTAAAATTGGAAAATCTAGCACATCTGCAATCGCAGAAGCTTCATCTGCAGTGGTTGCAATATCAAATTGTGGATAAGGGATTTCAAGTTCTTTTAATAACGAAGAAAAATTCCCTCTATCTTCAGCTAAATCTAAAGCCTGGTAACTTGTTCCTAATATTTTAATGCCATAGCGCTCAAGTTTTTCAGCTAACTTTAAAGCGGTTTGTCCACCAAGTTGTACGATTACACCTTCTGGTTTTTCGTGCTTAATAATATCGTAAATGTGTTCCCAGAATACAGGCTCAAAATATAATTTATCTGCTGTATCAAAATCGGTCGAAACGGTTTCTGGATTACAGTTAATCATAATGGTTTCGTAACCACACTCTGCAGCTGCTAAAATACCATGTACACAACAATAATCGAACTCAATACCTTGTCCTATTCTATTAGGTCCAGATCCTAAAACAATTACTTTTTTCTTGTCTGTAACTATACTCTCGTTATCTGCATAGCGTTTTCCATCTGCTGTTTCTACATCATTTTCGAAAGTAGAATAGTAATATGGTGTTTTTGCTTCAAACTCTGCAGCACAAGTATCTACCAGTTTGTACACTCGGTTAATACCTAATTCTTCTCTTTTATTATAAACCTGACTTTCTAAGCATTTTAACATGTGTGCTATTTGTCGGTCTCCATAGCCTTTTTGTTTTGCTTCTAACAGCAAATCTTTCTCTATAGTATCTATTGTAAAGGTTGAAATTTCCTTTTCAATAAAATACAATTCTTCATATTGCTTTAAAAACCACATATCTATTTTTGTGATTTCATGGATACGACTTAATGGGATTCCCATTTGTATAGCATCGTAGATAGCAAATACGCGATCCCAACTTGCGTGAGTAAGTTTATGGATAATTTGATCGTAATCTTTATAGCCTTTTCCATCTGCACCTAATCCGTTACGTTTAATTTCTAACGATTGGGTTGCTTTATGTAGTGCTTCTTGGAAGCTTCTACCAATTCCCATGACTTCTCCTACAGATTTCATTTGAAGGCCTAAAGTTCTATCGGAACCTTCAAATTTATCGAAATTCCAACGTGGTATTTTTACAATTACATAATCTAATGTTGGCTCAAACAACGCTGAAGTTGATTTTGTAATTTGGTTTTGTAATTCGTCTAAGTGATATCCTAAAGCCAATTTCGCAGCAATTTTTGCAATAGGATAACCTGTTGCTTTACTTGCTAATGCTGATGAACGGGAAACACGAGGATTAATTTCGATAGCAATAATATCTTCGTTTTCATCTGGACTCACAGCAAACTGTACGTTACATCCACCAGCAAAATCGCCAATACTACGCATCATGTGAATAGCCATATCACGCATTTTCTGGTACGTTTTATCGCTTAATGTCATGGCTGGAGCCACTGTAATGGAATCTCCAGTGTGGATTCCAATAGGATCCATATTTTCTATAGAGCAAATAATAACTACATTATCGTTGGAGTCTCTAAGTAACTCTAACTCATACTCTTTCCAACCAATTAAGGCTTTATCAATCATCACTTCATGGATAGGAGAAATTTCTAATCCACGTGTTAATAACTCATCAAAATCTTCTTCTTTATGTACAAATGAGGCTCCTGCTCCACCTAAAGTAAACGAGGCTCTAATAATTAATGGGAAACCAAACTCCTGAGCAATTTCTTTACCTTTTAAATATGAAGTCGCTGTTGCTTGAGGTGCCATTGGCACTCCAATTTTAAGCATTAGTTCTCTAAATTGTTCTCTATCTTCTGTAATATTAATAGCATCAATATTTACACCAATAATCTCTACACCAAAGTCTTTCCAAATTCCTTTTTCATCGGCTTCAATACACAAATTTAAAGCAGTTTGTCCTCCCATTGTAGGTAAAACAGCATCTATTTGTGGATGCTCCTTTAAAATTTTTATAATGGATTTAGTGTTAAGAGGTAGCAAGTAAACATGATCTGCCATGGAAGGGTCTGTCATTATAGTTGCAGGATTAGAGTTTATTAAAATAGTTTCTATTCCGTCTTCTCTTAAAGACCTTAATGCTTGAGTACCAGAGTAATCAAATTCGCAAGCTTGTCCGATTATAATTGGTCCAGAACCAATTATTAGTATTGATTTTAAGTTTTTATTCTTAGGCATTATTAAAAAAGTTTTTCAAAAATAGTTATTATTAGATACAAAAAAAGGCGTTACACCTAAGTAACGCCTTTAAAATATTAACAATTGTTAATCATTATTTTTTATGTCTAGTTTCAGATGAAACAGAAATCTTCTTTCTTCCTTTAGCTCTTCTACGTGCTAATACCTTTCTACCATTAGCAGAAGCCATTCTTTCTCTAAAACCATGTTTATTTCTTCTCTTTCTTTTCGATGGCTGAAACGTTCTTTTTGGCATTGTCTTATTTTTTTAAAATCTGAATTGTAAATCTATCTAAACCGCTTTGCATATTCTCCAAAACTGAGCGCAAATATACAACGACTTTTTTATTTCGCAAACCTTATTTAAAATATTTTTATATATTTTTTTTAAACCTCTAAAGTAATGTCAAATCCTCTAAACCACACTAAAATATAAGGAATTTGAGCGTTTATAACTGTAAAATTCAATAAAAATTTAGTTTCTTTGCACTCGGATTTTTAATAGAATGAAAATGTTGAATAAATTTTATACCACAATAGTATTATTTTTTGTGCTTTTAAGTGCTTCTTTTGCGCAAAATAAGTTAGAATATAAACTACATAAAGACGATGCTTTTACTGTTACGCAAAAAGCAAATCAGGATATTGTACAAAATATTAATGGCTCTAAACACGAAATGAATAACCTTTTAAGTGGAGTATTTACCTTTAGAGTGACTAATATTACAGATAGTACTTATATTATGGATTTTAAATTTGATGCTTTTAAAATGGCAACCACATCTAACATTTATGGCACCTTATTAAACGTGGATACAGATAAAGAAGTGTTGGACGACGATATTGAAGGTAAAATGTTTGCAGAATTAACTTCCACAACTCTTAAAATGGAAATGTTAAAAAACGGAAAAATTATCTCTGTAACTGGCACAGAAGCTTTGGTTGACAATATGATAAATGCTACAGGTGTTGAAGATGAATTTACTAAAGAGTTAATGAAAGAAGCTATGAAAAAAGAGTTTGGAAACGAAAGCTTATCTGAAAGCTTTGGACAAATGACTTATATTTATCCATCTAAAACTACTAAAGTAAACGACCAATGGCAGACCCAGTTTGAAGGTGATTTAAAAGCCGATAACACTTGGACTTTACAAGCCTTAGATAAAGATAAAATAACAATTAAAGGCGATAGCACTATTAAAATGTTAATGGAAGAAGATTCGCATACTATGTCATTAAATGGTACTCAAAACACGTCTCTTTCTGCCTTTAAAGAGAGTGGCTTTATACATACTATGACTGTAACCTCTAATGCAGAAGGAAATACAGAAATGAAAAATTTAAGCGCTGTTAAAATACCAACAACAATAACATCTACAACAACTTATAACGTCGTAAAAAATGTACAATAAAACAATTAAACTAGTTATAGCAGCATTACTATTAGCAACAGCTGTTTGGCAATTTACAGAAGGAGGAATTGGCAATGGAATTATGCTCATTTTTTTAGCCTTAATTTTTGTGTTTTTATATTTTAAAAATGAATTTATTTTACTTGCATTTTTAAGATTACGCAAACAAGATTTTCCTGGTGCTAAAAAGTGGTTAAATAAAATTAAAAATCCTGAAACTGCACTAGTCACTAAGCAACAAGGATATTATAATTTTTTACATGGAATTATGGTGTCTCAAGATAATATGAATGAAGCTGAGCGCTATTTTAAAAAAGCAGTTAATTTAGGGTTGTCTATGGACCACGATTTAGCAATGGCAAAATTAAATTTAGCAGGTATTGCTTTTTCTAAACGTAGAAAGCAAGAAGCCACTCTCTTATTAAACGAAGCTCAGAAATTAGATAAAAATGGAATGTTAAATGAGCAAATTAAGATGATGAAAGATAATATGAAACGTGCTCAAGCTCCAAAACAACATTATGGTCAAGGTGGCTCTATGCGTTCTCAAAAAAGAAGAAGCAGATAAGCTAATGCACTTACAATAAAGGCGCCCAAAGACGACAATAACTTTCTTTAAACTTTTCGGCTTTGGAGCGTTGTGTCCATTGCTCAAGATTCATTTTTTTGCTATGTTTTACATCTTCCAGAAAATGTGATTTAAGCTCTAAAGACGCTGCTTTATCATAGATTAGCGCATTAATTTCAAAATTAATATTAAAGCTTCTATAGTCCATGTTTGAGGTACCTACTGTACAAAACACATCGTCAACCACCATAGTTTTTGCATGTATAAACCCTTTTGTATATCTATAAATTTCAATATTTGCTTCTAACAATTCTTCTAAATAAGAATTTGTTGCATACTTAGCAGTCCAGGAGTCTGAAATATCTGGAATTAAAATTTTTACCTCTATCCCACTTTTTGAAGCTACTTGTAAGGCTTTTATAATCTCATCGTTTGGAATAAGGTAAGGTGTTGTGATGTAAATATACTCGTCTGCTGTTAGTATTGCAGAAAAAATAGCTTCCATAATATTTGCCCAATCTGTATCTGGACCACTACCAGCAATCTGTATTGGCAGTTTATCTTTACAATCATTTTTAGGAAAAAAATGTTCTGAAAATTCTGTTTTTCCATCTGAGACAAAATCCCAATTGGTAAGAAAATAAATTTGCAATGGTGCAACAGCTTCGCCAACAATACGCATGTGTGTATCTCTCCAGTACTTTTCACGCTCTGGTTTATTTACGTATTCATCTGAAACATTTATGCCTCCTATATACCCTATTTTACCATCTATAATAACTATTTTTCTATGGTTTCTATAATTCATTGTGCCAGTAAATTTTGTAAATAGTACTGGCATAAAAGGAAATAACATAACGCCTGCTTCCTTTAGTTTGGACTTAGATTTGGAAGATATGCTACTACCAACATCATCTACATTTAATCGCACCTCTACGCCTTCTTTGGCCTTTTCGCATAAAATAGTTATGATTTGCGTTCCAATATCATCATCTTTAAAAATATAATATTCTAAATGTATATGGTGTTTTGCTGCTTTTAAATCTTTTAGTAAAGCTTCAAATTTAACTTCTCCGTTTTTAAGAAATGTAATGTTGTTACAAACGGTTAGTGGTGTGTTTTCACTATGATGAAGTAATTTTACTAGCTTCATCTTACTTTCTAATTCATTATCAAAAGATTCTAATTCGCTTTTGCTAAGCTCTAATTCTTTTTTAGCTTTTTGTATTATAGATTGGTTAAGTACATTTTTTCTGCTAAAAATTTTATTCTTTCGGTATTCTTGTCCAAATAGATAATATACCAAAAGTCCTATAAAAGGAAAAAACACTAATACTATTATATAGCTTAGTGTTTTTGTTGGATTTATTCGTTTAAAAAATATAGTGATTACTGCAGAAATTGCAAGTATATAGTTTAAGACTATAAGGAGTAACCAAATATTATTCTTTATAAAATCAATCATTAAGGATTTGAGTTATAATAGCCTTCTTTTGGAATGTCTATATAATATTTTTTTCTGGATTTATTGTTTAAGTGTGGCTCGCGCAACCAAGGGTTGTGAAGCTTTAAAATTTTATAATTAATATTAAATTTTTCAGAAAAATCTGCAAAGTTAGTGACTGCTGTATCTACTTCTACTTTGTAGGTTGGTATGTTGTTATATAAATCTTTTGGTCTAAAATTAAATCCATACTTTTTAGGGTTTTTCAATATTTCTTTTAAAGCCACAATTCTAAACACGTATCGTCCAGTTTCTTCACCTAACAATAAATCGTAATAACTGTTTACTTGTTGTGCTTTTAATCGTCTAGAAATACCTGCGTTGCCTGCATTATATGCTGCAGCAGCTAAGGTCCAAGACCCTAAACGTTCTTTAGATTTTTTAAGATAATCGCAAGCCACTTCTGTTGCCATTTCTAAGTTGTAACGCTCATCTACATTGTCATTAACTTCCAAGCCATATTCTCTTCCTGTGCCTTTCATTATTTGCCAAAAACCACTTGCTCCTGCAGGAGATCTTGCATTTGTTAATCCGCTTTCTATTACAGCTAAATACTTAAAATCGTCTGGAATACCATGCTTTTGCAAAATAGGCTCTATTACAGGAAAGTATTTTTGAGCTCGTTTAAACATTAATAACCCGTTAGATTGCCAATAGGTATTGACTAGCAATTCTTTATCCATGCGTTCTAAGATATCTGGATTACTTAAAGGGACTTGTTCTCCTGCAAAATCCAAATAACTAGGTACTTGCAAGGCATAGACGTTATAGTCGTTTATCATCTTTTTTTCTAAATTCTCATCACTTGGTGCATCTTGCAAAGCAAAGATAAATAGTGAGCATAGTGCAAATACTCCTATCATTACCAATCCATTTTTTATCATTTTCATCTTTATTTTATTTTACTTAAAAATACATAATTAATGCATACCTACAACTATTGCTCCAAAATAAGTTTTGGTAAGTTTGTATTAAACCATTTAAATTTATTGATTATCATAATATGTGTTCCGCCTTTGATTGTAATACAGTTTTTAATGTGCTGTAACGGAAACACCATATCATTATCACCATGAATATGTATAACATCTATAATAGGTTCTTCTTGCTCCCAGCATACCATTTCTTTAATGGCCCAATCTAAATAGTTTTTATCACTAATCGACAAGTATTTTTTGTACAATTCTACACGTTTTGTAATGGTTTTACCAAATGCATACTTAGCCAACAAATCTATATTCCCTAACAATTGAGTTGGTACTATTTTATAAGCTTTGGTTGTTCTTGCTAATTTTAAACGTTTTGGTAATTCGTGTTTTGTTTTTACACTAGAGACTATAATTACTTTACGCAAGGCAATATGTTTACTCATTTCTTGAACTAAAACACCACCAAAGGAAACGCCTATTAAAACGCTATTTTCGTATTTTATATTTTTAGTCATTCGGTTTGCATACTCTGATAACGATTCGTTTTTTAAAGGAATCATCCACTCTAACCAATGAATTTTAAATTGCTCTTCTGGTAATTTTATGTGCTCAAAAATAGTTGGATTTGCAGCCATTCCTGGCATTAAATAAACATGTATTATTTCCTGATTCATAAGCTTTTAACGTTTGGTATAATGGAATTAATCATATTTTTTTGTACTTTTGCATTTATAGCAAAAATAGTTAGTACTATTTTAAATTTCCTAAAAAAAACAATAAACTCTATTTATTATGATTGATGCTGCTGAACTAGTTGACAATGAATTCCTACGTCAATTTGAATTAAAAATCGACGACCATTTTGCGAAAATTGAATATTCTTTACAAGAACGTAAAATATTTTTAACAAAACTTATTATTCCTGAAGCTATTACAGATGAAAATTTTACAAGTGATTTTTTAAAACTTGTGTTTAGTAATGTACAAGAACGCAACTTAAGTGTGGTACCAACAAGCCCTGAAATTGCGAAATTTATTAGAAGAAATAGACAATATAAAAGCTTATTACCAGTAGGTGTTAGAATATAAGTTTTAATAATAATACAAAAAAAACCAAAAACATAAGTTTTTGGTTTTTTTTTAAATTATAATATTACTTTGTAACTACAACTTAGTAAGCTGCTGTTATAGATCCATTCTCTATTGTAATTGTAATTGTTTCTCCAGTATTATCGTCATATCCTGTTAAAGTTCCTGAAAACGTCATAGCGAAGTTAGAACCATCGTTAACACTAACTACTGAGTTAAAGTTTTGACTATTAAAACTACTATACTGTACACCATTATCTACATAATAAAGATAATCTAATGCATCTGCACCTAAATCTCCTACCTCTAAGTAAAAAGAAAATATTTTAGAAGTATCTGTACCAATAGTTGCAGTAACATCTAATTCTGTGTAAGTCTCTGTTCCTTCAGTATATGTCTCTTTATCTACAACTACAGTGTTAAAAGTTAATGCAGTTCCATTAATTGTTGCTTTTAATTCTGAAACCTGAGAAGAACCTCCACCATTATCATCGTCACTAGAACAAGATGTAAATACTAAGGCGAATACTGCCAATAAGCTAAATGCTAAATTTTTCATTTTTGTTTGTTTTTTTTAAATTATTAGATTGCAAATATAAAATAAGAAACCAACTACACAAGTGTTTCAACAAAATTAAAACGCACTATACCATCGTCGTCTATTTTTGTGAGTGTAACGTCGTGAAGCGTGTTTACTAACTCAGGATTCCAAGGCGCTTTTACTTTTACATAATTTTCTGTAAAACCGTGTATGTAACCTTGTTTGTTTTCGCTTTCAAACAGCACTGTTCGTGTTGTATTTATTTGGTTTTCGTAATACGCTCTTCGCTTTTTGACGGATAAGCCTCTAAGCATTTTACTTCGTTTAGTTCTTACATTTTTTGGCACAACACCATCCATAGTTGCTGCTACAGTATTATCACGCTCAGAATAAGTAAACACATGTAAATAGGAAATATCTAAAGCGTTTAAAAAGTTGTAAGTTTCTAAAAATTCGGCTTCGGTTTCGCCAGGAAAACCAACAATAACATCTACTCCAATACAAGCATGTGGCATTGTTTTTTTAATTTGGTTTACACGATCTACGTATAGCTCTTTTAAATAGCGACGACGCATTTTTTTTAATACTGAATTGCTTCCGCTTTGTAAAGGAATATGAAAGTGTGGCACAAACGTATTGCTCTTAGACACAAACTCTATCGTTTCATTTTTAAGCAAATTTGGTTCTATTGAAGAGATTCGTAAACGCTCTATACCTTCAACTTTATCTAATGCTTCTACAAGCTCATAAAAAGTATGTTCGTGTTTTTTATTGCCAAACTCGCCTTTGCCATAATCGCCAATATTTACACCTGTAAGTACTATTTCTTTTATACCTTTATTCGATATTTCCTCAGCATTTTTAAGTACATTTTCCATAGTATCACTACGCGAAATCCCTCTAGCTAAGGGTATTGTGCAATAGGTGCATTTATAGTCGCAACCGTCTTGTACTTTTAAAAACGCTCGTGTTCTGTCGCCTATAGAATAACTACCAACATAAAAATCGGCTTCTTCAATTTCGCAACTGTGTACTTCGCCAAAATCGTTTTTAGTTAAATCGTTAAGGTAGTCTGTGATTTTAAATTTTTCAGTAGCACCTAAAACCAAATCTACACCATGTACATCTGCTAATTCTTGTGGTTTTAATTGTGCATAGCAACCAACTGCTGCTACAAAAGCTTCAGGATTAGACTTTTGAGCTTGTTTTACAATTGTTTTAAAACGTTTGTCTGCATTTTCGGTTACAGAGCAGGTATTTATAACATAAATATCTGCTGGCTCAGAGAACTCTACTCTTTTAAAGCCTTCATCTTTAAAGTTTCTAGCAATGGTAGAGGTTTCAGAAAAATTTAATTTACATCCAAGAGTGTAAAATGCTACTTTTTTGTTTTCCACAGTTAAAATTAAAATTTACCCACTGGTAAATTATTATATTTACAGGATTAATAATTAGGCTCGCAAATTTAATAAATTGTTTGCAAGTATAATAACAATACTAAGGTTTAAGACGTTAGTATTGAAAACCGAAATATCATTTATGTCTAAAATAGAACAACGCTTAAAAGAAGTTTATACTTTTTTTGAAAACAAAGACACTGTACTTGGTTATAGAAAACTAATGGATTGTGCGATTGATACTCAAAATCTAGATATTTATAAAACCGTTATTGCGCTTACCGATTGGAAAGAAAGTACAAATTATAACAACGAGGAATTTATAACCAAATCGCTAACTATTTTAGAGTCTATTGCTAAGCTTCCAATAGAAGAATATAATGTAACCCAACCTATAATTGTAGCAAGAGATATTATTAAAAGCTATGGTATTAATCGTTTTGAACTTGGACCAATTTCGTTAGAAATTAGCAAAGGGAACGTTTATGGTTTGGTTGGCGAAAACGGAAATGGCAAAACAACATTATTACGTGTTTTGGCAAAAGAACTAAAACATACTAAAGGCGATTTACAGTTTAATTTCGATTCTAAAATTAGTAATGCTTTCGATTTGCGTTCTAAACTGGTTTACATTCCGCAACGCACGCAAAAATGGCATGGAAGCTTAAAGGACAACCTTAAATTTGTACTCACAAATTACGGAACACCTCCTGAAGAAAATGAAACTAGAGTATTAATGATGATTGCCAGATTAGGACTTTGGAACTACAAACACCTAAAATGGAGCGAACTCTCGTCTGGTTATAAAATGCGTTTTGAATTGGCAAGAACTTTACTTCGCCAACCAGAAGTTTTATTATTAGATGAGCCTTTAGCAAATTTAGATGTACTCGCACAACAGGTGATTTTAGAAGATTTAAAGTCTATTTGCAACTCAATTACCAATCCAATTGCACTAATTTTAAGTTCGCAACAATTATACGAAGTCGAAAAAGTATCTGACAAAGTTATATACCTAAAAAACGGAAAATATAAAGATAATCTGCAAACTAATACTACAGAAGACACAGACCAGCTTATTGTAGAAATAGATAGCACTTGCGAAAGACAACAATTATTAGACGTGTTTAAACCAATAGCACTAGAAAAACTAGTTTATAATGGTGGAATTTATGTTGCTTATTTTAAACCTACAACACCCTTTCATTCTGTTTTAGAAGTTTTAGGAACTCATAAAATAGAAGTCACCTACACTAGAGATATCTCGCGTTCTACACGAAGATTTTTTGTATCATAATCCATCACTTTTCAATGAAAAAATTTATATATAAAACCAATCAATATTTATTAGAGCGCTATCCAAATATTTGGAATACCAAAGTGGTGTGGATGCTTGCAGCTTCACTTATATTACATATTATATTCTTTTTAATAGGCTTTGTGTCGTTAACTAACAAAGCTATTCTGCAAGAAAGACGAGCAATAGATAACTTTTTCGAAAACGGAACTGTGTTTTTTGGTATTATGGTTTCCATAATACTGGTTGTTTTGTGGCTAATAAACATGTTTAAAAACAATAGTTTTAAAAACTTTTATCCAACCACTAAATTGGATGTGTTTAAACAGTTTCTGCTCTATTTTGTAATCCTTTTTAGTGCGACAACATTTTACTATTCCTATATTTTTGGACTCAAAGCTTATGTTGGCATTACGTATCCCGACGACGAGTTGTATAGTGATATTCAAATAGCAAACGATGCTTCTCTGTTTTTATCACACAAAATTTCGGATTATACTGTAGATAATCTTGCCTTTCCAAAACCTTTTGATACGCTATTTTGCGAAACCGAAAAAAGTGCAATTAATTTTAATCAGCCTCATCTTTCGTTTTTAGAATATAAGTATCAATTTTTTACTTTGAGGAAAGAACAGTTTTTTCAAAGTGAATCGATTCCAGAAGAATACACACAAAATGTCGTGTTTAGAAAAACAATTAACGACTCTGTAATACTGTTTTATAAAGATAGTTTGGTAGATATTGTTGCTAAATATGGTAAAAATGCAGAGCCTTCTTATTTTAATTATTCTGAAACGTTTTATACATCAAAACGTGATAAGAACGAAGACAACCAATTTGATTCTAATCAATATATAACAAAACTAGATTATGATTACAGAAATACTATAAGCACTATAGAAAACATAAACCGAAACAAAAAAAATTATGACTTATTAAAACGAAACAATCCTGAAGAAATTAAAGCGTTAGTTTCTAATTTTCATAACGTATTAAACAAACACAACATTGCTAATAACATTACCAAAGAAGCTTGGTTTAATAGTATTTACACTCCTGAAGCCTACACGATTAAACATTTAATTAGGACGCATCCAAAAGTACCATATAGTATTCAATATGATTATGAAGACAGTAACGCTACAGTTGAAGAAACTGCTCGTAGAAAATATTATAAAGAACACATTACAGACTACTACATAAAAAGTGATAATCTAGAGCACGTTTTTGGTAATCTTGAAACCATAAAAACTAAAAATGTATTTATAGACAGCATACACGTATTTATGTGGATTTCGTTTTGTTTATCAATAATTATTTTTGCGTTTAGAATTACAGGTTTAAAATCGTTACTATTTTCTATAATCGCTTTTATAGTACTACTAATTATCATGTCTTTATTTGCTGCATTTGTGAGTTATGCAGGACGCATGAGCAATAATAGTGAAGAATATTTTATAGCCTATTTTGCACTATGTATTGGAATTATAATTCTATCGGTTACCTTCTTTTATGGCGATAAAATTAAAAAAGCCGTTTCTGCAGTATTTTTAAACCTTACAATAACCATATTTGTACCTTTTGTTTTACTTATTTTAGGCATCATAACCATGCATCAAAACGATGCGTGTAAAGCAAAATATAACACTACTTATGTTTACGAAAAATGCTTTACAATTATGGACACTTTAGGAATATATTGGAGTTATGTGTTATTAATTATTGGTTTTGTATTTATTTATTTTTTCTCAAAACGCATTTTAAAATGGAAGTCACTTCCGGAAGGATAAAATAAAAAATGAACATAAAAAACTACAGTCGTTTTTTTATATCTATAGTTATAGTGTGCGTCTTTTGCTCCTGTAATAGCAAAAAAAATTCTATTGACGAAAACACAGTATTTAGATATAATGAACATAAAAATATTGGCTCTTTAGATCCAGCATTTGCAAAAGACAATGCAGATATTTGGGCTATAAACCAATTGTTTAACGGTTTAGTCCAAATGGACAAAAATCTAGAGGTTGAAGCTTCTATTGCTAAACATTGGACTGTGACTGATAGTGCGTTATTATATTCTTTTACGCTTAAAAATGATGTGTACTTTCATAAGCATAGCCTTTTTGGTAAAGACTCTACAAGACGCGTAACAGCTAAAGATTTTGAATACAGTTTTAACAGATTATTAGATAATAAAATTGCCTCTCCAGGACGTTGGGTTTTAAACAAAGTAGATACATTTAAAGCTATAAACGATACTGTTTTTAATATTAAATTAAAACAACCTTTTCCTGCTTTTTTAGGACTCTTAACTATGAAATATTGCTCTGTTGTGCCTAAAGAAATTGCTGAGCACTACGGAAGTGATTTTAGGTCAAACCCAATAGGCACAGGACCTTTTAAATTTAAACGTTGGGAAGAAAATATAAAATTAGTTCTTAGAAAAAACACTAATTATTTTGAAACTGATAGTAATGGTGAAACACTTCCGTATTTAGAAGCTGTAGCTATAACATTTTTGCCAGATAAACAAAGTGAGTTTTTGCAATTTGCGCAAGGTAATATTGATTTTGTGTCTGGCTTAGACGCCTCTTATAAAGACGAATTATTAACTGCTAATGGAACGTTACAAAAACAATATTCCAAAACAGTAAATATGATTAGAGGTCCTTATTTAAATACCGAATATTTAGCGTTTTATATGGATTCTGAAAAGCCAGAAATACAATCAGACTTAATACGACAAGCTGTAAACTATGGTTTTGATAGAAAAAAAATGATGTTGTATTTACGTAATGGCATTGGTATTCCTGCAAATGGAGGTTTTATTCCCAAAGGATTACCAGGTTATGATAGCAGTATTGGCTATACTTACAATCCTGAAAAAGCGAAACAATTAGTCCATAAATACAAAACAGAATCTAAAATTAGTAATCCAGAGATTACAATTACCACAACCAGTAATTATCTTAGCTTTTGTGAGTACATACAAAGAGAACTTCAAAAAACAGGCTTACAAGTTAATGTAGATGTGATACCTGCAGCAACACTTAAAGATGCTAAAGCCAATGGAAAATTAAGTTTATTTAGAGCAAGTTGGGTAGCAGATTATCCAGATGCGCAAAACTATTTATCGCTATACCAAAGTGATAATTTTGCACCAAACGGTCCAAATTATACGCACTTTAAAAGTAACCTGTTTGATGCACTATATACCCAAGCTTTTACTGAAACAGACTTAAAAAAGAGAACATTATTATACACAAAAATGGACTCTTTAGTGATGAGCAAAGCGCCTATGGTCCCATTGTTTTATGATGAGGTTGTTCGTTTTACCAGAAAAAACATTAACGGTTTAGGAATAAACCCAATTAACTTATTGGATTTAAAACGGGTTACAAAACAACCTTAATTATTTAATAAAAAAATAACTTCTAGAAATAATTTTTTCTTTAGCTAATCCCACCACAATTAAAAACTGTGATGTTCCATAAAAAAACATAGTCGAAAATTCATGCGAAAATATATTTTCGTCATAAAATGATTGAAGTACGCCAAAAGTATCGCTTACCATAGAACACAAAATTCCAACCATTACCATTGTATAACTAAAGCGATCTACAACTCCTTTTCTTAAAAAAGCGAATAGAGCCACTATCATACAAGAAAATAAATACAATAATGCTGGTATAAAAAAGGCTCCAATGGTATCGTAAACTAGTAACATAATTACAATCATATACAAAAAACAGGCGCCTAAAAAAGGTAATAATTTTGTTAGTTTAAAGTCGTTTTGGTTAGAAAAACGCGCAGCATAAAGCAGTTTACCAATTAAAAATAAAATTAATCCTGTTATATATAAGGGTTGTAACACATAATTTAGTAAAAACATGTCTCCAATTAAAAACACAAATAATGCGATATATACAAGTCTGTTTTTGTTTTTTGGTGTGTCTTTATTTTTATTATAATAATAAAAAATACCTAGTGACAATAGCAAGATTGCTTTTGTAAAATATCTATAAGTATAGGTATAAGGCTCAAAAGAAATTTTTATATAAATATCTATTGCCAATACTAAAAAATAAAAAATAGTAAATAGTAATACGTTTTTAAAAAGGTGCTTCATTTTTTAGTTTCAATATCAACACATTAGATATAGGAACACAATATATAAATTAATTTCTTAGTATAAGAAAATATATACAAGAACAAATAAAACACGATAAAACAAGAACGCATTATATTTATAAACTTATTCTCTTCGGTAAGTTTTGGTAATTTCGAAAACTGTTTCTAATATTTTTTTGTCTTGGTCAGAGAACTCTATGTTTCGTCTAGACATTACAACTTCTGCAACTTCAAAAGCCTTTTTGGTTAAGTACGTTGTAAATCCTGAGTGTCCGCCCCAAGAAAAACTAGGCACAAAATTTCTAGGAAAACCACTTCCAAAAATATTTGCACTAACACCAACAACAGTTCCTGTATTAAACATAGTATTAATACCACATTTACTGTGATCTCCCATCATAAGGCCACAAAATTGGAGTCCTGTTTTTGCAAAACCTTCGGTTTGGTAGTCCCAAAGCCTTACTTCTGCATAGTTGTTTTTTAAATTAGAATTGTTTGTATCTGCACCCAAATTACACCATTCGCCTAACACAGAATTTCCTAAAAAACCATCGTGTCCTTTATTAGAATAGCCAAATAAAACCGAATTATTTACCTCTCCTCCTACTTTACTATGTGGTCCAATGGTAGTTGCTCCGTATATTTTTGCTCCTAATTTTAGCGTTGCATTATCGCATAACGCTAATGGTCCTCGTACGATAGAACCTTCCATGATTTCCGCATTTTTTCCAATATAAATAGGTCCTGAAGATGCGTTAAGTGTTGCGAACTCTAATTTTGCACCTTCTTCCAAGAAAATGTTTTCTGGTGCAATTATATTATTGCTATTTGGTATAGGTTGAGATTTTCTATTGGATGTAAGCAATTCAAAATCGTCTTGAATAGCTTCCGCATTTTTAGAAAAAATATCCCAAGTATGTTCAATTTTTAAAACCGCTTCATTGTATTCTATGGCATCGTAAGCCTCTAAATTGACTTCTTCTTGAGTGTCTTCTGTATAAAAAGCAATCACATCTTCATCTTTAAAAATAGCTTGGTTAGTCTCTAATCCTTTTATTAATTCCACCAATTCATTATTTGGTAAATAAGAGGCATTAATCATTACATTTTGCTCTAACTCTACCATTGGATATTTTTCAGATAAATACTCTTCGGTTAAAGTAGTTGTGGTATTACCTAAATAAGTTTCCCATTTTTCTCTAATGGTTAAAATACCTACTCTAATATCTGCAACAGGACGTGTATAAGTAAATGGTAAAAGTGTGTTGCGTGATGGACCATCAAAGAGAATGTAATTCATAAACTAATAAAAAATTAAAAGTTAAAAGTTAAAAGTTTATGGCTCTTGTGCTTTGTAGAACTATCTAACCAAACTTTTACTTTACGGTTATATGCTGTAAAAATACTTTAAATACTGAAAACAAAAAAGCCTTTCATTGCTGAAAGGCTTTTAAATATATGATAAGCAAAATTATTTTTTAAATTTTGCGTATTTGTTTTTGAATTTATCAATACGACCAGCTGTATCTATTAATTTAGATTTACCAGTGTAAAATGGATGTGATGTTCTAGATATTTCCATTTTTATTAATGGATACTCAACACCATCAACCTCTAATGTTTCGTTTGTATTTGCAGTAGATTTTGTTAAAAAAACGTCTTCGTTAGACA
Organism: Lacinutrix salivirga; assembly: GCF_053604675.1. NCBI lineage: Bacteria > Pseudomonadati > Bacteroidota > Flavobacteriia > Flavobacteriales > Flavobacteriaceae > Lacinutrix > Lacinutrix salivirga. Next base: position 68,069 of record NZ_JBSHNP010000096.1, read on the forward strand.
TGTCTTTAAACGCTACTAATCTATAATTTTCTGGATGTATATCTTTTTTCATCGCTAAATGCTTTAATTGTATTCTATTTTTAAGAGGTGCAAATTTAATTATTTTTTATTAATGAGCAATGTTTTTTCACAAAATATTTATCTCTTTTTTCTGTAACGTTTAGTTATATTTGCTTACTAACTATTAATTAACCACAAAAATATATTAAAAATGGAAAAAACTATCAAATCAATAGCAGTAAACTATGGTTTATATCTAGGAATATTACTTGCTGCAGTAACAGTTTTAGGCTATGCCGTAAATTTAGAGATTTTAACAAAATGGTGGCTAGGAATTTTATTATTTATAGCTATAATAATTTTTGGAATACTATCTATTGCTAAATCTAAAAGCGCACTTGGTGGCTTTATAGACCTCAAACAAGCTTTTACTTCTTTTTTTATTACTGTTTTAATTGGCATAGTTATAAGCACACTTGTTAGCGTAATTATATTTAATTTTATTGATCCTGAAGCAGCTGAAACTCTTAAAGAAAAAGTTATAGAAGCATCTGTAGATATGATGAGAGGTTTTAATGCTCCAGAAGATGCTATTGCAGAAGCGGTAGATAAAATGGAAGCCCAAGAGAATCAATTTGCTATTGGAAGTTTAGTACAAAGCTTATTAATACAACTTATTATTTATAGTGTTATTGGCTTAATAGTTTCGGCAATAATGAAAAAAAACAATCCTGACCAAGCATAATAATCTTATATTTGAAGCTACAATTTCGAATACTCTATGGATATATCAGTAGTCATACCACTACTTAACGAACAAGAATCAATTACAGAATTACAGGATTGGATTGCAAACGTTATGCAATCCAATCGTTTTTCTTACGAAATCATTTTTATAGACGATGGTTCTAATGATGGCTCATGGCAAACCATACAACAACTCTCTAATAAAAACCCAAATGTAAAAGGTATAAAATTCCTTAAAAATTTTGGTAAATCTCAAGCCTTACATGCTGGTTTCGAAAAAGCACAAGGCAACGTAGTGATTACTATGGATGCCGACTTACAGGACAATCCAGACGAAATCCCAGAATTATACAACCTTATTACTAAAGACAATTACGATTTAGTTTCTGGCTGGAAAAAGAAACGTTTTGATAATAAATTCACAAAAAACTTACCGTCTAAATTATTTAATTGGGCAGCACGTAAAACCTCTGGTGTACAATTAAACGATTTTAATTGTGGACTTAAAGCTTATAAAAACGATGTAGTTAAAAATATTGATGTAAATGGCGAAATGCATCGCTACATCCCAGTTTTAGCTAAAAATGCTGGCTTTACTAATATCACAGAGAAAGTAGTAAAACACCAAGCCAGAAAATATGGTGAAACCAAATTTGGTATGGATCGCTTTATAAACGGCTTTTTAGACTTAATTACAATCTGGTTTTTATCGCGTTTTGGTAAACGTCCAATGCATTTATTTGGCGCTTTAGGAGTAATTATGTTAGCCATTGGATTCGCTTTTGCGCTTTACCTTGGTATAGATAAAATTTTTATAAATCCTTACGGAAGACTTATCACAGAAAAACCTCAATTCTACATTGCATTAACCACAATGATTATGGGATCACAATTTTTTGTCGCTGGTTTTCTAGGCGAAATTATTCTACGTTCCAAAGGCAATAAAAAACGCTACTTGGTTAAAGACGAGCTTAACTTCTAACCTAACAACCTCTAAAATTCGCAATTTGTTTACTTTAAAGGTCTTCAATGCTTACTTTTGTAATTTATTATTTTGACTATGATATTTATTAAACCTGAAACTTTAAAGCGTGTTAATTCGTGGTTAACGCCTGCTTTTGATAACGACACCCAAGAGTATATTAAAAATCTAATTGCTACTAATCCTCAAGAATTAGAGGAAGCTTTTTATAAAGATTTAGAATTTGGAACTGGCGGAATGAGAGGTGTAATGGGAATTGGTACTAACCGAATTAATAAATTTACATTAGGAAAAAACACGCAAGGCATTAGTAATTATATGCATAAAGTGTTTAAAAATAAAACATTAAAAGTAGCCATAGCTTACGATTGCAGACATAATAGTAAAGAGTTCGCACAAGTCGTTGCCAATATTTTTTCTGCTAATACTATTGAAGTCTTTTTGTTTGAAGACTTACGCCCTACTCCAGAGTTATCCTTTGCTTTAAAACATTTAGGTTGCCAATGTGGTATTGTACTCACAGCATCACACAATCCTCCAGAATATAATGGCTATAAAGTCTATTGGGAAGATGGAGGACAGTTAGTACCTCCTCAAGATGCAGATATAATTTCAATTATAAATAGTTTAGAGTATTCAGAAATTAAATTCGAAGCCAACACCAAATTAATACATTCTATTGGTAAGGAAATAGATGATGTATTTATCAATGCTTCAATAGAAAACGGAAGCTTTAACACTTCCGCGAAAGCGAAAAAAGACCTAAAAGTGGTGTTCACTTCATTACATGGAACATCTATTACAATTATTCCAGAAACCTTAGAAAGAGCTGGTTATAGCAATACTTTTATAGTTGAAGAACAACGTGTACCAAACGGAAACTTTCCTACAGTAAAATCTCCAAATCCAGAAGAACCTGAAGCTTTAAAAATGGCCTTAGAGTTAGCTGAAAAAGTAGATGCAGATATTGTAATTGGTACAGATCCTGATAGTGACCGTTTAGGTGTTGCAGTGCGCGATTTAGATAATAAATTAGTCTTGCTCAATGGCAACCAAGCCATGATTATGATGACTGATTTTTTATTGAAACAATGGCAAAAAAATGATAAAATTAACGGCAATCAATTTATAGGAAGCACAATTGTTTCTACTCCAATGATGTCTGTCTTGGCAGACGCTTACGATGTAGATTGCAAAATTGGTTTAACTGGTTTTAAATGGATTGCCAAAATGATAAAAGACTTCCCAGAGCTTGATTTTATTGGTGGTGGAGAAGAAAGTTTTGGGTTTATGGTTGGCGACTTTGTACGCGATAAAGATGCTGTGACTGCTACATTATTAGCCTGCGAAATTGCTGCACAAGCTAAAGCTGAAGGCAGCTCGTTATACCAAAAATTAATAGAGTTATATGTAACTCACGATCTATATAAAGAACGTTTGGTCGCCATTACAAAAAAAGGAATAGAAGGTGCTCAAGAAATTAAACAAATGATGATTGATGCTAGAGAAAATCCATTAACCTCTGTAAATAGTTCTAAAGTTGTGCTAATTGAAGACTACTTATTAGCCGAAGCTAAAAACCTTCAAAATCACGAAACTTATAAATTAGACGTTCCAAAATCTAACGTCTTAATTTACTACACAGAAGATGGAAGTAAAATAGCATTGCGACCTAGTGGAACAGAACCCAAAATTAAATTCTATATTAGCGTAAATACTGCATTAGACAATGTGTCAGCATTTAAAGCAACGGAACAACAATTGGAAGCAAAAATAGATGCTATTATAAAAGATATGCAGATTCACTAAATGAAAAAAATAATAATCCAATTATTACCATTTATAAAAAAGTTTAAAAAGCATGTGTTTTTTAACATCTTTTTCAACTTATTATATGCGCTTTTTAGTTCTTTGGCGTTTATCTCACTAATTCCAATGCTCGATGTTTTATTTGGTAAAACAACAATTGTTAAAAACCCTCCTGTTTGGAATGGCATTTTAGATATTAAAGATTATGGCTTAAATTTTTTAAACTACCATTTAAGTAATTTTCTAGAAAACGGAAATGCACAAATGGCATTAGTAGTTGTAATTGCCATTGTAATAGCAACCTTTTTATTAAAAAATCTTTTTGGTTATCTCGCAATGCAACATGTAATGTATCTTAAAAATGGTGTGTTAACAGACCTAAGAAAAGACATGTACGATAAAATTATTAAACTCCCTTTAGGCTTTTATGCTAAACGACAAAAAGGAGATGTAATGGCGCGTATATTAGGCGATATTAACGAAATGCAAAACTCTTTTTTCATCATCTTAGAACTTATAGTTAGAGAACCTTTAACCATCATATTTTCTTTAATATTAATGTTTACAATTAGCTGGGAGCTCTCATTATTTGTATTGTTATTTATTCCTATTGCTGGATTTATGATTTCGAGAATCGGTAAAACGCTAAAAGGCAATTCGCTTAAAGCTCAACAAGAATCTGGAAGATTAATATCTATAGTCGAAGAATCTCTAACAGGTTTAAAAATTGTAAAAAGCTATAATGCAGAGCCACTTTTTAGAACTAATTTTAAAAATTCGGCAGATAACCTTTTAAAATTATCCAACAAAATAGGTGTAAAAAACAATTTAGCTGGTCCTGTTAGTGAGGTTTTAGGTATAGCAACTATTGCAGTATTATTATGGTATGGTGGGAAATTAGTGCTTATAGATGGCATCATAGAAGGGACTACTTTTATTGCGTTTATGGGACTTGCCTACGCTATTTTAACACCTGCAAAAGCAATTAGCAAAGCGAGCTATAAAGTAAAAAATGGTATGGCAGCAGCAGATCGTGTATTCGAAATTTTACACGAAAACGACAAACTACAAGATGCACCAAACGCTAAAGATATTGTTAATTTTAACGATTGCCTTTCTATAAAAAACATATCTTTTAAATATGAAGATGAATTGGTACTAAAAAACTTCTCTATAGATGTTAAAAAAGGAGAAACAGTAGCATTAGTAGGACAATCAGGTAGCGGAAAAAGTACAATCGCCAATTTAGTCACTCGGTTTTACGATGTAAACGAAGGCGATATTTTTATAGATGGTCACCATATTAAAAACCTTACTAAACGCTCATTGCGTAATCAAATGGGATTAGTAACGCAAGATTCCATTTTATTTAACGACAGTATAAAAAATAACATCTTAATTGGTAATCACAATGCCACAGATAATGACATTATAGAAGCCTTAAAAATTGCTAATGCTTGGGAATTTGTAAAAGACTTACCAGAAGGTATAAATACTAACGTTGGAGATGCAGGAAATAATTTTTCTGGAGGACAAAAACAACGTTTAAGCATTGCTAGAGCTGTATTAAAAAACCCTCCAATAATGATTTTGGATGAAGCAACCTCTGCTTTAGATACAGAAAGCGAACGCTTGGTACAAGTCGCTTTAGAAAACATGATGAAAAACAGAACATCCATTGTCATAGCACATAGATTATCCACCATACAAAATGCCAATAAAATAGTAGTAATGAGTAAAGGAGAAATTGCCGAACAAGGTACTCACAAAGAGCTTATGGACAAAAATGGCATTTATAAAAAATTGGTAGAAATGCAAAGCTTCGAGTAGCAACTATAAACGCTATAAAACTAAAAAAGGATAGCTTAATAGCTATCCTTTTTTTTCATTGAATAGATTTGGGGCTAAACAATAATAAGTAGGTTACTTGCTGTAAACATATAATAAATAAACAGATAAAACAAATAAAATACGTATTTCATCGTTCAATATTTGCACTTAATCGATGTTTTTGAGTTTAACTAATTCATTTTCAATATTTTAATTATTTTAAAAAATTTCAAAAATTTTCTCCCTTTAATTTAAACTTTTAATACATTACGCAGTCTAAGGCCTAAACACTAGTAAGTGATTAACGATAATCAACTTTTAGAACAACTAAAATCTACTACACAAAGAGATCACGCATTCAAAGTACTAATAAAACAGTACAAAGAGCGCTTATATTGGCATATTAGACATATTGTGAAATCACACGACGATACAGACGATGTATTGCAGAATACCTTTATAAAAGTGTATAAAAACATTAATAATTTTAAAGGCGACAGTAAGTTATACTCGTGGATGTACAGAATTGCAACTAACGAAGCCATAACATTTATAAATAAAAACGCAAAACGACTACACATTACTAATGAAGAAGCTCAGAACCTTGCTATTAAAAATTTAGAATCTGATGTCTATTTTGAAGGCAGTGAAATTCAATTAAAATTACAAGAAGCTATAGCCACATTACCAGAAAAACAACAGTTAGTATTTAATATGAAATATTTTCAAGACCTAAAATATAAAGATTTAGCCGAAATTTTAGACACTAGCGAAGGCGCTTTAAAAGCCTCCTATCACATTGCAGTTAAAAAAATTGAAGCATATTTAACTAAAGATTAAACCATTACATAAAAAAAGAGTCTTAATAATAGATAAAATAAGTTTCCGTTAATTCGGAAAGAAAACATGAAAAACAACACATTACATAATAATCAAGATGCTGGTTTTAAAGTTCCAGAAAATTACTTTTCTAATATAGAAGAGCAGATAATGGGTTCTATAAATTTAAAATCTAAAATCACAGAAAGTGGTTTTAAAACACCAGAATCGTATTTTGAAAATTTAGAACAAGAAATTACCCAGAAGCTTTCCTCTAAAAATCAAGAACCAAAAGTAGTTACTTTGTTCTCAAAACGTACTCTTTTAGCTGTTTCTGGCATTGCAGCAAGCCTCTTGTTAATAATTACCTTAACATTTAAAACAAGCGACGCAATATCGTTTAGCGAAATAAACGACGACCTGTTGAGTGATTATATTATAAATCAAACTTCAGAAAACGAACTCACAGCAATGTTTAGCACAGACGAGCTATCGCAAATACAATTTACAGACTATTCTTTTAGCGATGAAACATTAGATAGTATGCTAGAAACTATAGATTTAGAAGACTTAATTACAGAATAATATACAAATGAAAACACTATACCTCATAACGCTTACTTTACTTATCTCCTTTACAGGTTATAGTCAAGATAGAAACGATAAAGAAAAAAAAGAAAAAATAGAAGCCTTAAAAGTTGCTTTTATTACCGAAAGATTAGATTTAACACCTACTGAAGCAGAAAAATTTTGGCCTATTTACAACACCTTTCAGGCAGAAAACAATACACTAAGACAAAAAAGTGGTGTTTATAGAAAAAACGTGTCTCCAAATCAAAACGAAAATATTAGTAACGAAGATGCTAAAAAAATCTTGTTTGAAATCATTGAAATTGAAGAGACTAAAAATAAACTTACAAAAACATACATTACCGATTTATTAAAAGTATTACCAGCAAAAAAAGTGATATTAGCCATTTCTGGAGAAAAGGAATTTAGACGCAAAATGATAGAAGAGTTTAAAGAAAGACATCGTAAAGAAAAGTCTAAGCGCAATTAATAATTTAAAGTTTTAAAATCTTCGCAGAAACAAAAACAGTTAGTGCAAACAGCATTTACAAATATAAACTTGATTTATTTCTCATAAAAATTAGTGTAATTAGTGTCATTAGTGTCATTAGTGTCATTAGTGTCATTAGAGTCATTAGTGTCATTAGTGTCAAAAAAAAGATTTGAGTAAATAAAAACAACTATAATAATTAGTATTTTCAAATATAAACTTGATTTATTTCTCGCAAAGATTAGTGAGAATTAGTGTAATTCGTGTCAAAAAAAGATGTGAGTAAATAAAAACAACTATAATAATTAGTATTTTCAAATATAAACTTGATTTATTTCTCACAAAGATTAGTGAAAATTAGTGTAATTCGTGTCAAAAAAAGATTTGAGTAAATAAAAACAACTTTATAATTAGTATTTTCAAATATAAACTTGATTTATTTCTCGCAAAGATTAGTGAAAATTAGTGTAATTCGTGTCAAAAAAAGATGTGAGTAAATAAAAACAACTATAATAATTAGTATTTTCAAATATAACTTGATTTATTTCTCACAAAGATTAGTGAAAATTAGTGTAATTCGTGTCAAAAAAAAGATTTGAGTAAATAAAAACAACTATAATAATTAGTATTTTCAAATATAAACTTGATTTATTTCTCACAAAGATTAGTGAGAATTAGTGTAATTCGTGTCAAAAAAAGATTTGAGTAAATAAAAACAACTATAATAATTAGTATTTACAAATATAAACTTGATTTATTTCTCACAAAGATTAGTGAAAATTAGTGTAATTCGTGTCAAAAAAAGATTTGAGTAAATAAAAGCATAAAAAATTAACTTAACAAAAAACAGTAATCTACTTAAACGTTAACTTACTAATTCTCCCATTACCAGCAGCATAAGCAGTACTGTCGTTTATAAATCGTAAGGTATAAAAGCCTTCGTCACTTAAGTGTTTCCAAGTTGTTCCTGCATCATTACTTACATCAATACCTTTAAAACCAATAGCCACTAAGCCTTTAGCATTACTATTAGGAATATACTGCACACAACTTCGGTAACCTGGATTTTGATTTTGAGCTACCAATTCCCAAGTTTTCCCACCATCTAAAGTTCTTATTTTGTTTGCAACATTATCATCTGCTTTTGTATAATCGCCACCAATAGCAAATCCATTATTTTCATCATAAAAATCTATAGAATACATTCCTGTAGTTTCTAAACCTTGTACAATTGGAGTATCGTAAACTTTCCAAGTTTTTCCTTTATCTGGCGAGAATAGAATTCTACTTGCCTTTCCTCCTGTGGCTACCCAAGTCTTATCGCCAACTATGGCAATATTGGTATCACTTGCTGCAAAAGCAGCTTCTCCTTCTTTTGCTTTTGGTAAGACGTCGCAAGATAATTTGTCCCACGTATTTCCACCATCTCTAGTTATAATAACACTCATACAGTCATCTGTTGGATCTCCTATTGCAATCCCTTCTTTAGCGTTCCAAAATTCCATAGAATCGTAGAAAGCCTTTGGATGGTTTTCTTGGTAAACTATTTCGTTTTTTTCTAGGTCTGCATTAAGCTTATAAATAATTGCAGGCGAACCTATAGTAATGCCAAACCCTCCATTAGAGGTATTGCCTAAAGCTCTAAAATTTAGTTTTAATGAGTCTGTTGACAAAGAAATTTTATGATTGTAAAATGATTTGTTTTTTAATGAATCTACTTGTTTAATCATAGAATTAGGAAGTAGAATACCTAATTCTCCTAAAGAAGTCAAATATATTGGCGCAATAAATTCGTCCCTAGCTATTTCCAAAGCTCTCACATTTAAGGTAGAGTCTTGGATTAACGTTTCAATCTCCACTTCAGAAACATTAATTTTTATAGGCTTAGGTTCTGCTTTATATTTACCTATACCGCAACCTCCTATTCCTACAAGTACTAAACACCCTAAAAATATACCTGCTAATTTTTTCATAGTATTCTAATTTCTATAAATGTAAAAAAGCTTCAGGAAAAAACGTGACTGTTTCTAAACTAATTCTACTTAAAACAATTATTCTATAAATTTTCTTAATTAAAATGTGAGACATCTAAATATTAAAAAGTAAAACAAATTTGTGTTATTTAACGTAACTTTGCACGCTTATAAAATTGAAAATGAGATTACACAGAAATTTATGCTTTGCAACCGTTGATGGATTATTACTAATCTTTAACGAAGGACAATATGCAGATAAAGTAGTACAACAACTCCTAAAACGCGACAAACGTTGGGGAAGTAGAGATCGTGGGTTTGTTGCCGAAACTACTTATGATATAGTGAGATGGAAAAGATTATATGCAGAAATTGCAGAAATAAAAGAACCGTTTTCTAGAGATGATATCTGGAGAATGTTTGCGGTTTGGGCCACGTTAAAAGGTATAAAATTACCTGATTGGAAATATTTTGAAAACACGCCTCAACGTAAAATTAAAGGACGTTTTGATGAGCTGTCTAAAATTAGAAAAATAAAAGAATCCATACCAGATTGGATGGATGAACTTGCTGTAAAAGAATTAGGAGAAGCAACGTGGAGCAAAGAAATTGTTGCTTTAAACGAGCAAGCAGATGTAGTATTACGTACAAACACGCTAAAAACTACAAAAGAAAACTTAAAAAGTGAACTTTTTGATGCAGATATAGAAACCGATAGTTTAGATAACTATCCACAGGCTCTAAAGTTAAGAGAACGTGCGAATGTATTTACTACAGAGGCGTTTCAAAATGGGTTTTTCGAAGTGCAAGATGCCTCATCACAATTAGTTGCAGACTATTTAGAGGTAAAACCTGGTATGAGAGTTGTTGATACTTGTGCAGGAGCAGGCGGAAAAACACTACACTTGGCTTCCTTAATGGAAAATAAAGGTCAAATTATTGCAATGGATATTTATGGCAATAAGCTTAAAGAATTAAAACGTAGAGCAAAACGTGCTGGTGCTCATAATATCGAAACACGAGCTATTGAATCTACAAAAGACATTAAAAAATTATACGACAAAGCAGATCGTGTACTTATAGATGCTCCGTGTTCTGGTTTAGGTGTATTACGAAGAAATCCTGATGCAAAATGGAAATTGCAACCTGAATTTATTGATAAAATTAAAAAAACGCAAGCCGAAATTTTAAGTACCTATTCCAGAATGGTAAAACCTGGCGGAAAACTAGTTTACGCAACGTGTTCTGTATTACCATCAGAAAATCAGGAACAAGTTAAAAATTTCTTAGACTCAAATAAAGAGTTTACTTTAGTAAAAGATAACAAAATATTAGCTCATAAATCTGGTTTTGATGGATTTTACATGGCTTTATTAGAGAGAAATAACACCCAAAACAAATAAGAAAATTATGAAACATATTTACCTTCTTTTTCTTTTAATAACAACTATTAGTTTTGCTCAAATACCAGCCAACTATTATGATAGTGCTAACGGATTATCTGGTTATGCATTAAAAACACAATTAAGAAACATTACAGCAAATGGTCATACTGCTAGAACTTATGACCAATTATATGATGGTGCAGGAATAAGTAATTCGCAAGGTTATGTTGATACGCATTCAGATGTTAATGTGTCTTCAGGAAATATTTATGAAAATGACGGAACTGTTCTCGACTTTTATTCAGAAAACCCAACAGGTACAGATCCATACAACTTCACTCATAATGTAGATCAAGGTGGTAATCAAAATGCTGAAGGCGATTGTTACAATAGAGAACATATTGTACCACAATCTTCTTTTGGTAGTGCTTTCCCAATGCAAAGCGATATACACCATGTTATTCCAACAGATTGTAGAGTAAATAATTACAGAGGTAGTTTCCCTTTTGGAAACGTAGGCTCTGTAAATTTAACTTCTCTTAATGGCTCAAAAAGAGGATCAAGTGGTGTTACTGGTTATTCAGGTACTATGTTTGAACCTATTGATGAATTTAAAGGCGACATCGCTAGAGCATTACTGTATTTTGCTACACGTTACGAAAACACAGTAAATGGTTACACTAGTTTTGATATGTTTAATGGAACCAACGACCAAGTGTTTTTCCCTTGGGCAATAGACTTACTTTTGGATTGGCATAATAATGTAGATCCTGTAGATCAAAGAGAAAGAGACAGAAACAATGCTGCTTATAATTTTCAAGGTAACGCAAACCCATTTGTAGATCATCCAGAATACGCAAATATGATTTGGGATCCTAATCCAGATACCCAAGCACCAACTATACCTACAAATTTAGTAGCTTCAAATCCTACTGCAAACTCTGTAGATTTAACATGGGCAGCCTCTACAGACGATACAGCTGTAACCACATACGATATATACACAGATGGCACATTTTACGTCACTACAAACTCTAATGCAACAAGCTTTACAGTTACAGGTTTAACACCAGAAACAACTTATGCCTTTACAATTTTAGCTAAAGATGCTGCAGGAAATATGTCTGCCTTAAGTAATTCAGACTCTGAAACTACTTTAGCAGGTCCTCCAACTGGTACAGAATGTGCTAATGAAGATTTTGAAACCATTCCTGCAAATAGTGGACAATATTTAACAAGAACCTGGACAACTTCTGCTGGAGAATGGACTGCTACTGCTGCCAGAACAGATCAAACTCTAAATGGAAGAGCTATAACAGTTAGAGCTGGTACCTTAACCTCTCCAAGTATTTCTGGAGGTATTGGTAATTTAACAGTTACTGCACAAGCTACTTTTGGGTCTGATACTGCTGGTACTATTAATGTTTTAGTTAATGGAACAAATGTTGGCACCATTCCTTATAATGATAATAATGGTTCACCAACTACTACAACAATTACTGGAATTAATATAGAAGCAGATATAGTGGTCGTATTAGATAAACAATCAGACAATAACAGAGTAAGAATAGACGATTTATCTTGGACATGTTACACTAATTTAAGTGTAAACGACTTTAGTCTAAATTCCATTAAAATCTATCCAAACCCAATATCTGGTAATAATTTAACTGTAACTAGCCAACAATCTGTAAAATATACTGTTTTCGATATTTTAGGCAAGCAAGTCGCTACTGGTAATGTTACTAATAATTTAATAAATGTGGCTAATTTAAAACAAGGGTTATATCTTATTAAATTAGAAACCGATTCTGGAAGCATTACAAAAAAACTAATTAAACAATAAGTTAAAAGCGACTACTCCAAGTCGCTTTTTTTTTTGTTCAAAACATAGTGAATAACTCTAATTTTTCAATGCTATTTTTTAATGAAAATCTATTGAAAAAAAGTAAATTTGTTTTTTAATATTTACAACTTCAAACTAAGACATAATGATTCATTTCTTCGGAAACCAAAACAGTAAACTATTTGCTGTTCAAGCAACAAAAGAATTATCAACCCAAACCATCTCAAAACTGACGTGGTTATTTGGCAACCAGCCAAAAATAGAACAGGCATCAATCGATGCTTTTTTTGTTGGTCCTCGTGCTGCAATGATAACACCTTGGAGTACAAATGCTGTAGAAATTACCCAAAATATGGGAATTGATGGCATTATTAGAATCGAAGAGTTTGAAAGCTGTACAGAAAATTTCAAGGATTTTGATCCTATGATTTCTGAAAAATACAACACTTTACATCAAAAGTCTTTTACTATAGATATAAAACCAGAAGCTATTCTTAATATCGAAGATATTTCGGCTTACAACCAACAAGAAGGATTAGCGCTAAATGATGAAGAAATTGAGTATCTAGAAGGCGTTTCTAAAAAAATAGGACGACCACTAACAGATTCTGAAGTTTTTGGTTTCTCGCAAGTAAACTCTGAGCATTGCAGACATAAAATATTTAATGGCACTTTTATTATTGATGGTGAGGAAAAACCATCATCACTATTCAAATTAATAAAAGAAACGTCTAAACAAAATCCAAATGATATTGTTTCGGCTTATAAAGATAACGTAGCTTTTATAAAAGGTCCAACAGTAGAGCAGTTTGCTCCAAAAACACCAGATAAGCCAGACTTTTACGAAACTAAAGCTTTCGATTCTGTAATATCCTTAAAAGCCGAAACGCATAACTTCCCTACAACTGTAGAGCCTTTTAATGGTGCCGCTACAGGAACTGGTGGAGAAATTAGAGACCGATTAGCTGGTGGAAAAGGCTCTTTGCCTTTAGCAGGAACTGCTGTGTATATGACATCCTATTCGAGATTAAACGATCAACGTCCTTGGGAAAAAGCATTTCCAGAACGCAAATGGTTATACCAAACTCCAATGGACATTCTAATCAAAGCCAGTAATGGAGCTTCCGACTTTGGAAACAAATTTGGTCAGCCTTTAATTTGTGGCTCTGTTTTAACCTTTGAGCACAAACAAAACGACATAAAATTAGGCTACGACAAAGTAATTATGCAAGCTGGCGGAATTGGTTATGGCAAAGCAGACCAAGCACTAAAGGACACTCCAGAAGCAGGTGATAAAATTGTAGTTTTAGGTGGCGAAAATTATCGTATTGGAATGGGAGGAGCTGCAGTTTCTAGTGCAGATACTGGTGCTTTTTCTTCAGGTATAGAATTAAACGCAGTACAACGCTCAAATCCAGAAATGCAAAAACGTGCTGCAAATGTTGTGCGTGGTATGGTAGAAAGCGAAAAAAACGATATCATCTCAATACACGATCATGGTGCTGGTGGACATTTAAACTGTTTAAGCGAATTGATTGAAGATACAGGAGGATGTATTGATTTAGACCAACTTCCTGTTGGTGATCCTACTCTATCTGATAAAGAAATTATAGGTAATGAATCTCAAGAAAGAATGGGATTACTAATTGCAGAAAAACACTTAGATAATATTAGTAAAATCGCAGAGCGCGAACGTTCGCCATTATATACAGTTGGAGAAGTTACAGACGATAAGCATTTTTGTTTTGAATCTAAAACCACTGGCAACAAACCAATGGATTTAGATTTAGAAGACATGTTTGGGAGCTCTCCAAAAACTATAATAACAGATCACACTGTAGAACGAAACTATGGAGGCATCTCTTACAATTCCAATAAGTTTTACGACTATTTAGACGCCTTATTGCAATTAGAAGCTGTTGCTTGTAAAGATTGGTTAACTAACAAAGTAGATCGTTGCGTAGGAGGACGTGTTGCAAAACAACAATGTGTTGGACCATTACAATTACCACTAAATAATGTTGGTGTAATGGCTTTAGATTTTAAAGGTAAAGAAGGTGTTGCCACAAGTATTGGCCACTCACCTATTTCTGGTTTAATAGATCCTGTTGCAGGTAGTAGAAATAGTATTACAGAAGCATTAACCAACATTATTTGGGCGCCTTTAAATAATGGTTTACAATCGGTGTCATTATCCGCAAATTGGATGTGGCCATGTAAAAACGAAGGCGAAGATGCACGTTTATACGAAGCTGTTAAAGCTATTTCAGAATTTGCAATAGATTTAGGAATTAATGTTCCAACAGGAAAGGATTCCTTATCGATGAAACAAAAATATCCTGATGGCGACGTTATTTCTCCAGGTACAGTTATAATTTCGGCTGCAGCAAATTGTAACGCCATTACAAAAGTAGTAGAGCCTGTTTTAAATAAAAACGGAGGCGATATATATTATATCAATCTTTCGCAAGACAACTATAAATTAGGAGGTAGCAGTTTTGCGCAAATAAATAATAAAATAGGAAGTGATACGCCAACTGTTAAAAGCGCACACTATGTAAAAACAGTTTTTAATACCATCCAAAACTTAATTAAAAACAATAAAATTACTGCAGGACACGATGTTGCTTCTGGTGGCTTAATAACTACATTATTAGAATTGTGCTTTGCAGATAAAAATTTAGGAGCAGAATTAGATCTTTCTGATTTAGCTGAAAAAGATTCATTTAAAATATTATTTGCTGAAAATTCAGGAATAGTGTTTCAAGCAAAAAACGCTTCAATTGAAGCGGAATTAAAAGAAGCAAATATAGACTTTTTTAATATAGGAAAAGTTACAGAAAGCGACACGCTAAGCATCATTAATCAAAAAGATGTTTTTACCATGAGCGTATCGCGCTTAAGAGATATGTGGTTTAATACTTCGTTTCTGTTAGATCAAAAACAAACAGCTAATAATCTAGCCGAAGAACGTTTCAACAACTACAAAAATCAGCCATTACAATTCAATTTTCCTAAACATTTTACAGGAAAACTTCCAAATGCAAACACAAACCAATCACGACCAAAAGCAGCTATCCTAAGAGAAAAAGGAAGCAACTCAGAGCGTGAAATGGCAAATGCTATGTACTTAGCTGGTTTTGATGTAAAAGATGTACACATGACCGATTTAATTTCTGGTCGCGAAACATTAGAAGATATTCAGTTTTTAGGTGCAGTAGGTGGATTTTCAAATTCAGATGTTTTAGGTTCTGCAAAAGGTTGGGCAGGAGCTATTAAATATAACGACAAGGCTAATAAAGTAGTTAAAAAATTCTTTGAGCGAGACGATACGCTTTCAGTAGGTATTTGTAATGGCGCACAACTTTGGATGGAATTAGATTTAGTAAATCCTGAGCACGAAAAGCATGGAAAACTTACTTATAACGACTCTAAAAAACACGAAAGTAATTTCACATCTGTTACAATTGAAGATAATAATTCTGTGATGTTATCAACTTTAGCCGGAAGTACATTAGGCGTTTGGATTTCTCATGGAGAAGGAAAATTTACATTACCATACAGTGAGGATAAATATAATATTGTAGCCAAATATGGTTACGAAGCTTATCCTGCAAATCCAAATGGCTCTGATTTTAATACTGCAATGCTATGCGATAAAACAGGTCGTCATTTAGTAACTATGCCACATATAGAACGTTCAACATTTCAATGGAATTGGGCTAATTATCCTCAAAACAGAATTGATGAAGTGTCTCCATGGCTTGAAGCGTTTGTAAACGCAAGACTATGGCTAGAAAACCGCTAAATTAAAGTTAATAAACACTGTGTTTTTTACTTATTTGCAGTTTATAGACTTAATTTTCATATTTTCGTATTACGACTTTAAAAACAAGTGACGAATAATATGAATGAAGTAACGCGCCTTTTTGATTTTCCTTATTACCAATTAAAACACAAACCAAACCCTAAAGCTTTGGTTACCAAATACAACGGTAAATGGGAAGCTATTTCTACTCAAGAATATTTAGACAAATCCAATGCTATGAGCAGAGCATTATTGCGATTAGGCATTCAAAAAGACGATAAAATTGCTGTTATTTCTTCAACAAATAGAACCGAATGGAATATAATGGATATTGGAATCCTTCAGCTAGGTGCTCAAAATATTCCAATTTACCCAACTATCTGTGCCGAAGATTACGAATATGTTTTAAACCACAGTGAATCTATTTATTGTTTTGTTTCAGATGTTGAAGTTTTAGAAAAAGTTAGAAAAGTCCAAGCAAATACAAAAATCAAAGAAGTTTATTCTTTTGATCATATAGAAGGTTGTAAACATTATTCAGAATTATTAGAGTTAGGAGAAGACCAAAGCAATCAACCAGAAGTTGAAGCAAGAAAAGAAGCTGTAAAACCTGAAGATTTAGCGACAATAATTTACACCTCTGGCACCACAGGAAAACCAAAAGGTGTAATGTTATCTCATAATAATATTACAAGTAACGCATTGGACAGCTCGCCAAGAGTACCCTTAGTAGAAGGCGAAAATCGCGTATTAAGCTTCTTGCCTATTTGTCATATTTTTGAACGTGTACTAATTTATGTGTACCAATACGCAGGCACTTCAATCTATTTTGCAGAAGCTATAGATAAAATTGGAGACAATGCTAAAGAAATAAAACCAAATTTAATGAGCGTTGTGCCTCGCTTACTCGAAAAAGTGTTCGATAAAATAATGCTAAAAGGCGAAGATTTATCTGGCATAAAAAAAGCGCTATTCTTTTGGGCTGTAAGATTAGGTGAGCGTTGGGAACCTTATGGAGCCAATGGTTGGTGGTATGAATTTCAGCTTAAAATTGCCAATAAACTTATATTTAGTAAATGGCGCGAAGCCTTAGGTGGCGAACTAGGAACAATGGTTTCTGGAAGCGCAGCATTACAACCTCGATTAGCACGCATTTTTGGAGCTGCAAATATGAAAGTGATGGAAGGCTATGGTTTAACAGAAACATCACCTGTTGTTTCGGTTGGTTTATATAGAAACAACATGTATAAAGTTGGTACTGTTGGAAAACCTATTGATAATGTAGAAGTAAAAATTGCAGACGATGGCGAGTTATTAATTAAAGGTCCAAATGTTATGATGGGATATTTTAAAGACCCTGAAAAAACAGCAGAAGTAATGACAGGAGAGTATTTCCATACTGGAGATAAAGGCGAAATTGATGAAGATGGATTTTTAAAAATAACAGGTCGTAAAAAAGAAATGTTTAAAACCTCTGGTGGAAAATATGTTATTCCTCCATTATTAGAAAACGACATGAAGCAATCTCTTTTTATTGAACAAATTATGGTTGTTGGTGAAGGCGAAAAAATGCCTGCAGCATTAATTCAGCCTAATTTTGATTTTATTCGCGACTGGATTGCATTAAAAAAACACGATGTTGGTACTTCAGATGCTGAAATTGCGAACTCCGAAATTGTAATTAATCGTATTCAACAAGAAATCGATAAATACAACGAGCATTTTGGTAAATGGGAACGCATTAAACGTTTTGAATTAACTCCAGATATATGGTCTATAGATGGTGGACACCTCACTCCTACTATGAAAATGAAACGTAAAGTTATTAAAGAAACCTACCAAGATCTTTACGATAAAATATATCGTACTTAAAATATAACACCAAAATATTCTCCATTACTTTTTTTAAATTTGTTATGCGTGCATAATAAAATTTTGTATATTTGGATTGTAAAATTCAAATTATGAAAGACAAAACCATCGATTATGTTCTGCGAACTACTTGGTTAGCAGTAAATAAGATGTATAATGAAGAAGCTTCTCAATTTGGTACTACCATGGCAACAGGCTTTGCTTTACTAAGTATTGACCCAGAACATGGCACACCATCAACTTCATTAGGTCCAAAAATGGGAATGGAAGCGACAAGCTTGTCTAGAACCTTAAAAACTATGGAAGACAAAGGCTTAATCGAACGTAAGCCAAATCCTGAAGATGGTCGTGGAGTACTTATTTTTTTAACCGAGTTTGGTCGTGAAAAACGAGCATATTCTAAAGAAAAAGTACTCACCTTTAACGAAACGATTAAGTCTAATGTTTCAGATGAAGAATTAAAACACTTTTATAAAGTGTCCGAAGTTATTAATAATATGATTTCAAATAAGCAGATATATAATCAAAAAGAACACATTTTAAAATAAGATGAGCAAACGTAGAATTAAAAAAATAGCCATTATTGGATCAGGAATTATGGGAAGCGGTATCGCTTGTCACTTCGCCAATATTGGTGTAGATGTATTGTTATTAGACATTGTTCCTAGAGAACTAAACGAAAAAGAAAAAGCTAAAGGCTTAACACTTGAAGACAAAGTAGTAAGAAACAGATTAGTAAATGATGCATTAACTGCATCTTTAAAATCTAAACCCTCTCCTATTTACCATCAATCTTTTGCAAATCGTATTACAACTGGTAATCTTGAAGATGATATTGCAAAAGTTGCAGATGTAGATTGGATTATGGAAGTTGTAGTTGAACGTTTAGACATCAAACAACAAGTATTTGAAAAACTTGAAAAACACAGAACTCCAGGAACCTTAATCACTTCAAACACTTCTGGTATTCCTATTAAATTTATGAGTGAAGGTCGTAGTGAAGATTTTCAGAAACATTTCTGTGGCACGCACTTTTTTAATCCAGCACGTTACTTAAAATTATTCGAAATTATTCCAGGCCCAAAAACAGATCAAGCTGTTTTAGAGTTTTTAAATGAATATGGCGAAAAGTTTTTAGGAAAAACTTCAGTTGTTGCTAAAGACACTCCTGCTTTTATAGGAAACAGAATCGGGATTTTTAGCATTCAAAGTTTATTTCATACAGTAAAAGATTTAGATTTAACAATCGAGGAAGTCGATAAACTTTCTGGCCCAGTTATTGGTCGTCCAAAATCTGCAACTTTCCGTACTGTAGATGTTGTTGGTTTAGACACTTTAGTTCACGTAGCAAACGGAATTAGAGAAAACTGCCCAAAAGATGAACGTAATGAATTGTTTGTATTACCAGATTTCATCAACAAAATGATGGAAAACAAATGGTTAGGAAGCAAAACTGGACAAGGTTTTTACAAAAAAACAGTTTCTGCTGAAGGCAAAAAAGAAATATTGAGTTTAGACTTAAATACATTAGAATATCGTGCTGCTAAAAAAGCAAAATTTGCCACTTTAGAATTAACTAAAACAGTAGATAAAGTTGTAGATCGATTTAAAATATTAGTAAAAGGGAAAGATAAAGCTGGTGACTTTTATAGAAAAAGCTTTACTGCATTATTTGCGTACGTTTCAAACCGTATTCCTGAAATTACAGATGAGCTTTACAAAATTGATGATGCTATGAAAGCTGGTTTTGGTTGGGAACATGGTCCTTTCCAAATTTGGGATGCAATTGGTGTAGAAAAAGGAATCGAGCTAATGAAAGCCGAAGGTTTAGAGCCTGCAGCTTGGGTTAATGATATGATTGCTTTAGGAAACACTTCTTTTTACACTGTTAAAGAAGGCGCTTCATTCTTTTATGATATTCCTTCTAAAAAACAAACCAAAATTCCAGGTCAAGATAGTTTTATCATTCTAGATAATATCAGAAAAACAAACGAAGTGTTTAAAAACTCTGGAGTTGTTATTGAAGATTTAGGCGACGGAATTTTAAACTGTGAGTTCCAATCTAAAATGAATACCATTGGTGGTGACGTTTTAGCAGGATTAAATAAAGCTATTGATTTAGCCGAAAAAGATTTTGAAGGTTTAGTCGTTGGTAATCAAGCTGCAAACTTCTCTGTTGGCGCAAACATAGGCATGATTTTCATGATGGCTGCAGAGCAAGAATATGATGAGCTTAATATGGCTATCAAATACTTCCAAGACACCATGATGCGTATGCGTTATTCTGCAATACCAACTATTTCTGCTCCTCACGGAATGGCATTAGGTGGTGGTTGTGAATTATCATTACACGCAGATAAAGTTGTTGCAGCAGCAGAAACATATATGGGACTTGTAGAGTTTGGTGTTGGTGTTATTCCTGGTGGTGGAGGTTCTAAAGAAATGGCTTTAAGAGCACAAGATCTCTTTGAAAAAGGTGATGTGCAATTAAACATTTTACAAGAACATTTCTTAACTATTGGTATGGCAAAAGTATCAACTTCTGCATATGAAGCTTTCGATTTAAATCTTCTTCAAAAAGGAAAAGATGTCGTGGTAGTTAATAAAGACCGTCAAATAGCTGTTGCAAAACAACACGCTATGCTAATGGCTAATTCTGGTTACACACAACCTGTAAAGCGTAGTGATGTTTTAGTACTAGGTAAACAAGCATTAGGAATGTTTTTAGTAGGTACAGATGCTATGCAAGACTCTAACTACATTTCAGAGCATGATATGAAAATTGCTAACAAATTAGCTTACGTTATGGCAGGTGGAGATTTATCTGAACCAACACGAGTAACAGAACAATATTTATTAGATCTAGAGCGTGAAGCTTTCTTAAGTTTATGTACAGAACGTAAAACTTTAGAACGTATTCAACACATGTTAACAAAAGGAAAACCATTACGTAATTAAAATCCCATCCTAACCTTCCCAAAGGGAAGGAAAAGTTTGAGAATATAACAAATATAAGTTTAATTAAAAATTACCCACAACAGTTCCCTTTCCTTTGGAAAGGGTTAGGGATAGGAAAATGAAACAAGCATATATAGTAAAAGCATACAGAACAGCAGTTGGTAAAGCACCAAAAGGCGTGTTCCGTTTTAAAAGAACAGATGAGTTGGCAGCAGAAACCATCAAACACATGATGAAAGAATTGCCTAATTTAGACAAAAAACGTATTGACGATGTTATTGTTGGTAACGCCATGCCAGAAGGCGCACAAGGTCTAAACATGGCACGATTTATTTCATTAATTGGTTTAGATAGTGTAGATGTTCCTGGTGTAACCGTAAATCGTTTTTGTGCGTCTGGAATTGAAACTATTGGAATTGCAACTGCAAAAATTCAAGCAGGAATGGCAGATTGTATTATTGCTGGTGGAGCAGAAAGCATGAGTGCTGTACCAATGACAGGTTTTAAACCAGAACTAAATTATGATACTGTTAAAGCTGGTCACGAAGACTATTATTGGGGAATGGGAAATACTGCAGAAGCAGTTGCTAACCAATTTAAAGTATCTCGTGAAGATCAAGATGAATTTGCTTACCATTCACATATGAAAGCATTAAGAGCGCAAGCTGAAAATCGTTTTCAAGATCAAATTGTACCTATTGAAGTAGAACAAACTTATATTGATGAAAACGGAAAAAAAGCAACAAAATCCTATACAGTAACTAAAGATGAAGGACCTCGTAAAGGAACAAATCTTGAAGCATTAGCAAAATTACGTCCTGTTTTTGCAGCTGGAGGAAGCGTAACAGCTGGTAACTCCTCACAAATGAGTGATGGAGCTGCATTTGTAATGATAATGAGTGAAGACATGGTTAAAGAGTTAAACCTAGAGCCTATTGCTCGTTTAGTAAACTATGCTGCTGCAGGTGTTGAGCCACGCATCATGGGAATTGGTCCAGTAAAAGCAATCCCAAAAGCATTAAAACAAGCAGGTTTAAAACAAGACGATTTAGCTTTAATTGAATTAAACGAAGCTTTTGCTTCGCAATCACTAGCTGTAATTAGAGAATTAAACCTTAATCCAGATATTATTAACGTAAATGGAGGTGCAATTGCACTAGGTCATCCTTTAGGATGTACTGGAGCAAAACTATCTGTACAACTTTTTGATGAAATGCGTAAGCAAAATATGAAAGGTAAATATGGTGCAGTAACCATGTGTGTTGGTACAGGTCAAGGTGCTTGCGGAATTTTTGAATTTTTAAACTAATAACAAATGCTGTCTGGTCGAGCGCAGTCGAGACCTATAAAACTAGATAGTTAAATAATAGTTCTCGACTGCGCTCGAACAGACAAACAAAAATAAAAGAACTTAATACAATACTATAAAATGGCAACAACAGAAAAAGAATTATTAAGAGGCGGTCAATTCCTAGTAAAGGAAACGAACTGCGAAGATGTGTTTACTCCTGAAGATTTTAGTGAAGAACAACAAATGATGAAAGAATCAGTAATGGAGTTTAATGATCGTGAGATTATTCCACATAAAGCACGTTTTGAAGCCAAAGATTATGCCTTAACCGAAGATGTGATGCGTAAAGCTGGTGAAATGGGTTTCTTAAGTGTTTCTGTACCTGAAGCTTATGGTGGAATGGGAATGGGATTTGTATCTACTTGTTTAACATGTGATTATATTTCTTCTGGAACAGGTTCTTTCAGTACTGCTTTTGGTGCGCATACAGGTATTGGTACAATGCCAATAACATTATATGGTACAGAAGAACAAAAACAAAAATATGTACCAAAATTAGCAACTGGTGAATGGTTTGGTGCTTATTGTTTAACAGAACCTGGAGCAGGATCTGATGCAAACTCTGGTAAAACAACTGCAGAACTTTCAGCAGATGGAAAATCTTATAAAATTAACGGACAAAAAATGTGGATCTCAAACGCAGGTTTCTGTAGTTTGATGATTGTTTTTGCTCGTATTGAAGACGATAAAAACATTACAGGTTTCATTGTAGAATATGATGGAGATAACCCAAACGGAATTACTTTAGGTGAAGAAGAACACAAACTAGGTATTCGTGCATCTTCTACACGTCAAGTATTTTTTAATGACACAGTTGTGCCTGTAGAAAATATGTTAGCAGGTCGTGGCGAAGGTTTTAAAATCGCCATGAATGCACTTAACGTTGGTCGTATTAAATTAGCTGCAGCTTGTTTAGATTCACAACGTCGTATTTTAACTACTGCTGTTAATTATGCGAACGAGCGTAAACAATTTAATACACCTATTGCAGATTTTGGAGCTATTAAAACCAAATTAGCAGAAATGGCTGCTAGTGCTTATGCTGGCGAATCTGCAACTTACAGAGCTGCAAAAAACATCGAAGATCGTATTGCTTTAAGAGAAGCTGCTGGTAACACACACCAAGAAGCAGAACTTAAAGGTGTTGAAGAATATGCAATTGAATGTTCTATCCTAAAAGTTGCCGTTTCTGAAGATGTTCAAAACAGTGCTGATGAAGGAATCCAAATATTTGGAGGAATGGGATTCTCTGAAGAAACTCCTATGGAAGCAGCTTGGAGAGATGCTAGAATTGCTAGAATCTACGAAGGAACCAATGAAATTAATAGGATGTTAGCAGTTGGTATGCTAGTTAAAAAAGCAATGAAAGGTCATGTAGATTTACTAGGTCCAGCACAAGCAGTACAGGAGGAATTAATGGGAATACCTTCTTTTGAAACACCAGATTATTCTGAATTATTTTCTGAAGAAAAAGAAATGATTAAGAAACTTAAAAAAACCTTCTTAATGGTTGCTGGTGGAGCAGTTCAAAAATATGGACAAGATTTAGAAAAACACCAACAATTATTAATTGCAGCTGCAGATATTTTAATCGAAATCTATATGGCAGAATCAGCAATTTTAAGAACCGAGAAAAATGTAAAACGTACTAGCGAAAAAGAGCAGTCTGCTCAAATTGCCATGGCTAAATTATATTTATATCACGCAGTAGATATTGTTGAAGAAAAAGGAAAAGAAAGCATTATTTCTTTTGCTGAGGGAGACGAACAACGTATGATGTTAATGGGTCTTAAGCGCTTTACAAAATATGCTAACTATCCAGATATCGTAGATTTACGTATTGAGATTGCAGAAAAAGTAAAAGCAGAAAATAAATACTGCTTCTAAAATTAAATGCATCAATCTAAACAAAACCAACTCAAAGTAATGAGTTGGTTTTTTTTATGGATTACTATTTACTTTTTTTGAGTTAAACAAACTCTTCTTCTATTTGTAAATTGTATCATACAAATACGAGAACTATGATTACATTTTTACAAGACACCGTTAAAGATAAAAAAGGTGAAATTGACATTAACACTACTTCAATAATAGAAAAATTAGACACTTGGCTGGATGGATTTATAAAAAATCTTCCAAATATAGTAATGGGAATAATAGTTTTTATTGCCATGATATATATTTCTAAATGGGTTGGTAGAGGTATTAAAAAATTATTAGTAAAAAGAGGTAGAGAAAATTTTGGAGAAATTCTTGGAGGATTCCTTAGGTGGACATTAACTTTAGTTGGAGTTATGTTAGGCTTAACCATTATGAGTCCTAATTTAAATCCAGCAGATTTAATTGCTGGTTTAGGTGTAAGTTCTGTAGCCATTGGTTTCGCCTTTAAAGATATTTTACAAAATTGGTTGGCTGGTATTTTAATTTTAATGCGACAGCCTTTTGAAATTGGAGACCAAATAGTAGTTAATGGTTTTGAAGGTACTGTTGAGCGAATAGAAACCAGAGCTACAATAATTAGACAATATGATGGACAAAGAATTGTGGTGCCAAACAGCGAAATTTACACTAATTCAGTTAAAGTTATTACAGCTCACGAATTAATTCGTTCTCAATACGATATAGGTTTAGGTTATGATCAACCAAGAGAAAAAGCTTTTAAAATTTTAAGAAAAACAATTAAAGAAACAACTGGTGTAAGTAGTGAAAAACCTATTGATATTTTACCTTGGGACCAAGCAGACAGCTGGCTAACAGTGAGAGTACGATGGTGGACAGACAGCGAACGTGCCAATGTAGTTAAAGTGTTTTCAGATGTTATATTAAACACTCAAAACGCTATGGACGAAGCAGGAATTGACCTTCCTTTCCCAACAAATATTGAAATTCAAAATGCACACGACCATAAAGAAGTAAAAGAAATGATAGAGAAAAACAATAAACAACGTAATTTAGAAAACGAGTAATATAATCACCAGCAGTTAACTTATGCCAAATCACTTAATGATTTGGCATTTTTTATTTATTTTTAAAAGAAATTAAAAAGATGAAAAATATAGTTCTTGTTTTTTCGCTGTTATCATCAATAGCTTTTGCACAAACCAATCAAAAAATATACGATATCATTGAAGCGGTTTCTGCTGAACGTATTGAAAAAGACATTCAAACACTAGTCGATTTTGGCACCAGAAATACCTTTAGTGATACCATTTCTGAAACTAGAGGAATAGGTGCTGCACGACGTTGGATAAAATCGGAATTTGAAACTATTTCTAAAAATTGTAATAATTGCATAAACACTTTTTATCAAAAAGATTTTGTAACAAAAGAAGGTAATCGTCGAGTACCTCACGATGCTTGGATCGTTAATGTAGTTGCAATACAAAAAGGAACAAAGTATCCAAATCGCTACATTATTATGAGTGGTGACATCGACTCTAGAGGTAGTGATACTATGGAATTTACTAAAGATGCACCTGGAGCAAACGATAATGCTTCAGGAATGGCAGGAACTATTGAAGCTGCAAGAGTTCTTTCAAAATATAAATTTGAAAACAGCATCATTTATGTAGGCTTATCTGGTGAAGAACAAGGTCTTTTTGGTGGAGCTGGATTAGCAAAATACGCACAAGAACAAGGTTGGGACATTATCGGGATTTTAAATAACGATATGATTGGCAACATTAAAGGTGTAGATGGAGTGATTGATAACAGAACGTTTAGAATATTCTCTGAGCCTGTTCCACCTACCGAAACCGAACGCGAACGTACTTTAAGACGTTTTTATGGTGGAGAAGTCGATGGAATCTCGCGTCAACTAGCGCGTTATATTCATAAAAATGTAAAAATTTATATGCCAGAAATGAATCCAATGATGGTCTATCGTTTAGACCGTTTTGGACGTGGAGGACACCATAGACCATTTAACGACTTAGGCTTTGCAGGAATTAGAATAATGGAAGCACATGAAAATTACACACAACAACATCAAGACATTCGTGAAGAAAATGGAATTAAATATGGAGATGTTATTGAGCATGTAAATTTTGATTATGCTAAAAAGTTAACAGCAGTAAATGTATTAAACTTAGCAAGTTTGGCTTGGGCACCTCCAGCGCCAAAAAACGTTGCTATTGGAGGTATTGTTGAACCTTCTGTTAAACTAAAATGGGATAAAGTAAACGATGCATTTGGTTATAAAATTTATTGGAGAGATACTACCTCTCCTACTTGGGATTACAGTCGTTATGTTGGTAATGTATCAGAATTTATGCTAGATGGTATCGTTATTGATAACTATTTCTTCGGAATTGCTTCTGTAGGAAAAGACGGTTTTGAAAGTCCTGTAGTATTTCCAAATAAAATAATGAGATAATTTTTTAAAATGAAAAACAACCTATTTTCAATCTTAGTTCTAACTTTTACAGTTTGCTTTAATAGTTATGCTCAAAGTTTACTTGAAGAAAAAAATAACTTTACAGAACAAGATACGCTTAGAGGAAGCATAACAACAGAACGCGAATGGTGGGATTTAACGTATTATCATTTAGATATTGAAGTTAATCCAGACAAGAAAACTATTTCTGGGACAAATACCATACAGTATAAAGTATTAAAACCTCACCAAGTGATGCAAATTGATTTGCAACCACCTTTAGTGTTAACAAAAGTCACCCAAAACGGAAAAGAATTAGATATAAAACACAATGTGAATGCACATGTTGTTACCCTTAAAGACCAACAGAACATTGGTGAAACAAATAGTGTTATTGCTCATTACGAAGGCAAACCACGAGAAGCAATTAGAGCACCTTGGGATGGAGGGATTTCTTGGAAAAAAGACAGCAATGGGAATCATTTTGTAGCTTCCTCTTGCCAAGGTTTAGGCGCAAGTGTTTGGTGGCCAAATAAAGATCACATGTACGATGAGGTAGATAGTATGGATATTAGCGTAACAATCCCTAAAGGTTTAATGAATGTATCTAACGGAAGGCTAAAAGGTGTTATTGATAATAACGACCAAACAATTACTACACATTGGTTTGTAAGCAACCCAATTAACAATTATGGCGTAAATATTAATATTGGCGACTATGTTAGTTTTTCTGAAGTTTTTAAAGGTGAGAAAGGTGATTTAGATATGGGTTATTATGTTCTAAAAGACAATTTTGAGAAAGCAAAAGAACATTTTAAAGATGCACCAAAAATGATGAAAGCTTTTGAACATTGGTTTGGACCTTATCCGTTTTACGAAGACAGTTTTAAGTTAGTTGAAGTGCCCTATTTAGGTATGGAACACCAGAGTTCGGTAACCTATGGAAATAAATACATGAAGGGGTGTTTAGGTAACGATTTATCTAGAACAGGATGGGGCTTAAAATTCGATTTTATTATTATTCATGAAGCAGGACACGAGTGGTTTGCAAACAATATTACTTATGTAGATATTGCAGATATGTGGATTCATGAAGGTTTTACAGCTTATTCTGAAAATTTATTTTTAGATTATTATTATGGTAAAGAAGCCTCTGCAGATTATGTGATTGGTACACGTGCAAATATTCAAAACGATAGGCCTTTAATTGGAAAATACAATGTTAATAATGAAGGTTCTGGCGATATGTATTATAAAGGAGCCAATATGTTACATACGTTGCGCCAAATTGTTGACGATGATGAAAAATGGAGACAAATGTTACGGACTCTAAATAGTAAATTTTATCATCAAACAGTAACAACACAACAAATTGAAGCCTGTTTGGCTGAAGAATCTGGTTTGGAACTAGAAGGTTTTTTTAATCAATATTTACGAACAACAAAAATTCCAGTTCTAGAATTCTCACATAAGAATAGAGAGCTTAATTACAGATGGACAAATGTAGTTGAAGACTTTATTATGCCAATAAAAGTAATTATTGGAGATGATGAGCATTTGATTACTCCTAATACTGAATGGCAAACCTATAAAACACAATCTAGTAAAATGCCAGTAAAAGTCAAGCGTGATTTTTATATAGAAAGTAAAGTTATACATTAAAATGCGTCAAGAACTCTACTTTAAATCTGACTTAGAGTGGCGAAAATGGCTGCATATAAATCATGACATTAACGATGGTATTTATCTTATTTTTTATAAAGTAGAAAATACAGAACCCTCTATGCGTTGGGAAGAAGCTGTAAAAGTGGCCTTGTGTTATGGATGGATTGACTCTACAGTTAAAAGTTTAGGCAACGGAAAACGCAGGCAATATTTTTGTAAACGCAATCCTAAAAGTGTTTGGAGCGCTCTTAATAAAAGGTACATAAAAGAATTAGAAGCTGAAAATTTAATGCATGAAAGTGGTTTAGCAATTATTGAAATCGGCAAACAAAATGGAAGTTGGACTGCTTTAGATAATGTTGAAAAAGGTATTATCCCAAAAGCATTACAAATTGCTTTTAATACCAACCCTCAAGCATTTAAAAACTACAACAATTTTGCACCTTCTTACAGAAAAAGCTATTTATACTGGTTAAATCAAGCCAAACGAGAAGCAACAAGACAAAAAAGAATCGCAGAGATTATAAAACTCTGCGATGCTAATATTAAATCGAGAGGGAATTGGTAATTAAATCCCATTTATAAAACTACCATAAGGATCTTTAAACTGAATCCCTTCGGTAAAACGATATTTACTTAACTGTTTAAACTCTACTAATGCCCAAAGTACAAACTCCTTTACAAAATAACTGTCTTCTTTTTTAAGATTAGGTTGGTATTGTGCTAACAAATCGTCTAAAGGAGAAATTGCGTCTAATAAGCTTTTGTATTCTTTATCTCTTAGTTCGTCTAAAATTTCAAACCCATCTTGTTGATTAAAAAACCAAGATACAATATCGTCATACGGACTTTCGTCTTCTTGTTTTTTCAATTTTTCAATTTTAGGAAAAAATTCAGGAAAGAGACTTTTTACTGCTTCGCCAATTAAATTGTAAGCCACCATTGCAGCACCTTCTTGCTCGCCTTCGTAAACTAACTCTACCTTTCCTGTAATTGCTGGAATAATCCCTGTAAAGTCGCTTAATCGCAAAATAGTTTTATCATCTCCAGCTCTTAAAGCACGACGCTCTGCAGTACTTAATAAATTCTCTAAAGCCGTTATACTTAAGCGTGCACTTACTCCACTTTTAGCGTCTATATATTCGCTTTCGCGAGCTTCAAAAACTATTTGCTCCAATAAGTCTCTTGCTAAATCTGGAACTAAAATAGCGTCTTTTTGCTCTAAAACCACTTTAGCTTCCTGCTCTGTGATTAATCGCGCTGTTTCAATATCTGTTGGATAATGCGTTAAAATCTGACTACCAATTCTATCTTTTAATGGTGTAACAATGCTTCCTCTATTGGTATAATCTTCAGGGTTTGCAGTAAATATAAATTGTACATCTAATGGTAATCTTAATTTGAATCCTCTTATTTGAATATCGCCTTCTTGTAAGATATTAAATAAAGCTACTTGAATTCTTGCTTGTAAATCTGGTAATTCATTAATTACAAAAATACATCTGTTAGCTCTTGGAATCATTCCGTAGTGAATAACCCGATCGTCTGCATAACTTAATTTTAAATTAGCAGCTTTTATAGGATCTACATCTCCAATAATATCTGCTACTGTTACATCTGGAGTCGCTAATTTTTCTGCAAAACGCTCGCTTCTATGCAGCCACGAAATTGGTGTATCATCTCCTTTTTCTAAAATTAGCTCTCTTGCAAATCGCGAAATAGGTTGTAATGGATCGTCATTAATTTCTGAGCCTTCAACATAAGGGATATACTCGTCTAACAAATTGAGCATTAAACGTGCTAAACGCGTTTTTGCTTGACCTCGCAATCCTAATAAATTTATGTTATGTCTTGATAAAATAGCACGTTCTAGCTCTGGTATTACTGTGTTTTCATAACCATGTACGCCCTTAAAAGCAGTTTCTTTATTTTTTATTTTTTCAATTAAATTATCTCTTAATTCGTCTTTTATAGATTTGCTTTCATATCCAGCTTTTTTTAAATCTCCTAAAGTTAGTATATTCTTTCTTTTCATTTTATAGCTTTTGCTTTTGGCTTTTAGCTTTTGGCTTTTAGCACACTCATCTTGAGCTAATGGCTAATAGCTTAAGTCTAACAGCTAATTAATTATCCTCTAATTCGTTTTTTTCTATTGGTTTCGTAATCTTCAAAAATCATTTCACCTAAACCTTTTAAACCTGTATAAAAGGCTTTACCTTGGTTTGCTCTGGTAAACTCTTCTACAAATTGCATTAAATAGTTGTCTTGCGCAATCATAAAAGTTGTAATTGGTATGTGTAATTTTCTGGCTTGTGCAGCCATTGCGTAGCATTTGTTGGTAATGTATGGATTTAAGCCATTACTATCTTTATAATATTGGCCGTCTGGTAATTTTAAACAACTAGGTTTACCATCTGTAATCATAAAAATTTGCTTGTTTGTATTTCGTTTTCGTCTTAACAAATCCATTGCTAATTGTAAACCAGAAACAGTATTTGTGTGATAAGGACCTACTTTAAGGTATGGTAAATCTTTAATTTCTATTTGCCAAGCATCGTTTCCAAACACTAAAATATCTAAAGTATCTTTTGGGTAACGTGTTGTAATTAATTCTGCTAAAGCCATTGCAACTTTTTTTGCTGGTGTGATTCGATCTTCGCCATAAAGAATCATGCTGTGGCTTATATCAATCATTAAAATAGTGCTCATTTGAGATTTGTGTAGTGTTTCTTCCACCACTAAATCATCTTCAGTTAAAATAAAATCGCCTATTCCATGATTTATTTGAGCGTTTCTTAAACTTTCTGTCATGGAAACTTTATCTAAAGCATCTCCAAATTGATAGTTTCTAAAATCTCCTGTGTGCTCATCTCCTATTCCTGGACTTTTACTTTTGTGGTTACCTTGTCCGCTTCGTTTTATATTGCCAAAAATATGGTCTAATGCTTGTTGCCTAATAGCGCGTTCTGTTTTTGCTGTGATACCTATAGAGCCTTTTCCGTCTGTATCAATCTCTTCTTTTATATAACCTTTCTTTTTAAGGTCTTCAATAAAATCGTCGATAGTGTACTCTGCTGTAGTTAATTCGTACTCCTTATCTAGTTCTTTTAACCAATTTATTGCTTCATCAAAATCTCCAGAAGTGTGTGTTATGAGCTCTTTAAATATCTCAAAAAGTTTTTCAAAAGGAGACTGATTTGGCGCTTCGTAAGGTTTAAATACAAATCCTTTTTTTAAATTATTGTTCTGTTTCATAGCTGTATAAAAATACAACTATTTACATTCAATTTTCGTAAAGTTATTATAAAACTACTCTATACGTTTTAAGCCTTCTAAATCTTCAATTTTAATACGCTTGCCTTTTGTAGAAATTAAGCCTTCTTTTTTTAATTGAGAGAGAATACGTATTGCAGACTCTGTAGCAGTACCAACTATACTTGCATAATCTTCTCTAGATAATTCAACATCTAAAAACCCATTATTGTCTAAACCAAAAGTTTTTTCTACATAAATTATAGCTTCTGCCAAACGTTGTTTTACGGGTTTTTGAGCCATGTTAATCAAATCGTCTTCGGCTCCTTTTAGGTCTTTTGCGAAGTGTTGTAAAACATCAAACGAAAACTCTTGGTTTTTATGTAAACTTGTTATTATTTGGTCTTTAGGCACATAACATAGCTCAATATCATTTAAGGCTACAGCACTTAAATTTGTTTGTTCTTTACTTATAATAGAACGTTGACCTATTAACTCGCCTTTACCGATTAACTTTACTGTATGGTCTTTACCATTAGCGTTCAATTTTGTTAACTTACAAACACCATCTCTAACACAATAAACACCATGTAAAGTTTCGCCTTCGTCAAAAATGACTTCTCCTTTTTTATAAAATCGCGTTGTTTTACAGGCAGAAACGTTTTTTAATTCTTCTTTAGTTAAAGATTTCATAGAATTTAACTGCCTTGCTATACAACTTTCACATTTACTCATACCCGAATTTTAATGTTTTACCAAATTTAACTAAAACATGACAAATATCATATTTTAAATCCACTTGTTTTGTGACATTTGTTACAGGTATAAATGAGCAAAAATTATGGGACAAACTCCTTGTTTCCACTGTGGTGATAATTGTGATAATACAAGTATTACATTAAACGAAAAACTATTTTGTTGTAATGGCTGTAAAATGGTTTATGAAATTTTTTCTGAAAACGATTTAACCTGCTATTACGATTTACAAGCTTCTCCTGGAGCTGTACCTAAAGAGATTGAAGGTAAATACGATTTTCTAACTCAAGAAACTATTATTGAAAAATTAACTGAGTTTAATGATGGCAATACACAAATTGCCACGCTTTATATTCCGCATATTCACTGTAGTTCTTGCATTTGGATTTTAGAAAATTTAAATAAATTAAATCCAAACATCTCCTCATCTCAAGTAAATTTTGGCAAGAAAAATGTTCGAGTAACTTATAATTGTAAAAAAACGTCACTAAAAGAAATTGTATTGCTTTTAAGTACAATTGGTTATGAGCCTTATATCTCGTTAGACGATTTTAAAACTGGTAAAGAACATATTAATAGAACCCTTATTTACAAACTTGGTATTGCAGGTTTTGCATTTGGTAACGTAATGTTTTTATCCTTCCCAGAATATTTTGAGGTTGGCGAATTTTGGTTAGAAAAATACAAGCCTCTATTTCGCTGGTTAATGTTTGCTTTTTCACTTCCTGTTGTATTTTATGCTGGACTAGACTATTTTGTTTCAGCTTACAAAGGTTTACGCTCTAAAATACTAAATATCGATGTTCCAATAGCACTTGGTATTGCTGTACTCTTTATACGTAGTACTGTTGAGATTATGTTCGATTTAGGTTCTGGATTTTTCGATAGTTTAACGGGTTTAGTATTCTTTTTGTTATTAGGTAAATTTTTTCAGCAAAAAACGTATTCATTTTTATCTTTTGAACGGGATTATAAATCCTACTTTCCTATTGCAGTGACTAAAATATCTTTGGAAGAAGTGGAAACTCCAATCCAAGTTTACGATATTAAAAAAGGTGATCGACTATTAATTAGAAACGAAGAATTAATACCTGTAGATGGCATACTAATTAACGGAAAAGCTAAAATTGACTACAGTTTTGTTACTGGAGAATCTGAAACAGTTAGTAAACACTCTGGCGACAAACTGTTTGCAGGAGGTAAGCAAACTTCTGGAGTTTTAGAAATGGAAGCCTTAAAATCTGTAGAACAAAGTTATCTCACACAATTGTGGAGTAACGATATATTTAGTAAAAATAAAGAAGATGGTTTTACAACATTAACCAATACTATTAGTAAACGCTTTACTATTGCTGTTTTAAGTATTGCAATAGTTGCAACTTTATTTTGGCTATTTGTAGATGCAAGTAAAGCTATGAATGTGTTTACTGCAGTTTTAATAATAGCCTGTCCTTGTGCCATTGCGCTCTCTGCTCCTTTTACTTTAGGAAATATGCTTCGTATTTTTGGGAAGTTAAAATTTTATGTCAAAAACGCTTCGGTTATAGAGCAATTAGCAGCAATAAATACTATAATTTTTGATAAAACAGGAACTATCACTTCTAATAAAAAAAGTACAGCGAGTTATGATGGTGTTAGGCTTAATACTTCTGAAGAAATACTACTTAAAAACACTGTTAGAGGTTCTAATCATCCTTTAAGCAGGTCACTTTATGACATTTTAGACCAAAACAACATCATTACTTTAAATCATTTTGAAGAGCATTTAGGTAAAGGGATTGAAGCGTCTCACAACAGCAATACTATTAAAATTGGATCAGCAAAATTTGTTGGTTCAACTGAAAAATCGGTATTAAATACGACAGTACATATAAGTACCAATAATATTTATAAAGGAAAATTTACGTTTTACAACAGTTACAGAAAAGGATTGTCCAAACTTTTTAATGTGTTAAAAAAACAGTACGATTTAGTTATACTATCTGGAGATAATGAAGGTGAATTAGAAAATCTAAAAAAGTTATTACCATCTAAAACAAAATTAATTTTTAATCAGAAACCAGACGATAAGTTAGAGTATATAAAATACCATCAATCCGAAGGTGCAAAAGTTTTAATGATTGGAGATGGATTAAATGATGCAGGAGCATTAGCACAAAGTAATGTTGGTATTGCAATCTCAGAAAATGTAAATGTATTTTCTCCTGCTTGTGATGCTATTTTAGATGCTAGTAAATTCAATCAGCTTTATAAGTTTATAAAAGCCTCTAAAAGTGCTATAAAAATTATAAAATGGAGTTTTGTGTTTTCGTTTTTCTATAACACAATTGGTTTGTATTTTGCAGTAACAGGACAATTAGCACCTGTAATTGCTGCTATTTTAATGCCATTAAGTTCTATTAGTATAGTGGTGTTTACAACTATTGCTACTAATGTATTAGGTAGAAAAATCCAATCCAAGTCTTCTTAAATGGAAGGAAGTACAATGAAAAAAATCCCACTTAAAGCTTTTAAAAAATATAGGCCTTTAATAAAACATAAATATGAGTAAATACACAACAGTTCTCTTTACTTAGAAAAGGGTTAAGGAAAGGAAAATATTTAACAAACATGATAAAAATCATATTTTAAAAAATTAATCAAACGTATTTTTGAACCATAACTTCTAATAGGTATGAGTGTTATATATATTTTACTGAGTATTAGCATTATTGTTGCTATTTTCTTTTTTGTTGCATTTATTTATGCAGTAAGAAAAGGGCAGTTTGATGATAGTTATACGCCTTCCGTTAGAATGCTATTTGATGATGAACTTGTTAAAGAGCGAACAAAACCAACAATAAAAATAAAAAAGACTAATTAATTATTATGGAAGTACAACAATTCTATTACGATAACAAAATCGTTAAAAATTTCCTTTATGCAACTATGCTTTGGGGAGTTGTAGGTATGCTGGTAGGACTACTACTCGCATTCATGTTTTTATTCCCAAACTTAACCGATGGAATTTCCTGGTTAAGCTTTGGTCGTTTAAGACCATTACATACCAATGCTGTAATATTTGCTTTTGTAGGTAATGCTATTTTTGCTGGTGTTTATTACTCTTCGCAACGCTTACTTAAAGCCAGAATGTTTAGTGACGCGCTAAGTAAAATTAATTTTTGGGGTTGGCAACTTATTATTGTTGGTGCTGCAATTACTTTACCTTTAGGTTACACTACTTCTAAGGAATATGCAGAATTAGAGTGGCCTTTTGATATAGCTATAGCTTTAATTTGGGTTGTTTTTGGTTGGAATTTAATTGGGACCATTTTAAAAAGAAGACAGCGTCACTTATATGTTGCTATCTGGTTTTACTTAGCCACATTTGTAACTGTTGCTGTACTACATATCTTTAATAGTTTGGCACTGCCAGTTAACGGTTTAAAAAGTTACTCGGCTTACGCAGGCGTTCAAGATGCCTTAGTACAATGGTGGTATGGACACAATGCTGTAGCCTTCTTTTTAACAACTCCGTTTTTAGGCTTAATGTATTATTTTGTACCAAAAGCTGCAAACAGACCTGTATATTCTTATAGATTATCTATTATTCATTTCTGGTCGTTAATCTTTATTTACATTTGGGCAGGACCACACCATTTATTATATACTGCTTTACCAGAATGGGCTCAAAATCTTGGTGTAGCATTTTCTGTGATGTTATTAATGCCTTCTTGGGGAGGAATGATAAACGGATTATTAACATTACGTGGTGCTTGGGATAAAGTACGTACAGATCCTGTTTTAAAATTTATGGTCGTTGCCATTACTGGTTATGGTATGGCTACTTTTGAAGGACCAATGCTATCTCTTAAAAATGTAAATGCAATTGCACACTATACAGATTGGATTATTGCTCACGTTCATGTTG
This sequence comes from Lacinutrix salivirga, assembly GCF_053604675.1. Classification (NCBI taxonomy): domain Bacteria; kingdom Pseudomonadati; phylum Bacteroidota; class Flavobacteriia; order Flavobacteriales; family Flavobacteriaceae; genus Lacinutrix; species Lacinutrix salivirga. Next base: position 104,467 of record NZ_JBSHNP010000096.1, read on the forward strand.
GAGCATTAGCGTGGAATGGATTTTTAACTTTTGGTATGATTTACTTTTTAGTACCAAAACTATTTAAGACTAAATTATATTCTACTGGATTAGCAAATTTACACTTCTGGATAGGAACATTAGGTATAATTATGTATGCATTACCAATGTACGTAGCTGGTTTTATCCAAGCTAGTATGTGGAAACAATTTAATCCTGATGGAACTTTAGTTTATGGTAACTTTTTAGAAACAGTAACCGAAATTATGCCATTATACGCAATGCGTGCTATTGGTGGAACTTTATTCTTGGCAGGAATGTTAGTTATGATTTACAATGTTATTGTAACTATAGCTAGAGGAAGTAAAGTTAACGACGAGTTAGCAGAAGCTGCAGCCTTACAAAACGTATCTAAACGTCGTGTGGCTGGAGAAGGATGGCACACATGGTTAGAGCGCAAACCTGTAAAATTAACCATATTTGCAACGATAGCAATTTTAATTGGTGGTATTGTACAGATTGTACCTACCATAATGGTAAAGTCTAATATTCCAACTATAGCTAGTGTTAAACCTTATACACCTTTAGAGCTAGAAGGAAGAGATATTTATATACGAGAAGGTTGTGTGAGTTGCCACTCTCAAATGATTAGACCTTTTAGAAGTGAAGTAGAGCGCTATGGAGAATACTCTAAAGCTGGTGAGTATGTTTACGATCGTCCTTTCCTTTGGGGAAGTAAACGTACAGGACCTGATTTACATCGTGTTGGCGGAAAATATTCAGACAATTGGCACTTTAACCACATGTACGATCCACAAAGTACCTCTTCGGGATCTATAATGCCAGCTTACCAATGGTTAATTGTTGGAGAAGGCAGTAAACTGGATAAGTCTCAAACCGAAGCAAAAATGAAAACTATGGTTAAGCTTGGAGTTCCTTATTCGGAAAACGATATTGCAAATGCGCAACAAGCTATGTTAGAACAAGGCACTCAAATAGAGAAAAACCTATATACAGATCCTGATTTTGCAACCAGCTACGAAGCAGATAAAAAAGCAGCAGGAGAAGCCTTTGTAGAGATGCGTAATAGAGAAATAGTAGCAGTAATTGCATATTTACAGCGTCTTGGAACAGATATAAAAGTAAAAGACCAAGAAGTGTCATCAAACTAAAAACTAATTTATTATGCTAAAATTTGTAAAAAACCACATGGAGAGTATTACAGGAATAGAAATCTATCCAATTATCTCCTTACTAATATTTTTCATCTTTTTTGTAGTGTTATTTTGGTGGGTTTTCACGGCAAAAAAAGACTATATAAACAAGGTAAGCAGCTTACCATTAGATAACCAAAACACAACCGAACTATGAGAAATTTCATACCATCCTGGGCAAGAGTTCTAATTGTATTCTTTATAATCTTTGGACTTATAGAGTTTGTAGTGGACTCCGGAAAACAGCCAGCATTTATAGAGCAGCCAATAATATTACTTTTTTTAGTTTTAATATTACTAGTTCTTGTTGCTATCGAAGCTATTGTAGGCTCCATAGATAATATACTATATCAAAGTTTAGATGAAGAAGCTAAAGCACGTTACGATGCTAAAAAAGTTAAATCACCTAAAATTGTAAATTGGGTTAACACTACCTATACCAAACTATTGGGTTCTAAACCTAAAGAGGAAGAACATGAAATAATATTAGACCACAACTACGATGGTATAAAAGAGTTAGATAATGATCTTCCGCCTTGGTGGTTGTATGGGTTTTATGCATCTATAGTTTTTGCTGCAGTTTATCTTGTAAAATATCATGTATTTAATGCAGATAATCAATATATAGAGCTAGAAACTGAATATGCCGAAGCTAAAATTGCTATTGAAAAATACAAAGAAACAGCAAAAGATTTAGTAGATTTTAATACAGTTACTGTAATGGTAGATGCTTCAGATTTAAAAGCAGGAGAGGTTATTTATAACCAAAACTGTGTAGCTTGTCACAAACCTGATGGAGGAGGTGGAATTGGACCTAATTTAGCAGATAAGCATTGGATTTTAGGTGGAGGAATAAAAAATGTATTTAAAACTATTTCTGAAGGTGGCCGAGCAGGAAAAGGGATGATTGCTTGGAAACAAAGTTTAAAACCTCGAGAAATGGCGCAAGTTGCAAGTTATGTTTTACAATTTGAAGGCACCACTCCTGCAGAACCTAAGGCGCCAGAAGGCGACATTTGGGTAGATGAGAATGCTCCAAAAACAGACATTCCAACTGAAGCTATAGAAGTTAAAACAGATTCTATAATTACAATAGAAAATTAAACATGGAATCACCCAAAAACGAAACCTTTAGAGACTCCATTGGTACATTAACCGAAGATGGAAAACGCGCTTGGGTGTATCCAAAAAAACCAAGTGGTTGGTACTACGAAAAAAGAAAATTAGTTAGTTACCTCCTACTTGCTTTTTTATTTGCTGCTCCATTTATTAAAATTAATGGAAACCAGTTTTTAATGTTTAACATATTAGAACGCCGATTTAATATTTTTGGTTTTCCTTTTTGGCCTCAAGATTTTCATTTGGTAGTAATCTCTATGATTATTGGAGTCGTATTTATTGCTCTATTTACTGTAAGTTTTGGACGTATTTTTTGTGGGTGGATTTGTCCGCAAACAATTTTTATGGAAATGGTTTTTCGTAGAATAGAATATTGGATTGATGGAGACAGAAACAAACAACGAAAATTAGACCGACAAGAATGGAATGGAGAAAAAATTAGAAAACGCCTTTTAAAATGGTTTATCTTTTTAATTATCTCTTTTTTAATAGCCAATGTATTTTTAGCTTATTTAATAGGCAGTGACAAACTTATAATGTACGTTACAGAAGGCCCTTTTAAACACTTAGGAACCTTTTTGCCTCTTTTAATTTTTACTGCTGTTTTTTACTTTGTATTCGCTTGGTTTAGAGAGCAAGTTTGTATAATCGCGTGCCCTTATGGCAGGTTACAAGGTGTACTATTAGATAACAAATCTATAATTGTAGCCTATGATCATAAACGTGGTGAAGCAGAAAATGGACGTAAAAAATTTAGAAAAAACGAAGATAGAGCAGCTCTTGGACATGGAGATTGTATAGATTGTTTACAGTGCGTAAACGTTTGTCCAACAGGAATTGATATTAGAAACGGAACACAATTAGAATGTGTTAATTGTACTGCTTGTATAGATGAGTGTGATCACATAATGGAAAGCATAAATTTACCAAAAGGCTTAATTAGATATGCTAGTGAAGATGAAATAGAGAAAAAAGAAAAATTTAAATTAACAGCGAGAATGAAAGGGTACATAGCTGTACTCATTATATTAATTGGTGTGTTAATAGGTATGCTATTAGTAAGAAATAATGTAGAAGCAAGAATATTAAGACTCCCTGGACAACTCTACGAACACAAAGGCGAAACCATAATTAGTAATGTGTTCACTTATAAACTAGTAAATAAAACTACTAAAACTATTGAAAATGTAGATTTTAGACTTCGAAAATATGAAGGAGAAATTAAAGTAGTCTCAAACAGCGATAATTTTTCGGTCCCAGAACAAGGTTTAGCTGAAGGTACACTGTTTATAGAAATTGATCAAAGTGAACTAACAAGCGATAAAAATAAATTAACAATTGATGTGTATAGTGGTGATGAGCTGATAGAAACAACAACGGTTAACTTTTTAGGACCTCGTAGTTTTAATTAAAAAAAAGAAGTTTAACTAAAAAAAAGATTTCCGATTTCGGAAAAAATAAATATGAAAATTAATTGGGGAACTGGTATAGTATTAGCATTTATAGGCTTTATAAGCTTTATAATGTATTTTGTAATTAATATGAATATTAATGCTAAATACGATCATGATTTAGTGACTGAAGATTATTACAAACAAGAATTACAAGTACAAAATGACATCAATAAAGAAACAAATGCCCAAGGTTTAACTCAAAACGTTAGTGTCGAAAAAACAACCAAAGGCTTAGTTATTACATTTCCTGAATCCTTCAAGATTAATAGCATAACAGGAAAAGTGTTCCTATATAGACCATCTAATAAACAATTTGATTTTGAAACACCAATTTCTCTATCAAACCACAATTTGCTCATACCTGACAAACGTTTATTAGGTGGTCGTTGGAACATTAAAGTAGATTGGCAATATAACGAAACCTCATATCTCTACAAAAAAGAAATAGTATATTAAATAATAATGCAACTTCGAGAATTACTGAAATAAAAATATATTTTAAGTAAAATAACAAACGTAATTTCTTGAGTACGCATTAATAAATTACAAAACATTAATAGGTCTTGACTGCTCTTGACCAAACACACTACTAATTATTAAAACATGCTTTGGTCTGCACTCATATTTGGATTATTAGGAAGCTTCCATTGTATAGGAATGTGTGGTCCAATAGCCTTTATGCTACCAGTTGACAGAACAAATTCCACTAAAAAAGTATTTCAAATTTTTGCTTATCATTTAGGAAGACTACTAGCGTATAGTATAATTGGTTTATTTTTTGGACTCGTTGGAAAAAGCCTCTACATATTTGGTTTGCAGCAACAACTATCTATAATTATTGGCGTAATTATGATTATAGTTGTATTAATTCCTGTAAAAACGTTTAATAAATACAACTTTTCTAAACCTATTTACAAACTCATTTCAAAAGTAAAATCGGCATTAGGTAAAGCATTAAAAAAGAAAACTGCAGATACGTTTTTAACCATTGGTTTTTTAAACGGTTTTTTACCTTGTGGTTTGGTTTATATGGCAGTTTTTGCTTCTTTAGCAATGCAAAGCGCTGTTAAAGGAAGCTTATATATGGCATTATTTGGTTTAGGGACTATACCTTTAATGACTACTGCTATATATTTAGGTAAATTTTTAAACACTTCAATTAAACAACGCATCCAAAAAGCAATACCTATTTTCGTTGTAGTTATTGGTGCCTTATTTATTATACGTGGTTTAGGTTTAGGAATTCCTTACCTTTCTCCTGCTCCAGTAATAGATAGCGTTTCCAATGCTATTGATTGTCATTAAAATTTAATTAAGATAAATTTATCCTAATTAAAATAAAATTTATATCTTTGTATTAAATACAGTTATATGTTTTCAAAAGCTTGCGAATATGGTATTAGAGCCTCGATTTTTATTGCGAAAAACTCGCGAGAAGATAAGAGAGTGTCTCCTAAAGAAATTTCGGAAGAAATAGATTCTCCACAAGCCTTTACCGCAAAAATTTTACAAGCACTTGTAAGGCATAATATTATTAATTCTGTAAGAGGTGCTTATGGTGGATTTGAGATTAAAAAAGACGACATTAAAACTATAAAACTCTCTCAAATAGTCCAAGCTATAGATGGAGATACTGTTTATAGCAGTTGTGGTTTAGGCCTTAAATCCTGTGATGAAAACCATCCTTGCCCTGTTCATGATAAATTTAAAGTAATTAGAAAAGAATTAAAATTCATGCTGGAAAACACAAATTTAGAAGAGCTAGCTTTAAACATAAAATCTGGAGCATCTTTTTTAAAAACATAAAAAATGTAATAGTTATTGTTACTAGTTTAACTGAAAACTTTGGAAGTTTAATGTTATGCAAACTAAAACATTTGGATTATGCTTAATGAAACATTTAGACTAAAATTAACTTATAAAATAAATTAGTGAGGCACTTAAATCTATAATGAAAAAAGAATTTTATTAAAAAAAATTTGAATATAAATAGGATAAATTTATCCGAAATAAAAAAATATGGAAACATTACAAAAAGACACCCAAAAACAAATTGGACAATATGTTGCAGAAGATTTTAGGACTGCTGCAATTTTTTCAAAATACAAAATAGATTTTTGTTGTAACGGAAACAGATCTGTAGCAGAAGCTTGCAATAAAAAAGGGATTGATAGTAATAAACTAGTACAAGAACTAGATGCTGTTTTAAGCACAACGACAAACCAATCTATAGATTATAAATCTTGGCCTTTAGATTTATTGGCAGAGTATATAGAAAAGAAGCATCATAGATATGTAGAAGAAAAAATACCTGTATTGCGTCAATTTTTAGATAAACTTTGTCGTGTACATGGTGAGCGTCATCCAGAATTATTCAAAATTAATGAGTTATTTACAGCGTCTGCAGGAGAGTTAGCTGCTCACATGAAAAAAGAAGAGCTTATTCTTTTCCCTTTTGTAAAAAGAATGGTTAATGCAAAAATAAAAAATGAAACAATACAATCGCCTCAATTTGGGACTGTAGAACACCCAATTGCAATGATGATGGAAGAACACGATAATGAAGGTGAACGTTTTAGAGATATTGCAGAATTAACTAATGATTACACTCCACCAGCAGATGCTTGTAACACCTATAAAGTAACCTATGCAATGCTAGAAGAGTTTGAAAAAGACTTGCATTTACACATCCATTTAGAAAACAATATTTTATTTCCTGAAGCTATAAAATTAGAACAGCAATTTGATTAATAGCAACACTAAATAGCTGCTTTAGCTAAAAAACCCTAGAATATTTTAATAAAAATATTCTGGGTTTTTTGTTAAAAAGCTGCACTTTTATATAAAATTTTAGAAAATTATTAAATGCCTAAAAGACTAGTAGTTGTATGCTTTATAAACTTTTTTATTGCTGCCTTAATGGGTTTAGCACTACGCTTTTCGTTTGTTGATTCTATTGGTTTAAACTATCGTTATTTAACGCATGCGCATTCGCATGTTGCGATGTTAGGTTGGGTGTATTTAATGTTATTTACGCATTTTGTTTATTATTTTATTCCAGATAAAAAACCTATTTACAATCGTTTATTTTGGATAACCGAAATTTCTGTAATTGGTATGATGCTTAGTTTTCCGTTTCAAGGTTATGCAGCAGTTTCTATAACGTTTTCAACACTTCATATTTTTTGTAGTTATTTCTTTGTGTATTTAATTTGGAAACACCATAAAACTACCTCTATAGCTACTAGTAAATTACTTAAAGCTTCTCTCCTATTTATGTTACTATCTACGCTTGGTGTTTGGTGTTTAGGTCCTGCAGTTGGTTTACTTGGACAAGCTTCAGCGTTCTATCAAATTGCTATACAATTCTTTTTACACTTTCAGTTTAATGGTTGGTTTTTAATAGGAGTATTTGTAGTATTTTTTCATCTTCTTAAAATTGAAAACTCTAAATTGTTTCAACAATTTTATAGATTATTAATAGCTTCTACTATATTAACCTTTGCTCTCCCAATTCAGTGGTTTGCACCTCACAAAGCATTATTGTTTATAAATGCACTTGGTATTATATTACAATTTATAACACTCATTTTCTTTTTAAAACTTATAAAAACAAAGTTGCAACAACATTTAAAAACACAACCAAAACTTACAGTTTACCTATATTATTTTAGTGTGTTTTGTTTTGTGCTAAAAATAATTTTTCAAACACTTAGTATTATCCCAGAGTTTTCACAAGTAGTTTTTGAGCATCGTAATTTTGTAATTGGGTTTATTCATTTAATGATGCTTGGTGTTATTACAGGTTTTCTATTTTCGTTTATTTTAAATTCCAAATTGGTTCGTTTTACTAATTCCTTAACCATAGGTATTTATAGCTTCCTTTTAGGTTTTGTGTTTACTGAAATTGTATTACTTATACAAGGTTATAAATTTTATTTTGGAACAGGAATTCTTCAAAATTATTATATCATATTATTCCTTTTTAGCATATTACTTCCTTTAGGAATATTTTTTATTTTATTAAATATAATTAAAACAAAACCACATGGATTTAAAACCACAAAAACGACATAAAGCATTACAACCACTAAGTAGAGAACATCATCATGGTTTATTATTGTCCTGGAAAATAAGAGCTGGGTTTAGTAAAAATATAGCACCAGAACGCATACGAGTCTATGCTGATTGGTTTTTTAAAACCCATTTAATTCCGCACTTTGAAATGGAAGAAGCTCATATTTTTACCATTTTAGAACAAGATAATGAACTTGTAAAGAAAGCATTAACAGACCATAGACGTTTAAAACGTTTGTTTGCAGAAACGGGAGATGATGCCAAAACATTACGTAAAATTGAAGGGGAATTAGAACAACATATTAGGTTTGAAGAACGCGTTTTGTTTCCTGAAATACAAAAGATTGCAACTGAAACGCAAATGCTTGAAATAGAAAAAATACACCAACCAGAAGATTTTAAAGATAATCTGGATGATGAATTTTGGAGGTAATAATCTGATACCAACTGATATTCATCATATTATTTGAGTAAAACATTGATTATTTTTATAGTAAAATATAAAACGCTATGAAAAACATACTTTTACTTACAGACTTTTCAAATAATGCACAAAATGCAATACAGTATGCTATGCATTTTTTTAAGAATGAAAAATGTACTTTTCATGTAATGAATGTACATAAAATTGGTAGTTTTAGTTCTAGTGATTTAATGTATTCTAACAAAGAAAGCCTTTATGAAACAATTACTAAAGAGCCAAAAGAAAAACTACAAGTATTTGTTGATGATTTAAAAAACAAGTTTAATAATTCTAATTATACATTTGAAACTCATATAGATTTTGATGTTTTTATTGATGCTATCAAGCAAATAATAAAAGCTAAAAATATAGATTTTATTGTCATGGGAACAAATGGAGCTACTGGAGCAAAAGAGGTACTGCTTGGTAGTAATACTATTAATGTAATTAGAAAAGTAAATTGTAAAACTTTAATTATTCCGGAAGACTATAATTTTGAGCCAGTTAAAGAACTTTTATTACCACTAGAACCTAAAGATGCCATTGCAGGCAATGCTTTTACACAGTTATTAAAGTTTATTAAAAATCACCAATTATACCTTCATGTTTTGAGGGTTAATCCAAATAAAGAAAATACAACACAAGAGCAAGACGATATATCTAATTTAGCATTATTAGATTGTAAATATCATGTTGTGAACGAAGTTCCTATAGATTTTGCTTTATCTAGCTACTTACAAACTAATACTATAGATTTTATAGCATTATTAGTACAAAAAGAAGGGTTTTTCGAACATTTTTTCTCTAACCCAAAGACTAAAGTTACCATTTCTAAAATAAGTAAACCAATACTTATTTTACGTGTTTAACAAACACCTATAATTTAAAATACTCAAAATAAGTAGCAGTTAAACGTTGTAATTTTTTAGTCTTCTGTTTTACTACTGAAGCATTTTGTTCATCTTTTAAATCTGTGATTTCTACTAAAATTGGTACAAGTACAACGTGAAGCTGATCGTGTGCTTCACCTTTCATGTCACAACTTTTAATAATATAACTGGTTTGTTTTGATAATTTATCTCCTAAAATTTTTCCGTTTGAGGATGGATTATTCTTTAAAATAGAATCTATTCGTTTCATCCCAATATGAGTTTCTTCATTTACAATCCATTTCTCATTAGTGTTTAAAATTAACCCTTCCAATTTAATTGATGGGATTAATTCTTGAGTTGACGTTTCATTTTTACAACTAACAGCAAACACTAAAAGCAATACGATTATTATATATTTTGTTTTCATTTTAAAAATCTTTTTTCTTTGATTTAAATACTATTCTTAAAACTGGTAATACAACCCAAACAGTTAACATAACAAAAGATACAATTAATCCGAAACTTGTACCAAAAAATTGTTTAAAAACTGCTCCTGTATAGCCTAATAAAGCAGAAATATCTAGTTTTAATAATATAAGTGTTCTGGATAAATCTATTGGGTTTAACATGGTTCCTATAAGGGAAAGTTTATCTAAAGGATAATCTTCAAATAGAATAAGTGTCATTAAAAACAAACCATCATAAATAACAGCTAAAAACAGCCAAAGTAGTATTGCATAGCCAAAACCTTTAATTTTGTTTTCGTTAGATAAGGCAATATTAAACGCTAAAGCTGTAAAGATTAAGGTTAAAAATGTGCCTGTAATTAGTAATAATGAAAAATCCCAAATGGCACTACTTTCAAACAAACCATAAAACACAAACGGAATACCTAAACCTAAAATCAAGCTCATAGATAGTGATATGGCTACACCTAAATATTGACCTAAAAATATGGAAGATCGTTTTAAGGGTTGTGCTAATAAGAGTTCTGTAAATTCTTTGGAATTATAATAATACATCACGCCAAAAATGGTACCAATTAAAGGTACTAAAACAATAATGACATTCATTAAAGTAATAACTGCTTTTGACAAGTCGTTATTTAAAAATAACAACACAATACCTAGCAGTAAATAAAACGCAAAATAGACGTAACTCCAACGACTACGCATTAAATCGTAAAAACTATATTTTAATATTTTAAGCATGGTTATTTGATAATATTGACGCAATTGCATGCTCAAAATCTGGCTGCTGTGTCTTGGTTTTTAATTCTTGAATAGAGCCTTTAAAGTATATTTTTCCTTCTAAAATAAATACAATTTCATCAGAAACTTCTTCAACAAAACTCATAATATGTGATGTAATAAGTATTGTTTTGCCTTTGGCTTTTTCGGCTTTAATTAAATCTTTTAATCGTATTAACGAAATAGGATCTAAACCTGTTGTTGGTTCGTCTAAAATTACTAAAGGACTATCAAACATAAAGGTCAAAACAAGGTTTACTTTTTGTTTAGTTCCTCCAGAAAGCTGACCTAATTTTTTATCTAAAAAAGGCTCTAGCCTAAAGAGTTTTATTAACCTTTCATCTTCATTGGTAGGTTTGCGTAAATCTTTAATCATTTTAATTAATTCTTTTACACGAAGATTACTAGGAAAATTAGCTATTTGTGGTAAATAATCAATTTTATGTCTGTAGTCAGAGTTTTTATAAATGTTTTCACCTTGAACTGTAATGTTTCCTTTATTGGGAATAACCATTCCTAAAACAGACTTAATCAATGTTGTTTTACCAGAACCGTTTGGTCCAAGCACTGCAAAAATTCCGCCTTCATTAATGGTTAAATTAACACCTTTCAAAACTTGATTCTTTCCAAATTTTTTATGTAAATTTTCAATAATTACCATGTTAGTTTTTTCATTTGTGGATTATTATCTAGTAAGTTGTCTGGAGTAAAAACTGGTGATACTTTTTCTGAAAAATCAATAATATCTATAAACATACTACGTAACAAAATAATGGTTTCTGGTGTACGGTTTACAATGTATGAAAATAGTTTTACTGGTCTGTATGGTACATCTCCAATACCGTTTTTATCTAGATCATAACCTGTGTAACTGCTCCAATAATTTTTGTCAAAATTATTATCATTAACCTTACTATTGTAAGCAATATCAAAGGAGTTGTATAAGAAATTATTTTCGGTAAAAATGTTGGCATAACAAGCACCTTTTACTTTAACTGCCCAACCATTATTTTGAAAATTGTTGTGCTTGTAATTAATTCTATTAGAACCTTCTACATTAATACCAATGGTATTATCTGTAAAATTGTTTCCTTCAATTTCTGCATCATTAATTTCTTTAAGTAATAATCCATAAGAAGCTGTTCCCCAATTATCCTTAAAAATGTTGTTATACATTTGTATTCTTTTAGAAAACATTACTGCAACTCCTGCTCCATTGTTAGAAAACTCATTATCTTGATACATATCATCATTTGAAAACATAAAGTGCAAACCATAACGTACATTTAAAGAACTAACATTGTTTTTAATGGTACAAAAATCTGAAAACTCTAAATAAATACCATCACGAACATGTTGCACAAAATTATGTTCTATTTCCACATTTTTGCTGTACCATAGTTGAATACCATTTCCGGAATTGTATTCTTCTACAGCATCACCAACAATCTTGTTATGAAATATTTTTCCATCTCTTGATTTTTCAATATAAATACCAAAGAATAATTTTTCTAAAACTAAATTTTGAATCAAGAAATTTTTGCTGTTTTTTACTCTAATAGCTGCATAATCTGCTGTATAACTATTACCTACATTTATGATGAATAAACCATCAACAGTCACATTATCTGCAATAACTGTAATGATTTCGCCTTTAGACTCGCCATCAATAACAGGGTAATTTTCACCAATAATGGTTAGTGGTTTATCTACAATAACATCATGCTCTTTGTAAGTCCCTTTTTTAACAATAATAGTATCAAAGTCTTTTGCTTGAGCAATACCTTCTTTTAATGTTGAAATTGGGCAAGTTTTACAAACCTCAATAGTTTGTGCAATAGTTGATGAACCAGTCATAAAAATGACTGTTAAGAAAACGAAGAAGTTTTTCATACTACTAGTCTTTAAATTTTGCTAGTAAGGTTTCCCAAGTGTATAAATCTCCTCCTTGTTCTGCTTGAAATTTTTCAGCATCAGCCTTGTTTTTAAAAGCAGAAAGAAATGCTCCCATAGGACTAGGTATGTTTTTACTAATTAAAAACGTGGCTTTTGTAGCATCAATTAATGCTTCTGGTTCTGTATAGTTGTTAGATAGATAAAGTTTAATTTCTGATGTATCAAACTCTTTCATAAAGTTTATCATACATTCTGTAGCGTCAAATTTATAGACTTTACCTTTATTGGTTACAATTTCTGCGGCATGTACTTTATCTACAATGGTCATTTTACAAAAATGACAACCATCACTTCCGTAGTTTATGGGTTCTGGTGCTACATTACAACTAATAAAAAATAGTAATAATGCAAAAATTGAATAGTGTTTTAGTGTTTGCATAATTTTAGTGTTTTTAGTGTTTTAAAATTGCATTGCTATTGTGTTGTTTTTTTTAAGCTGGCTTTTCTACCTAACCAAAATGCAACAAGCGTTAAAGACATGCCAACAAACATAAGATAACCTCCTATATGTGGCCAAGAATCTACATCAAAATTAAGTAATTTTTGATAGCCTATTAAAGGTGGTTTGTAAGACATTGGTGAACCATCAGGATTTGTGACTTTAATAATAGCATTAGGATCTAAGTTACTACCATAATCGATAAGCCAATTATTAAAATCGTACATACCTAATACGCCTAATATAGACATTAATAAAAACCAACCTATAAAGAATTTGTAACTAATTTTATTTAAAAATCCCAATATTCCAATTATAACGCCTAAAACAACCATACCAATAATTACTTTTGGAAATACTGAAAACTCCCACATATCTTCTGCTTTTGGAATTGTTTTCATACCAATATAATGGTTTAAACCATCAATGTTTTGAAGGTCAAATTCATTTACACCTTCAATGCCTTGAATGTAGATATTCATGCCTAGTGGGTCTGGATATTGTGGTGCGCCAAGCATAATATTCCATAAAGGGAATTTAAAAAGTCCTAACAACAATAAAGTCCCTAATATCATTAAAATTCCAGCCTTTTTCATAGAATAAAATATTGTTTAATTACTATTTAGTTAATAGTGTTTTAAAAAGAAAGGCGAGAGCGATAAATCAACTCTCGCCTTTTATTTAGAGAAATAAACACTAAAACAAAATTTCTCTAAATATTATTAATTATTCTATATCTTCTCCCATTGACCATTTTAATGGCGTATTACTATTTTCTGCAGAGACTCTAATGTAACCTTGCATTTCTTGGTGTAATGCAGAACAGAAATCTGTACAATAGAAAGGCCATACACCTACTTGTTTAGGTTCCCAAGTTAATGTTCTTGTTTGACCAGGAGCAATTAATAATTCTGCATTATTAGCACCAATTACAGCGAAACCGTGTGGTACATCAAAATCTTGTTCTAGGTTAGTAACGTGGAAGAATACTTTGTCTCCAACCTTAACACCTTCTATATTATCTGGTGAGAAGTGACTACGTATCATAGTCATGTAAATATGCACGTTTTTACCATCTCTAACTACTTTAGTTTCATCATCATTTGTAGCTTTACGAGGGTGTTTATTATCTGCTAACTTGTAAAACTTAAGTGAGTTTTCTTTAATTATTTCTGCAGGAATTGCTGCAGCATAATGTGGTTCTCCATGAGTTGGAAAATCTAAAAGTAATTCCATTTTATCTCCAGAAATATCATACAATTGTGCAGAGTGCTCCATTTCTGGACCAACTGGTAAGTATCTATCTTTAGTAATTTTGTTCATCGCAAACATATATTTACCAAAAGGTTTTGCAGAGTTTCCTCCAGGAATTGTTAAGTGACCTACAGAATAGTATGTTGGTTTTCTATCAATAACTTCCCAAGTACCTAATTTCCATTTTACAACTTCTGATGAAATAAAGAAGGTTGTATATGCATTTCCTTTATCATCAAACTCTGTATGTAAAGGTCCTAAACCTGGTTGCTCAACAGAACCTGCTAAAACATCTTCAAAATTTAAGATAGGAATACCATAAGCATCTCCAGCAAATTTTTTGTTTTCAATAGCGTCAAGCATTTTTGTAAATGAGTGTACTGTTAAGTTAGCTGATAATTTACCATTACCTACAATATATTCTCCAGAAGGATCTAAATCACAACCATGAGGCGATTTTGGTGTTGGTAATAAATATACAGCTCCAGGAACTTCAGATGGATTAATAACACGTACTTCTTTTTTCATTGTAGAAGTTGTTGTGTGCGTATCTTCATCTAATAAGTTATGTGCATAATTTGCTGGCATCATTGTACCACCACCATTATTTACATATTCTTCAATTTTTTTCCAGTTAATTGCTGCAATAAAATCTTTATCATTTTGAGATGCATTAACCTCTAAAAGCGTACTTGCTTCCTCTGTGTTATAGGTTGTAAAGAAGAACCAGCCATGAGATTTTCCACGTCCAGGATGTGACAAATCGTAGTTAAAACCTGGCATAAGTACTTGGAATTTAATATCCATATGACCATGTTCTGGATCTACAGAAATAAAAGTTAAAGCACCTTTAAAGTTTCCTTTATAGTCTTTAATTGGCATATCTCTTTGTGGAACTGGAACCGAAAAACGTGTTCCTGCAACTACATACTCTGTGTTTTCTGTAATAAAAGAAGAACTATGGTTTCCTGCACTATTTGGAATTTCAATAATTTCTTCTGTTTCAAAAGATCTTAAACCAACTCTAGCAATACGAGGAGTGTTGTTACCATTAATAAATACCCAACGACCATCTAAAACACCATTAGTTTGCGAAATGTCTGGATGGTGCGAATCATCCCAAGGAATGAAACCATAAGAAGTTTCTAACATTGGTTTAGATTCTTCAGAATATCCGTAACCATTTGTTGGAAATTGTGAGAATACAGGAATTTCTTTAAACATACGTCCTGAAGGTAAACCGTAAACTGTAAGGTTACCACTGTAACCACCAGAGATAAATGCATAATGCGAATCATGCTCTCCTGGTGCTACATATACTTTTTCTGCATTGTTGCTAGATAAGGCTCCATTTTTCTTTGAAGACTTACCAGAGTTATTACAACTTGTAAACGCAACAAGTATAGTTGCTAATGCAATAGCTGATGTTATTAATTTTTTCATTATTATTAAATTTTAATTAGTGTTTATATTTATTCTGTTGGAGGCAATAAAACTTTATCAATTACGTGTACAATACCATTACCAGCATTTACACTTCCTAGTATTTTAGCACCACCAATCATTGGTTCGCCATCTACAACTTCAACTTTTACATAACCATTGTTTGCTTGTCCTAATTTTTTAAATCTCTTTAAAAAGTCTTTAGAATAATTACCTGGAGTAACGTGATACTTTAAAATATTAGCTAAAGCGTCTTTGTTTTCAGGTTTTAGTAAGTCATCTACTGTACCTTCTGGTAATGCAGCAAAAGCTTCATTTGTTGGTGCAAAAACGGTAAGCGGACCTACATTAACCAATGCATTTTCTACTCCTGCAGCTTGAACAGCAGCAACTAAAGTTGAATGGTCTTTAGAGCCAATTGCTATTTGTAAGCAATTTGGAGTTGATCCATCATCTTCAATAAAGGCTTGACCAGTTTTATCATTAGATTCATTATCAGCTTGGGTAACTGTAGAGGTCGATGTTCCGTCTTTGTTTTCGGTTTTACATGAAACTATTAATGCTAAACATGCAAATACTAAAAAAAGGTTTTTTAAAGTTTTCATTGGTCTAAGTGTTAGTATTTATGATGGTTATAAATTATTATTTTAGAGTTCTAAAATACTCTAATACAGCTCTAGCTTCTTCTTCTGTAAGGTTCTGATTTGCCATTGGCGAACCATTAAACTCCATTAATAATTCTTTAGCCAGTGGGTCGTTTTTAACCATTCCTTCTGGATCTAAAATCATGTTCATTACCCATTCTGGTGATCTACGTTCTAAGATTCCTGTTGGAGCTGGACCAATAAATTTTTTATTTGGCTTATGGCACGCTGTACACATTCTTTTAAAAACATCTGCGCCTTGAGTTACCATTTTTTGGTCTATTGTTGCAGCTAATTCGATAGATTTAATTGGACCAACACCTTTGTTGTCTAAATCTACTTTTTTTGAAGCTGGAATTTTTTCAGCTTTTGAAGTCGTTGATTTAGTTGTTGTGGTTTCAGTTGTCTTTTTTTGATAAGAAAATTTTTCCTTCTCCTTCTCTTCTTTGCCTCCACAACTAATTAGAAGTGTTACAAATACTACTGTCAATAATTTTAGTGTTGTTTTCATTTGTATTGCTTTAGTTTTATTACACAAATTTAAGACCTATTAATGTCAAAAAATATGATAAATATCATATTTAAGACAATTTTATCCTATTTAAAATATTTTAAAAAAAAGAGTTGGATTTTTAAATCCAACTCTTGCTTCACATTATCTCTAACTAACTAAAAAAAACAATGTAAAATTTTAATTTATATTTTAAATGTCATCACTGGAATGTTAGAGTGGTTGGCAACATCCTCAGAAATACTACCTTCAAAAAAATGAGCAATTCCTGTACGACCATGTGTAGGTACAGCAATTAAATCTGCTCCAACAAGATTAGAGAAATTAAGAATTCCTTTCTCTACTGTGTAATCTGATACGTAATGAACAGTATTAATAGAATCTAAATTCCCATCTGCTTTTTGTAGAAAAGCGGCAACATCTGCTTCCATTTCTTGTGAGCTCATAAAACGATCTCCAGGCACATTTACATATAATAATTTAAGACTAGAAGTTTCTGTATTAAATAGAGCGCTTGCTTTTAAATAAGGCTCTACCATCTCTTCAGAAAAATTACAAGCAAATACTACAGTTTCAAATTTTAAGCGTGTTGGCTTATGTTTAACAACTAATACAGGAATTTTTGAATGTCTTACCACTTTTTCAGTATTAGAGCCTACAAATATTTCAGACAATCCACTGGTTCCATGAGATCCCATAACAATTAAATCTGCATTTTGCTCTGCAGCAACTTCACTAACCTCACTAAACACTTTAAAATGTTTTACAATTGGAGTGATTGATAGGCCTTCTAAAAAATCTTTTTGTAAAAATTCTTCAAATTTTTGTTCGGCAAGTTTTAAAAAGAAAACCGCTTTAGCATTTTGCTCATCTGCAGAGTCTGTTAGCCTACCTTTATCTATTTCTAGCATATGCAATGCTAAAATTTCAGCATTATTACGCTTTGCTAAAATAGCTGCAGTTTCTAGTGCATATTCTGAGTATTCCGAAAAATCTATAGGTACTATTATTTTGTTCATTTTTTAAAGTTTTAAGTTCGTTTTAACTAATTATAAATTATTTTATACAGTCACCAAAATTTTTAAATTTTTTTTAACTATTATTTAAATTGTCATTGAAAACAAGCGTGTTTGAGGTTTCTTACGTTGTAAAAGCAAATCGAATGCCATACAAACATTTCTAACAAATGGTTTCCCTTTTTCTGTAACAATTATTTGATTAGGAGTTATTTTAATAAGAGCATCTGTTTCCATTTCCTTTAATTTTTCTAGCACTTCTGGTAACTCTTTAAAATAGTTTTTGGTTGGTGTCCATGTGGTTTCAAAATGGCACATTAAGTTTAAAATGTGTTGTCTTATAATTAAGTCTTCTGTAGTTAAAATATGTCCTTTTTGTACAGGAATAATATCGTCTTTTAATACATTATAATAGTCTTCTATATTTTTAACATTTTGAGCAAAACCAAACCAACTATCACTAATTGAAGAGACTCCTAAACCAATCATCGCTTTGGTTTTTGAGGCTGTATAACCCATAAAATTTCTATGTAGTTTTTTTGTTGTTGTTGCTTTGTAAAGAGTATCTGTTTTTAAGGCAAAATGGTCCATCCCTATCTCCACATAGCCAGCTTCAAAGAGCATTTTTTTACCTAATTCATATTGAGCTCTTTTACTTTTGCCAGAAGGCAAATTAGTTTCGTCATAACCTCTTTGCCCATTCCCTTTTAGCCAAGGTACATGAGCATAACTGTAAAAGGCTATACGATCTGGTAGTAATTGTTTTGTTAAATTTATGGTGTGTTCCACATGTGCTTCGGTTTGAAATGGGAGACCAAAAATAATATCATGACTAACAGAAGTATATCCTATTTCTCTTGCCAAACGCGTCACTGTTTCCACT
Source organism: Lacinutrix salivirga (assembly GCF_053604675.1). Classification (NCBI taxonomy): domain Bacteria; kingdom Pseudomonadati; phylum Bacteroidota; class Flavobacteriia; order Flavobacteriales; family Flavobacteriaceae; genus Lacinutrix; species Lacinutrix salivirga. The sequence continues at coordinate 123,041 of NZ_JBSHNP010000096.1, forward strand.
TTGTTAAATGGTTGAATACGATGTATTGCTTTCTGTACAGTTTCATTATAATCTTGTACACCAAAACTTACACGTTTAAATCCCAAATCATACAAGGTTTCAAGATGTTCTTTTGTTGTGTTGTTAGGATGCCCTTCAAAACTAAACTCATAGTCTTTTGCTAAAGTTGCTTGAGTTAAAAGTCCTTTAATTAAAATTTCTAAATTTGTAGAAGAAAAAAATGTTGGCGTACCTCCTCCAATATGCAATTCTTTAATTTTTGGTCTATTTTCTAGCAAATCGCAATATAAATACCATTCTTTTAAAAGTGCATTTATATAAGGCCTCTCTACTTCATGACGTTTTGTTATACGTTTATTACAACCACAAAATGTGCACAAACTTTCGCAAAATGGCAAATGGATATATATACTTATCCCTTCGGTTGCGTTACTAATATTAAACGATTTACTAATAGACGCTTTCCATTGTTTTAAAGAAAACGATTGATTGTCCCAATAAGGAACCGTTGGGTAGCTGGTGTAACGTGGACCTGCTACATTATATTTATCTATTAAAGAATTGCACATACCTAAACAATTTTAATGTAAAATTATAGCATATAAGCCACAAAAAATATGATATAAATCATGTATTGAACTATATTTTTATTAATTTACACCTGAATTAAATTTAACTAAAAATGAAAAGAATATTATTATCAATTTTATCAATATCCTTACTATTTACAGTAAGTTGTAAGAAAGAAGTAAAAAAAGAAGATTCTACACCTTCTGAAGCGATGAAAGCTGAAAAAATAAAAGTAAAACTAGAGGCTAAAAGCGGAAGTAAGGTTACTGGAAACGCTGTATTTACACAAGAAGGCGATGTCGTAAAAATGGTAGCTATATTTAATGGTTTAGAGCCTGGTGTACACGCTATTCACTTACACGAAAAGGCAGATTGTAGCTCTGCAGATGGAACCTCTTCTGGTGGACATTGGAACCCAACAGGTCAACCACACGGAAAATGGGGAGACACTGCTGGTTACCACAAAGGTGATATTGGAAATTTAACCGCAGACGAAAAAGGCTATGCAGTGGTTAATTTCTCTACAGATGAATGGTGTATTGGATGTGATGACGATACTAAAAACATTGTTGGAAAAGCTGTTATTGTTCATGAAGGAGAAGATGATTACGGACAACCAACAGGTAATGCAGGTGGACGTATAAGTTGTGGAGGAATTATTAAATAACAAAACCATTGGATGCAACTAGAAACCTTAGTTCAAAATTTTAAAAATAAAGACGAAAAAGCATTTGAATCTTTATATAATATGTACAGCGAAAGCATGCATGGCGTTATTTACAATATTGTTAGAGATCACAGTATTGCAGAAGAAGTTATGCAAGATGTATTTATAAAAGCTTGGCACAAAGCAGACACTTACTCCGCAAAAAAAGGACGTTTTTTTACATGGATAATAAATATTGCCAGAAATGCTGCAATAGATAAAACACGTTCTAAAAACTTTAAAAATTCTAACAAAAACCTCAACTCCGATTTTTTCGTAGATATTATACAAAGCAATGATAACTTAGACAATAGCACAGATGCTATTGGTATTAAAAATTATGTTACTAAGCTTGCCAAAAAATGTATTAAAGTTATAGAGCTTTTATACTTTAAAGGTTATACTCAAAAGGAAGCTTCCGAAACATTAGAAATGCCTATTGGTACAATTAAAACTAGAAATAGAAATTGTATTAACGAGCTAAGACAAATGCTTAACGTTTAATTATGAATACAAAAGAATACATAGAATCTGGCATTTTGGAACTTTACGTTGCAGGAGCTCTTTCTGAAAAAGAAAATCAGGAGATCTATGAGTTGTTGTTGCAGTATCCTGAGCTTTTAAATGAAGTGCTTAAAATTGAAGCTGCTATATTAAAACTAACAGCTGCTGCTTCGCCTAAAGACTCTAAATACATATACAGTTTAGTTAAAGAAAAATTAGGCTTAACAACTAATACTAAAGTAGTAACACTAAATGAGAAGAAATCTAACTGGTTTAATTACTCTGGTTGGGCAGCTGCTCTTGTTTTAGGTGGAGGTTTACTTTGGATGCTAAATCAGAACAACGAACTAAAATCTAACCTTAATAACAGTATTGTTGATAAAGAGTTTTTAGAAGCTGAAATAGATAAAAAAAATACAGATTTAACTGAAACTAAACAGTTATTAAACATATTAAGAGATACTGATTTAACACCAGTGCCTTTAGCAGGACAACCGGTTTATCCTGAAGCTTATGCAAAAGCCTATTGGGATAAAGACGATAAAAAAGTGTATTTAGATTTACAAGGATTACCAGAACCTCCTGAAGGGAAAGTTTACCAAGTTTGGTCTTTAACACTTAATCCTTTAACTCCTACAAGTTTAGGTACTGTAGATGATTTTGTTGCTAATGAAAATAAAATCTTCACACTCAATAACCCTAACGAGTCGCAAGCTTTTGGAATTACTTTAGAGCCTGCTGGCGGAAGTGTTTCTCCAACTTTAGAACAACTTTATACTTTAGGAGTTGTTGAAGCTTCCTCTTAAATACATTAATTAATACCTCATATACTTAACACCATATAACTAAAACTATATGGTGTTTTTTTTGTGAAACAAATTTACTTATTTGCATTTGCTACAGTAAACATTATTAAAACAGTATCTTAAATAACTAGTGTCTAAATTATTTAATTTGATGTGTTTTAACTAAAAATTAGTTGTTTTTTTAAAAGTATTTATACATAAGTTCTTAAATGTTAAAAGCGCCTGTTTATAATAAACAGACGCTCCCAAACAAACAAAAAAACTAACAAAATTCTCCTAAAAAACAACCAAACAAAATTGTTTTTTGTTTTGTTAGTTAGTGGTAAAGCTCTCAATATAAATTTATCCCTAAAACTTATATGTCAACGAGCTTTTAATAAAAAAAGGTGTTCCTGGTGTAAAATGAATTTCTTCAACCGGTTGTGCTTCATTTTGAAGTCGAGACTCGGTTGCAAATTGTGTTTCTTTCCATTCTACATCAAATATATTTTCAACAATTACACCTAAGGTTAATTTTCCAATAGTATAATTAATATTAAAATCTGTAATAAAATAGCCATCTGCTATTATCGAATTATCTTCATTAGCAGGTCTATCGTCTAAATACCTATAGCGTATGCCTCCAGAAAAATTCTTATAATTATTTAAAGATAATCCACCAGACATAGTGAAATCTGGAGCCAACGGTATATAATCTTCTCCATCTGGAGCATCAATACTTCTTGCTTTTGTTAAAGTAGCATCTGTATCAAAATATAACCAATCGTTAAACTGGTATCTTAAGCCTAAGTCCAGACCATAACGCTCTGTTTTTCCGCTAGGTTCTACAATTCCTGCATCGCCAACGTACACAAATTCTTGTTCTAAAAATAAGTACCAAGCCGCTGTATTTACCGCTAATTTAGGTAACGGCTTCCAAACAAATCCTAAATCTGTTCCGTAGGCTTTTGGTAAAACATCCTTTCCATTATTAGCCACTACTACTCTAGTATCGTTGGAGTGAAAACTAATTCCTGATTTTAAAAACCATTGTAAATTTTCATTTTGATTGTACAACACATTTAGTTTAGGACTTAATGTTGTTTTAGTCTCTGACTGTGTTTCGTAAGTAGTTGCTAATTGATCGTTATATAAAAACTTAAAATAATCTAATCGCAATGCAGGAGCTACAACAAATTTTCCGAATTCAAATTCTGTGTTGAAATAGCCAAAAATATTAGTTTGGTTGATATCGCCTAACTGGATAAAGTTTAAAGTTTCTCTTCGGTTTAAAGTGTGTGATAACTCTACATCATTATTAATATCGTGTCTTACACCAAATCCTCCTGTATAGGTTGCATTAAAATTAGAATAATAATGTTCCTTTTTTAATTCTGAATTAAAACCAAATATACTTCTGTCTTCTTTTTGTTTTATTTGATCTCCATTTATAGGATCTTCTAAAAAGAATGTAAAATTAGAATACAACTCAAAATCGTATTTAGAGTAATAGGCATTTGTTTTTAATTGGGTGTCTTCATTTAAAACAGCATTATATTGTATATTAATATTACTTCTGGAAGTTTCGCCACCTTCGGTATCATCAATTGCACCAAATCTATCAATAGTACCATTATCTATTGCGCGTTGTGGTATTTGTCCTGAAGCATCCCAACGACTCGTAAAATGAGACAGTGTTAATGATAATTTATCATTCCCTTTTAAGTAGGTGTTGTATTTACCTAACAGGTTTAATCTGTTAAAATTTTGAGGCGATTGGTAGGGTCCATCAAAAGCAATATACTCTAAAGCGACATAGGCGTTTTGATTGGAGTTTTTATCTAAAATATCAAACAAACCAACAGTTCTTAAACTATTAAAATCGCCATACTCTAAAGTCACTTGACTGTTGTTTATATTGTTTTTTGTTTCAAAATCCACATAACCAGCTGTGCTAAAATCACCTTTATGTGCTGCATAAGGACCTTTACCAAACTCTATATTTTTAACAGTTTCTGGAATTAAAAAATGTAAATCACTATAGCCTTGACCATGTGCATGAGAGACCATATTTACTGGCATACCATCTACAGACAAAGCGATATCTGTTCCATGATCTATATCAAAACCACGTAAAAAAATCTGTTCTGCTTTTCCGCCTCCAGCGTGTTGCCCTATAATTAAACCTGGTACTTTACGTAACACCTCTTGCGAAGATCTTACTGGTGTGGTTTGTAAATCTAATTGCGTTACTGTATTTAAAGCATTTATTTGTTCGGTTATTACCAACTCGTCTAGCATAAATACTTTACTAATTAAGTTAACTTCAATTCCTGATTCTAGGTGTGACTTAGTAATTATAATTGTTTCTTTTTTATAACCTAGTAAACTAACAGCGACCTCATCTCCTACATTAGTTTCTAAAAGGGTGAATTCTCCATTTAACAAACTATGGGCATGTGTGTTTGCATTTGTATTAGACACATAAACGTTTTCTAATGGCTGTCCATATTCATCCACTATTTTTCCTTTTAAATTTTGTGCGAAACATAAGGCACTGCTACACACTAACATTATAAATAACATTAAGATTTTCATAAATAACAATTGTTTTTTTTGATTAGTTTTTTTTAAATGTTTTTGATTTTTTGTTCCATAGTTGGACCTAATTCAAAAATACTACTCAACAATTCTTTTTTTATGTTTTCAGCTTCTTTTTTCATACCATTTGCTTTATAAATTTGAGCGACATGAAACATAGCTTGTGGCTCATGAGTTTTACCAATCACATAATTTTGTGCAATGTTTAAAGCTTCTACTGGTTGATTGTTATTAAAGTAAGCCCATGCTAACAAATCGAATGATTGTGCTGTTGGTCTGCGTTTTACTTCACTTTTTGCTAGAGCAATTGCTTGCTCTAATTGTTTAGTTTCTTCTGCTAATAATACAGCATTATGCGCATCATACATCACACCATATTTAGTATTTTCTACGGCTTCAAAATATTTAGATAGGTATTCTGCTTTTGCAGTGTCATCGTTTAAATATTCGGCTATTTCAGCTTTTAATAAATAATAATCTGGCGCGTTATATTTTTGCGTTATGGTATTTAATATTCTAAGTGCTTCTTTTGGGTTACGCTCGTGCGAGTAGATAATCCATGCTATTCCTTTTTTAGCGTAAGCATTGTCTGGGTTGAGTTCTAAAGCTTTTAAAAAGTGGTTATATGATTTTTTTATTTGTCCATCATGTCCATAATAATCTGCAATATTGGTATAAGACCATTGTATTAATCCTTTTAATTTGGAAGATTCTGCAATAGTAACAGCTTGCTCCATATATTTTAGTGTAGCCTCTAAATTACCTTGGTGATCGCTCCATTTTGCTAAGCGAATTAAGTAATCGAAATCACTTAAATTTTTTATTTTTTCGAGGTAAGATTTTGCTAGTTCTATGTTTCCTAGTTCTAAGTGCACATCAAAAAGCATTTTTTGTGTTGCTTTAAGATTTTCTGCATTGTCTTCAGCTTTAATTAATAACTCTAAAGATTCGCCAAAGCGATGTTGAGAAATGTAATTTCTGGCAAGACTACGTAAATAGCCTGCTGTGTTGTAATTAGTTTTTTTGTTAAGTTCTATTAAATTATTTTCAGCTTCAATTAAAAAACTAATGTCACCTGTGCTCTCAAAAAGATTTGTATTTGCACTGGCTATTTTAGCTAAATATGGGTATTGATTTGGTGTTTCATTTAATTTATTATCCCAAAAATCGAATTGAGATTGGTACTTTATTTCACTCTTGTTTGTAGCACTTGCCAAGTAGGTGTTATAATCTTTGGCATTAGACACTTGTTTATTTGTTATAGTATTACAACTTAAAAACAGTAAAAGTACTAGAGTGGTTAAGAGTTTTATTGGAGTAGTCATAAGATTAGGTTTTTGTTTGTTTATATTTTATTTGCTTGTTTACTTGTAGTATAATAACATTAGAGTGCAGTGTTTTTCCACACTCTAATGTTTTATTTTTGGACTACTAAGGTTCTACCAAGGAGATGCTAGGTATGGAAATGCGTTTGAAAATGCTTTATCGTTAGCATCTACATTATCATCACTTAATCCTGGTTTTTCTGTACCATCTGGTCCTCCAAAGATTAATAGCAACTCTGTTGAAATAACATCGTCTGCTAAACGTCTTCCTGTTAAAACAGTTGCAGGTGTTGTAGATGGGTCAAAAAAGGAAGTTGGTCCATCTAAGGATAATGTTAACACATCTGTAGATAATGCTCCTGTAAAGGTTGCAGCATCCCAAGTTAATGCATTAGTTGTGTAATCTGGATTTAAGGCTAATAGCTTTGCTTCAAAATCTGCTTGAAATGCAGCATTTTGTGCAGAAGGCACTGTTACATTAAAAGTATTTTTTGCAGCGCCATCCACAAACACTGTGTTTATTGCTGGCCTACCCATTTGGTCTTCTTGTGCATACGTACCAGAAAAATCTGGTGCAGTTGGCATTGGAGTTGGTGGTGTATCGTCATCGCTAGAGCAATTAAATGATACTGCAGATACCACTAATGCCATCATTATAAGTTTTATTGTTTTCATAATTTATTTCGTTTTTAAGTTTGTTATTATTGTTTTCTTTTAGATTCAACCCATGTGTTAACAGAACTCGCATTCCCTAACATAAATTTTGGTACTTCTATTACAACAGACATTACGTTTGTTCCTTTAAAAGTATCGTCTCCTGGATTGTCAAAACTTGTTGCCATTCCTCCTATGATTTCACCATACTTTGCGAAATCCATAAAAAACGGGTCGTCTCTAGGTCCTGCAAACGCTTTAATACCAGAAGTTTCTGTAGCCGTAATTGCACTAGCTCCATAAGGAGTAATGTCCACAACAGTTTCCATAGCTGTACTGTTAATGGTACTCATTAAACCTGTAGTTCCTGGAGCAACTGGTCCAAAAAAGTACATTTTACCATCTCTTGGTATTGCTTGTATTACTAAATCTTCTACTGCATTGCCATTTGTATCAATGTTAAATTCAATTAATACGTTTTCATCAAAAGCGGCATCGTTTGTCGCTGTTGGTGCTAATAGACCTTGTACATTGGCTACAAAAACCACATTGTCTGTGTCTTGTGCTTGGAATGCATAAAAATCTGTAATGTCACTTGTACCTCCTTGTACATCTGGTGCATCAATGTGATCTGCTGCCACCATAAAGAAACCAGCTACTGCTAGAGCACTAATTCCTAAAATAATTTTCATTTTTTTCATAATAGTTGAGATTTTTGTTGTTAATTAATTTGTTCTCTGCTCTACCTACGCAAAAAAGAAGAAGGCGGTTTTGTTAAAATTATGTTAAGAGAAAAAAAATGATGATTTCTGCGTTTTAAAATTATCTTTGTACACATATATAATGGACTATGAACCCTTCGTCTAGCGGCTGGATAAATAAATACGATTCACTTATAAGTGATAAAGAAATTCTTTTTAAAGATTACAAAACCATGTATTCTGAATTAAGAAGTCTTGGATTTATATATGGATTAACTGTAAATACTCCTGAAGCTTTAATTTTTGAAAACCAATATTCACAAGACGAAAGTGTAAAGATTAACTTATTTACTGCACTTTACCATGTTTATTTTTTTAACAGAAGCGACTCTGATTTTAAATCCTTTGTAAACACAGCATTAACATTCTATAAAGATTTAGATGTGTCTGATCTTAGCCTTTGGGATAAGCTTTTTACTGCTAAGGATAATGCTTCGGTATTGGAGCGACTATTGCACGATCGTATTCAAATAAACGATAATTTACTTACCAGAAATTTTAATAAAAGTATTACCAATGCATTAGTTTATGTAGATGTACTAACTTTTAAAGCGCATCTTGAAAAAGAAATTGATGTTAAAGTTTATGCCGCTAAATTAGAAAACATAATTATTAACATTACTTACGACGCATTAAACTTTAAAAACAAGAAAAACGACGAAGAAAAAGAGATTATAAAATCAATTAAAGAGTCTATTTCTTATGTTAAAAAGAATAGAAACGACTTTAATTTATTATACAGAAATGCTTTAGAAACCAACTTCACTATTTCTGAGAAACACTATTTTCTAGACATGGCTTGCCTAGCAGTATGGGATACTATATTTACAGACGATAAAGAATATAATTTTGTAAAATCTATTGGTGTAGATATGAATATTGCTAGTGATACTATTGAAGAGGCTTTGTTTGCTATAGCAACATTTCATAAAAATCATAAAAAGGAATTACAGCTTTTTAAAAGCTCAAATCCAATTTCTAATTTCTATCAAAATTCTTCTCAATTAGTGATTAAGTTAATAAGAAGAAATAGTAAACGAATATTAAAGGAATTAGCACAAAGTAAAGATTTAATGCTGTTATTAAGCCAGTCTGCGACTAGAGATTTAACAAAGGAAGAACAGGAAAAAGTACAGCTTCAGCTTATCGATATTTTTAAAACCATACCAAGTTTGGCTATTTTTATTTTACCAGGAGGCGCAATTTTATTGCCTATTGTTGCTAAAATTATACCTAATATTTTACCTAGTGCTTTCGACGATAATCGTGTGGAAGACAAAAAGGACGATTCCTCTACTCCAACCAAGCCTTAAAACCCTTTACACGTTCTCGGGCTACAATTACCTCATCGTCGTTATAACGGTTAAGCTTTATTTGCAATCTAGAGTTGGTATAACTCACCATATCTTTAATGGCTTTAATATTTACAAAAAACTTTCTGTTAATTCTATAAAACTGCTCAGGCTCTAATTCTTGCTCTAATTGCTCTAACGTAGTATCCAATAAATAATTTCTACCTTCGGCAGTGTATAGGTAAGTGCCTTTGTTTTCACTATAAAAACACTCAATATCATCTACGTTAACTAATTTTAAATGCTGACCAACCTTAACCGAAAATCGCTTTTTATACTCACGTTCTATTGGGTTTACCAATAGTTTTTTAATATCGTTAAAATCTAAAGTTACTTTGCTTTGTTTTGGCAATCGTGCTTTATATTTAGTAACTGCTGTAGCTAAATCCTCGTCATCTATTGGTTTTAATAAATAATCTATGCTATTTAATTTAAAGGCTTGTAGCGCATACTCGTCGTAAGCAGTAGTAAAAATAACAGCAGATTGAATATCTATAGCTTCAAAAATCTCAAACGACAAGCCATCACTTAATTGAATATCTAAAAATATTAAATCTGGATGCTCATTAGCTTTAAACCAATCTATCGATTCTTCTACAGAATGCAACATGGTTTCCGTATGTATATCTAACGCTTCTAATAGACGCTTTAAACGTCTAGCCGAAGGTTTTTCGTCTTCAATTATTAGTACTTTCATAGTTTTAATTTCTATTCACTTATAACTTTTCATCTTTTTTATTCTAACATTCTAACTTATCTAAATCATTCCCAACGCTTCTTATCTCTATCTTTATTCATATACTCTTCAATTTTGCGTTGTTCCCAATTTTTTCCAAATAATTTATCCGATCCAAAAGCGCCAAAAAAATGAAAGGCTAAACCGATTCCCCAAAAAATTGCTGTAGAAAATGTCCCAAAACTCCAAAAAGGCAAATTGGTTCTAATTTTAATTGTGCTTATTAAAAATATATTAACTGCTAAATAAATTAAAAGATGTCTGTAAAACCCTTGTATTTTTTTAACTTTTTTTTCAGCTCTTAAATAGGCTTCTTCCTTCTCAAATCTAAATTGCTTTTCTGCTTCAGACTCGTTGTATGGTTCTAAATTATTGTTCATAGTTTCTTGAGTTAGTTCCATCGTTTCTGTTCTTCTTCTTTCATAAACTGTTCAATCTTTTTTTGCTCCCAATCGCGTCCTAAAACACCATCGTTCACAAATACTTTATAGGCATGAAAGGCCAATCCAACGCCCCAACCAAAGAGTGGAAACAAGAACCACTTAAAGCTCCAGCTGGTAGTGTAATTTATAAATATTAAAAAAGGAATTACAATACAGTAAGAAATTAAGTTGTAGTAAAACTCCTTGAGCTCTTCTACTTGTTTTCTTGCTCTTAAATATGTGTCGTCAAATTCTTTTTGTGGTATAGGTTTCATAATTTTTATTTCTTTAGTTAATATTGGTATTGCAACCCTAAAATTAGAGGTGTCTTGACTAATAGTTACACGTCTGTTAGTTAGTAATCCATAGCGTTGTTTAATGTTTTCTAATCCAACTCCACTACTCTTTTTTACAATCTCTTTGGTTTGCAAATTATTTTCTACAATTAAGTTTCCGTTTTGTTCGTAAATTTTAATGTGCAAAGGTTTAGAACTGGTTACAATATTATGTTTTACTGCGTTTTCGAGCAATAATTGTAAGGATAATGGTACTACCTTGCTTTCAGGATGTACAGCCTGTTCTGGGATATCAAAAATTATACTGTCTTCAAATCGCATTTTTAATAAAGACATGTATGTTTTTGCAAATTGTAATTCTTCATCAACCGTTACTAAATCCTTGTTTTTCTGCTCTAAAACATAACGATAGACTTTAGAGAGGCTTGTGGTAAATTTTTGTGCGTTATCTGGATTTTCTTCAATTAAACTAGTTAAAACATTTAAGCTATTAAATAAAAAGTGTGGATCTAATTGGTTTTTTAATGCATCGAATTTGGCACTTGCTGTACCTGCAATTACTTTTTGTTCTTTTACTTTAGTCTCTTGCTTATACTTCTGATAATAAAAAATATAAAACGCAATGGTTACTGTTATAGAAATGGTTAATGAAAACCAGTAGTAAATTAGCTTTTCGCCAGACAAAAACTCGGAAACTGTAGCATTATAAATTACTACGTTGATTATAAATCGCAGAAAGAATATAGAAATTACCGAAATAGCAACCGATAATAAAGCAGCTACCAATAAATGTTTTGTTTTAAAAAGATCGTACGTATAGCGTTCTATCATATACGTTACAAAGTAAGCATTAGCCATATACAGTACGACTGCATACATTTGGTTGTATAAAAAGTCTAATAGTAACTCGTTATTAAACTCTATAGTTTTGCCTGTAAAATATAGTACTGCATAACGAACTAAAAACACAATAACTCCAATGGCAAACGCCTTACCTAGTTCTTTTATAAAATTTAACATTCTTATTGTTTACATTTTTTCACTTCCTGTTCTGCACGCTCTTTTCCCCAATTTGGATGAAATTCACTCTCAGGTTTAAAGTTAGCAAAAAGTTCCACAGTTTTCTCAAAAGCGTCACAAAATGGTTTGGTATCCTGACCAAAATAAATAGCAGTACCAACTTCCCATTCGGTTTTATTTAAAAGCACTCTTGGGTTGTTTGGTGCAATAGCGTAAGCTTGGCTGTATAATTTGGCGATTTTACCAGACAAAATCATGCCGTATTTTGCGCCATCACTAATTACATACACACTATGTAAAATGGCTTGGAGTGTCATAATTTCTGGATTGTTTTTTGAAATCGCTTTCGACGCATTAATAAAATCCTGAGCTCTTATTAGTTGGGACTCCAAAGCTTTGGCATCTTTTAACTTTGTAAAGCTGTCCATAATTAATACGTTTGCAGCATAATAACTTGGCAACCAATTATCTGGTTCTGCATTTGCAATACGTTCAAAAAGGTTAGCCGCTTCCATAGGTTTGTTGGTTTCCCAAAGTGTAAAGGCCTTAGTCATTCCTTTTTCGTAGTCTGTTTGTGCTAATGCCAACTGGCTAATTAATACAATAATAAATAGTGCGATTTTGTTCATGATTGTTTCGTTTTAAATTGAAAAATACTTGCGTGTGATTAACAATTCAAAGATGCAACAGAAGCTGCTATTTTATAAAAGTAACTTACCCAATTGTATTTTTTTAAAGATGAATTGTAACTATTTAAAATATACCCAATACAAGTTATTTGATTTTTGCATTTTAAATCTTAACTTGATGTACTTAAAAAACAGCTATTATGCCAATTGAAACTGTAGAAATTATTGTGTTTAGCACTTTAGGTTTGCTTATAGTGTTAAACGCCATTTTAAATATAAACCATTATAAAAACGACACTATAAATGTGCTTATAAAAAACTGGAGTTTTAATAAGTACTTTTTTATTACTTTTCTTTGGGGCGTTTTAGGAGGTCACTTTTTTTTAGGCACAGCAAAACCAATTTTAGAAATTTTTAAAACCCATTGGGAAATCCCTCCAATTATATTAGTGTTAATTGTATTAGTCATGATGTTTTATGGACGAAAACTAGACAAAGACTTTGTAATAGACACCAAATACCAAATTATTTTACTGCTCTCTGGTTTGCTTTTTGGCCATTTTATCTGGTCGCAACGACATGAAGAACTTATTAATTTCCCTTGGAACACCTAAAATGCTATGCAAAATATAAAAACACTTTTAGATAACGATACCTTTGTAAAACGCATCCAATTTATAATCATAGCCTTGTTTTTTTTACTCATTGCTTTTGATATTTATTTGGCTGTGGACGATACTGTGGACGACGATACCATAAGCCGAATTATAAAAACCTACACAGATAATGGTTACATTCTCACCTTTTTTTGGGGCGCATTAGCTGCTAATTTTTTCTTTCCTACTAAGCATCCTCTATTGGTTAGCAAAACTGTTGGCAGTATTATAACTGTCGTTATTGCACTTTTTATTTATTGGTTTAATTTAGGTACTATGGTTAGAGACATGCTTGGTCCAACCGAAAACGATATTCGTATAGCACACGCTATATATATGGTTATTGGCTTTTTAATCGCTTTTTTATTTTGGAGGCAGCCTAGTGAAAATAATTGATAAAGAGAATATCACCTAACTAATCAATTTATTACCTTTACTCCCAAACCCAACCAAATGCCATCCACATTCGCAGCCATAGACTTTGAAACCGCAAAAAGCCATCACATTTGCTCTGTTGGTATTGTGACTTTTAGAGATGGTGTTATTGTTGATGAGTTTCATGCATTAATCCAACCACCTAACAACATCTACAATTGGCACAACCAACAAGTACATGGTATTACAGAAGACGACACAAGGTTTTCACCAAACTTTAGAGCTGTGTATCCTGAGATAAAAAAACGTATTTCTGGTATTGTAACTGTAGCACACAACGAGTCTTTTGATAGAACAGTATTATTAAAAACTATGACAGACTATAGCATTCCGCATACAGATTTAATTATGCAAGAGCGTTGGGAATGTACACTTAAAATATTTCGTAAAAAAGGCTACAAACCAGCAAAATTAGATGCGTGTTGCAAAGTCCACAATATTGCCTTAAAACACCACGATGCTTTGTCCGACGCTAGAGCTTGTGGGAAATTGTTTTTGATCTCACAATTTGAGCGTTTGCCGTTATTTTAGTAAAGTTGGAAACTTTTAAGGTTGTAAGGTTGTAAGTTTTTTTAAGTTTTGCTTCCGTTTCGTCACTTCGAGTGATTTGTGAAGCATGAGCAAATTGTATCGAGAAGCTTAAAAATATGTATATTTAAAAATGAAATTGTCTTATGTATACATTTTAGAATGCTCTGATAACACTTATTACACAGGAGTTACTTCAAATTTAAACAAACGTTTAATAGAACATAAATACGGAAAACATCCTGAAAGTTACACTTACTCTAGACGACCAATTCAACTTAAATTTTATGCAGAATTTACAGATATAAATATCAATATTTCACCTCTTATTTTCGCAACGTCACTTCGAGTGATTTGTGAAGCATGAGCAAATTGTATCGAGAAGCTTAAAAATAATAATCACTCATAATTGTTCTCGATACACTTCTCCTAACGTCGAAGCACTCGAACTGACGTAAAGTGATTACTCAAAACTTAAT
>NZ_JBSHNP010000097.1:0-66329 GCF_053604675.1 Lacinutrix salivirga
AAACTTATAACAACAAAAGACCACATTTGAATCTTAACATGAAAACACCTAATTTTATACATAACAAAAAACCAGAGAAGTTAACTTCTCTGGTTTAATTTATTTTTTAAAAACTGTCAACCTATTTTAGGACGACTCATAGCTTTACCAGATACGTACTCTATCTTCTGGAGCAATATACATTTTATCACCTTCTTTAATGTTAAACGCTTCGTAAAACGCATCTACATTTAAAAGAGGTTGTACAGCTCTATTCATTCCAGGCGAATGAGGATCGGTTTTAATTTTTGTTTTTAAAGCATCGTCACGCATTTTAGTTCTCCAAACTGTTGCCCAACTCATAAAGAAACGTTGCTCTGGTGTAAATCCATCAATATTTTCTGGTCTTCCGTTTTCTTCAAAACTCATTTGCAGAGCATCGTAAGCCGCTAAAACACCACCTAAATCTCCAATATTTTCTCCTAAAGTAAATGCACCATTAATATTAACATCTGGTAACACTTCAATAGCACTATATTGGTCTGCTAAGCTTTTTCCTAAACCTTCAAATTGCTTTAAATCTTCGTCTGTCCACCAGTTATTTAAGTTTCCATCTTTATCGTAACGTGATCCTGAATCGTCAAAACTATGAGAGATTTCATGACCTATAACTGCTCCAATACCTCCATAATTAACGGCATCGTCTGCTGTGTAGTTATAAAAAGGTGGTTGTAAAATAGCTGCAGGAAAAACAATCTCGTTGTATGCAGGATTAAAATAAGCATTCACCACTTGTGGAGCCATATACCATTCGCTTTTATCTACTGGTTTTCCTAATTTATCAATATCCTTTTTAAAGTTCCACTCACGTGCATTTAAAGAGTTTTGTAGGTAAGAACCTCCTTCTTCAACGCTATTAATTGTTAAAGCAGAGTAATCTTTCCATTGGTCTGGATAGGCAATTTTTACTTTAGTTGCTTTAAGCTTTTCAATAGCTTTCTTCTTAGTTTCTTCACTCATCCAATCTAGTTTATTGATTCTGCCTTCGAATGCTAAAATGACATTTTTAATCATTTTTTTAGCTTTCTCTTTAGCTTCTGGCGGAAACTTTTTATCTACATATAATTTACCTAAAGCTTCACCAATAGTTCTATTAAGCGAACCTAAAGCTCTCTCGTCTCTAGCACGTTGCTTTTTAGCTCCATTTAATTCTTTTCCGTAAAATTCCCAATTTGCTTTTTCTATATCTGTGCTTAAAAAACCAGCTGCACTATTAAATGCATCCCATTTTAAATAGGTTTTCCACATCTCTACATCACCTTCAGCTAATATCTCTTGTAGTTTATTAAAGTATTTTAATTCACCTACAATCACTGTATCTACACTTTTAGCTCCAATACCATCTAAATAATTTCTCCAGTTTACTGCAGGAACCATTTTTTGTAAGTCGCTTATTGATCTTGGATTGTAACGTTTACGAGCATCACGACGATCTACTTTGTCCATTTTAGACTCTGCAATACGCGTTTCGAAAGCAAGTATTTTATTGGCTTGTGCTTGTGCATCTGCTTCAGAATCTCCTAAATATTGAAGCATTCTAGTAATATGCGCTACATATTTTTCTCTTTTTTCTTTGGAGTCTGCATCGTCTTTTACATAATAATCTCTATCTGGTAAACCTGTGCTTCCTCCTCCAAGATAAGCAACATTTCTATTACTATCTTTTGGGTCTGCACCAACACCAAAACCATAAAAAGAGCCTCCTCCTTTTGGTTCCATTTCAATTATGTAAGCTTGTAAATCTTCAAGATTTTTAATGGCATCAATCTTAGCTAAATACGGTTTTATTGGTTCTAAACCTTGTTTATTACGTCCTTCTGTATCCATTATTGTTTGATAATAATGCACAGCTTTTTCTTGGTCAGATCCTGGTAAAACTTGTATTTTATTTAGGTCTTTATCGTTAGTCATTGCTTCTTCTAAAATAGCAAGAGCATCTGCATCTGTCATTTTTCTTAACTCTGCAAAACTTCCCCAAGTTGATCTGTCGTCAGGAATTTCGTTGGTGTCTAACCATTTTCCGTTTACGTATTTAAAAAAATCTTCGCTTGGTTTAATACTAGTGTCCATGTAATCTAAATTGATGCCTGGAACTTGCTCAACTTCTACTTGAGCGACATCTTCTTTTTTGTCTTCTTTACACCCAATTATAGCAACAAATGCTATAGCTGAAAGTAAGGACGCTTTTTTAATATTTAGTTTCATTTTTAATTTTGGTTAAATTAATACTTGTAAGTTACTTATTAATTAGAAGTTTGGGATTCTATTTTGTTACATCTTAACAAAAAATTAATACATTGTGTAATCAAAATATTACAATACGTTTATCTTGTTTTAAGTTTTTGGGTATATAAATTATCACTTTCTTTTTTAATTTTTACTACTTCGGAAACATTGGCGTTTGGGATAGCTATGGATAACACATAGTGTGCAACTTTCCAAGTATTGTTTTCTTTTAGTAATACTCCAGAGCCTCTACAAAGCTTCATTTGCGTGTCTAGTAACTCATCAAACCAAACAGTGTTTTTGTCTTCCGAAACGTAAATATGCCGTTCTAAAGGTGTAAAACTCCAAGCTTTTCCTTTATCGAAATAAGGTTTAGAAAAGGTTTTAAACGCGTTGTTTTGCCAGTTTTCTGAGGCATCTGTACCAATAAAAACACCTTTTTGAGTCATTAAATTAAAATAAGCATCATAATCTGCATTGGCTGCAGCTTTATGCCAATTATCTAAACTGGTAGTAACCTCTTTTTTTATTTGCTGAATGGATTCCGATGTATTTTCAACCAAACTAGATTTACAAGATACAAACAAGATAATTATGAGCAGTAATTTAATTTTCATTTAAAAACGGTTTTTCAACATTTAAAGACTCTTTTTCGTACTTTTTATTTATTTGATACTTAAAGTTAGAAAAGGCTACTAAAACTTCTTCAGTAATACTTAATGTTTCAGATTTATTTGCATTATTTTGATTGACGTGGCTTTCTAATTTATTGAGTTTTGTGCTTAAAACAAGAATTCTAGATAAAATGGGTTCTGTTTTTATAGCTTCGGGTAATGTAATAGTTAAATCTTTAATTAATGCCGAAAAATTATCGTTATTCCCAATAAAATAAGTGTAATCTGCTAATTTTAAATCGTTTATTATTAGTTTTAATTCTTGGTATTTGTCCCAATTTTCTAACACAGGTTTTGCTTTTTTATCTATTGCAAAATCAACGACATTTAGCTTAGCGATGTCTTCTTTTTTAACAATAAGACTATCTTGAACTGTAGTGTTTTCTAAATTTATCTTAACCTCCTTCTTACAAGATATTAATAGAATTACAAGAACTAGCAGTTGTAATTTCATGTGTTATAATGGTTTAATTATTTATATTTTTTATACAAATATATTAGATTGAAATTAAGTTTTACCAAGATTGTGTTAAATGAAAAGTTATAGCTCTACTTTTTTGCAATTATTTTAAAAATCTAATTACTTTTACTTCAATTTAATAAAATACATGACTTCAAAAATTTTAATTATAGGTGCTTGTGGCCAAATTGGATCTGAGCTTACACATAAACTTAGAGCGATACATGGTGTAGAAAATGTTATTGCTAGTGATATAAATACTAGAAAATTGGACTTAGTAAATTCTGGTCCTTTTGTAATACTTGATGCAAAAAACGTTAATGCTATTAAAGATTGTTGTATTAATAACAATGTAAAAACAGTGTATTTAATGGCTGCATTATTAAGTGCTACAGGCGAAAAATACCCAATGGAAGCTTGGGATTTAAACATGAATTCTTTATTTCATGTATTAAATTTAGCTAAGCAAAAAGTTATAAATCACATTTTCTGGCCAAGTAGTATTGCTGTTTTTGGGCCTACAACACCTACCGAAAACACACCACAACACACAACTATGGAACCAACAACTGTGTACGGAATTACCAAACAAGTTGGCGAGCGTTGGTGTGAATATTACCATAAAAACTATGGTGTTGATGTTAGGAGTTTGCGTTATCCTGGTATTATTAGCTGGAAAACATTACCTGGAGGTGGCACTACAGATTATGCTGTAGAAATTTATCATGAAGCCATAAAGACTAAAACATACGAGTGTTTTTTAAGTGAAAATACTGCTTTACCAATGATGTATATGGAAGATGCTATTAAAGCTACAATAGACATTATGGAAGCAGATAGTGATGCTATTAAAATACGTTCGTCGTACAATTTATCGGCTATTAGTTTTACTCCAAAACAAATAGCAGGATCAATACAAGAGCATATACCTGAATTTAACATGACTTATAAACCCGATTTTAGGCAAGCTATTGCAGACAGTTGGCCAAAAAGTATTGATGATTCTAGTGCAAGAAAAGATTGGAACTGGAAACACGATTACAATTTAGAAGATATCACTAAAACGATGTTAGAGAATTTGGGAAAATAAATACCTGTTGAATAATTATAGATTTAAAGCCTAATACATTTGTAATAGGCTTTTTTTGTTTTTGTGCATAAAAAAAGCCACTATCTCTAGTGGCTAATTTAAACTTGCTCCTCCTCTTAGGCTCCCTTCGACTGCGCTCAGGATAAACTTCTCGCCAAAAACTTAATAATTTTAAACAAAAAAATCCGACACAAATAATGTATCGGATTTATAACTTGCTCCTCCTCTTAGGCTCGAACTAAGGACCCTCTGATTAACAGTCAGATGCTCTAACCAACTGAGCTAAGGAGGAGTGTTTTTTCGCTGTTGCGAGCGCAAATATAATTTGTTTTTTATATCCTACAAAACAATTTTTTAATTTTTTTAATTAAAAATTGCTTTAAATATGTCATTTCCGTTTGCAAATAGTACTAAAGCAATTAAAATAAAGAAACCTATCATTTGAGCGCGCTCTAAAAATTTCTCACTTGGTTTGCGTCCAGATATCATTTCGTAAAGTAAAAACATAACGTGCCCACCATCTAAGGCTGGTATTGGTAATAAATTAAGCACACCTAACATTATAGATAAAAATGCTGTTAAATACCAGAATGCTTGCCAGCTCCAAGTAGATGGAAAAATATCGAAAATAGCTTTAAAGCCTCCAACACCTTTGTAAGCTCCTGTACTTGGATTAAATATTGCTTTTAACTGTCCAAAATAAGAACCTATTTTATCTGTAAACTTGTTTAATCCAACTCCAAAACTTTCAGCAAAAGTATATTCTTTTCTTGTAATGGTTAGGTAACCTAATTCTTCGAATTTCTGCATACTATTGGCTCTTAAAATATCTAATTTTCCATACTCGTCTATAATTAGTGGTCTTTCAATAATTTGATTATCTCTTAGAAATGTTGAGCTTACTGTTTGTCCCTTATTAGATTTTATGAGTGGTTCTAATTGGTCATCATATTCAGCAGGTAAACCATTAATTGTTTTTAATATATCTCCACTTTTTAAATCTACAGATTTATTTAATGAGGTATCTAAAACTTTTTCTACTATAAAAGGGAATCTTAATTTAAATAATCCATATTCCTTTTTAGAAGACGATAATTGTCCTAAAAAATCCACAGGTAGCTCTATTGTTTTAGGCTGTCCATCTCTATTAACAGTTACTTTTTCTGCTCCTATAATATGGTCTATTATTTCAGAGTCATTATAAATCTCTACATCATCAATGGCTAAAATATTATCACCTGTTTCAAACCCAATAGATTTCAATACTGGATTTTCAATCAAATAACCATCTTTTAAACTTGCGGTTGCAATATCTGCATCACCATAAGCAAAAGAGGCTAAAATGTAAATGATTAGTGCTAATACAAAGTTCACAAAAACACCACCAAGCATTATAATTAAACGTTGCCAAGCTGGTTTAGACCTAAACTCCCAAGGTTGTGGTGGTTTAGCCATCGCTTCAGTGTCCATACTCTCATCAATCATTCCTGCAATTTTAACATAACCTCCAAGTGGTAACCAACCTATACCATAAACGGTTTCTCCAATTTTCTTTTTAAATAGGGAAAATTTTACATCAAAAAAGAGATAAAATTTCTCTACTCTTGTTTTAAATAATTTTGCAGGTATAAAATGACCTAATTCGTGAAGCACAATTAACAGAGATAAACTCAGTAAAAATTGACTTATTTTTATAATAAATTCCATGTATTGTCTTTGTTCTTTTTGTAATCGCGCAAAAGTAAGTATTTAAGCTTACTTTAAAAAGAGATTAACAGTTTGCTTTACACTCTTAACAAATTTTAAGCCAAAAAACGCGTACAATTTTTAATTTCATTTGTATTTTTGCATTACTTTATTTAAACTATAATTTATGCTATCTTTTTTTAAAGACTACAAGTATTTTGGTATAGCGTTCGCAGTACTATCACTTATAATTATCCTCATTTTTTATTCTATTTTAAATGTAGAAAAACCACTTCCTGTTTACCAACCAAGTAATGTAGAAACCACTTTAGTTGACAGTACTATTCAACATGTAAAAAAATATCATAAAATAGCTAATTTCAGCCTTATAAATCAAAATGGAAAAACTATAACACAAAACGACTATAAGGATAAAATTTATGTGGCAGATTTCTTTTTTACCACTTGCCAAACCATTTGTCCGATTATGACAGATCACATGGTTGAAATCCAAAATAAAATTAAAAACGACAATGATGTGATGTTATTATCGCATAGTGTAACACCCGAAATTGATACTGTTGCTCAATTAAAAAAATATGCTTTAAAAAAAGGCGTTTTAGATTCTAAATGGAATTTAGTTACAGGAGATAAAAAGCAAATTTATGACCTCGCTAGAAAAAGCTATTTAGCCGTTAAAGACGATGGAGATGGAGGTCCTTTTGATATGATTCACACCGAAAACTTTATGCTTATAGATAAAAAGCAACAAATTAGAGGATTTTACGATGGTACAGATCCTGAAGCTATTTCTCAGCTTCTATTGGATATTAAAAAATTAAAAAAGGAATCTTAGCATTAGTTTCTACAGTATAATTTTT
The DNA here is from genome assembly GCF_053604675.1 of Lacinutrix salivirga. NCBI lineage: Bacteria > Pseudomonadati > Bacteroidota > Flavobacteriia > Flavobacteriales > Flavobacteriaceae > Lacinutrix > Lacinutrix salivirga. Next base: position 7,057 of record NZ_JBSHNP010000097.1, read on the forward strand.
TAGCGTAAAAATTTTCACTTATTTTTACTTCTTTAAAATCAATCTAAATAAGCTTGAACACAACTTTAGCACAACTTAAACGTGGCGAAAAAGCCGTTATACTAGATGTTTCTTCGGAATTAATTCCTTTGAAATTATTAGAAATGGGTTGTTTGCCAGGAAATAATGTAGAGCTTGTGCAAGTCGCTCCTTTTGCAGATCCTTTATATTTAAACATAAACGGAAGCCATTTAGCGATTAGAAAAGAAACTGCTATTCACATCATCATAGAAAAAATAATCCATGAGTAAACACATTAACGTTGCACTTATTGGAAATCCAAATACAGGAAAAACCTCTGTTTTTAATGCACTTACTGGTTTAAATCAAAAAGTAGGTAATTATCCTGGTATTACTGTAGAAAAAAAAGAAGGAATTTGTAAACTTCCAAGAGGTGTTAAAGCTCATATTATCGATTTACCTGGAACCTACAGCTTAAATGCGTCTTCTTTAGACGAAAACGTGGTTATTGAGTTGCTTTTAAATAAAAACGATAAAGATTTTCCAGATGTAGCTGTTGTAGTTAGTGATGTCGAAAATTTAAAACGAAACCTTCTTCTTTTTACACAAATTAAAGATTTAGAAATTCCATGTTTGCTAGTTATAAATATGGCAGACAGAATGCGTTATAAAGGCATTAGTTTAAATATTCCTTATTTAGAAGAACATCTTCAAACTAAAATAGCGCTTATTAGTACTCGCAAAAAACAAGGTATTGATAATTTAAAGGAGCTAATTACAAACTATAAGGAGCTTTCGGTGACACCTTGCTTAAACGCTTCAAAAATTGATACAGATTATTTTAAACGTTTACGCACAGCATTCCCAAACCAATTACTTTATAAATTGTGGCTAGTTATTACACAAGATGTTAATTTTGGTAAAACCAACCGAAAAGAAATGGATGCCATTGCTAGTTTTAAAACCAAATCTAAAAGCGATTTAAAACGTTTACAGCAAAAAGAAACTATAAAACGCTATCAATTTATTAATAACACCTTAAAAAAAGGACAAACTATTGATGCCTCTAAAGCTAAAGGCTTGCGCGCTAAATTAGATAGTGTGTTAACGCATAAAGTTTGGGGTTATGTTATCTTTTTTATCATCTTATTAACCATCTTTCAAGCCATTTACGATTGGTCCACTGTCCCAATGGATTTTATAGACAGTACGTTTGCTTCTTTAAGCGAATGGACAAAAAACAGTTTGCCTCCAGGTGCAGCAACCAATTTATTAGCCGAAGGTATTATTCCTGGATTAGGTGGTATTGTTATTTTTATACCACAAATTGCCTTCCTATTTCTGTTTATTGCTGTTTTAGAAGAAAGTGGCTATATGAGTCGTGTTGTCTTTTTAATGGATCGTATAATGAGGCGTTTTGGACTTAGCGGAAAAAGTGTTGTACCACTAATCTCTGGTACTGCGTGTGCAATTCCTGCAATTATGGCAACCCGAAATATAGAAAGCTGGAAAGAACGCTTAATCACTATTCTTGTAACCCCTTTTACAACCTGTTCTGCAAGGCTTCCTGTGTATTTAATTATAATCGCTTTAGTAATACCAGAAGGTAGTTTCCTCGGTTTAGGCTATCAAGCATTAACCTTAATGTTACTGTATTTAATTGGTTTTGGTGCTGCAATAGTTTCAGCCTATATTTTAAATAAAATATTAAAAATAAAAAGCAAAACCTTTTTTGTAGTGGAAATGCCAAACTATAAGCCTCCATTACTTAAAAATGTAGCATTAACGGTTTTAGAAAAAACAAAATCCTTTGTCTTTGGAGCAGGTAAAATAATCTTGGCCATATCTATAATACTTTGGTTCTTGGCGTCTTATGGTCCTGGAGAACGTTTTAATAATGCCGAAACTATTGTAACACAACACTATGCATCTCAAAATTTATCTCAAGACGAATTACAGCAAAAAATAGCCGCTCACAAATTAGAACATTCCTTTATAGGTATTGCAGGACATGCCATTGAGCCAGCAATTAGACCATTAGGTTACGACTGGAAAATTGGTATTGCAATAGTAAGCAGCTTTGCAGCAAGAGAGGTGTTTGTTGGTACTTTAGCAACTATTTATAGCGTTGGTAGTGACGAAGAGGAAACCATTAAAAACCGAATGGCTGGAGAAGTCAACCCTATTTTAGGAGGACCACTTTTTAACTTCGCTTCTGGGATTTCTTTGCTGTTGTTTTATGCCTTTGCTATGCAATGTATGAGTACATTGGCAATTGTTAAAAAAGAAACCAACAGTTGGAAATGGCCAACATTACAATTAGTAATAATGACTGCTATTGCTTATATTGTAGCTTTGGTCGCTTATCAACTTTTAAAGTAATTTATTATGAATACAATCATTCAAAATACAATTGTATTTACTGCAGTACTGCTAGCAGTTGGGTTTATAGTGAAGAAATTTTTCTGGAAAAAGAAAGCCGAAAAATCTTGTGGAACAAACGATTGTGGCTGTCATTAAAAATCCTTTTAAAAATGAACACTCAATAAATTTAAAACATTACTATTTTGGCGTTACTTTAAAAATCCTGCAAAGTTTTTATCAAAACCTTGCAGGATTTTTAAAGTCAGGCTGTCACTACTCGCTCTCTGCGAGGAGCTCAAACAAGCCGTTCCATCCTTAACGCGCTTACTCAAATAAGCCAATAAAATGCAAAAAAAACTACTTTCTAATATCTAATTGTATATAATACTCCTCATTCTTCTTTTCAACACCATGAATTGGATAAGGATACACATTAAGTCCTGTAATTTTTAAACCTTCAGAAGAAAATAAATTACCAAGCATTTTTGTAGATGGCATTGCATTAGGTATTTTTAACACTTTCTGTTCTGTTTTTTTTCCATCTTCAAACACATCTACTAACACCTCAACTTCGCCAGCCCAAACACATTGTACGTTTTTAGGACAACGAGAATCCGTAACCACTTTAACAAATTTAAGTTCCACAGCATTAACCGTTATTGATTTACCAAACTCTAATTTAGAGATAATTTTAGGCGTTTCGGCTTTAAGTTTTGTTGAGTCTTGCGCAACTATTGGCAAGCTAATTAATAGTATAAATAGTAATAATAAAGGTCTCATAATGCAATGTATAGATTACTAATTTAATAACATTATCCATACCATAGTTTACAATGTTTGAAAATATACCTATTTTAGTTACCTTTGAAAAATATTTAAGTAAGCTTAAAAATTAATTAAAGTAATTAAAAATGTCTGTAGCTATAGAAAATTTTGTAAAAGCAATTTACAAAAATGAAAATCACGACAGTAATGATACCAAACCAGGTAACATTGCAAAAAAACTAGGCATTTCTAGTGCAGCTGCCACAGATATGGCAAAAAAGCTAGCCACTAAAGACTTGCTCCACTACGAAAAATACAAAGTGTTAAAACTTACTGAAAAAGGCGAAAAAATGGCCTTGAATGTGGTTAGAAAACATAGACTTTGGGAAGCGTTTTTATATAAAACCTTCGATATGTCTTTACACGATATTCATCGCGAAGCAGAATTTTTAGAACACCAAACTTCAGATTTTCTAGCCAATAAAATTAGTGAGTATTTAGGGAATCCAAAGTTCGATCCTCATGGAGATCCAATACCTAATGCTAATGGAGAAATAACAACAATAAATACATCCATAGCATTATCAAACACCTCAGAAGGCAAAACATATACCATATCTAGATTAATGAGTGACGATAAAGAGTTCTTTGATTTTTGTGCACAAAATGGTCTCAAATACGGAAACACTGTTGTAATTACTAAACAATTCAGCAACAATAAAATGACTCAAATTTTAATAAACAATAATACAATTATATTAAATCAGGATTTTACTGCTAATATTTATGTCGATGAAAATAATTAAACTTTATAAAATAATTGTATTAGCATTACTGTTAGTAACCTCAATAGTTTCAGCTCAAGAGAATACTAATCTCGAAACATTAATTACAGACAGACCAGACGCTACAGAATCGCCAACAGCAATGCCAAAACGGTTTTTACAAGTTGAAACTGGTGCCTTTTATGAAAGTTATAAAGAAAATAATACAAAAACTGAAGATTTTACTTATAACACAACACTTGTTCGTTATGGATTATTAGATAATTTAGAACTTCGTTTAGGTTGGAATTACACGAATAGCAAATTAACATTTAATGGGAACGAAATAGCTTCAGCAAATAGTTTTTCGCCATTATTATTAGGTTTTAAAGTTGGAATTGTCGAAGAGAATGGAGCCATGCCAGAAATAGGCTTTTTAGGACATTTAAATTTACCATTTTCAGTAAAAAAAGAATTTAGACCAGAAAATACTGGAGTAGATTTTAGATTTTCATTTGCGCATACGCTAAACGAAAAATCAAGCTTATCTTACAATATTGGTGCAGCTTGGGAAAATGATTCGCCAGAAGCAGCCTATTTATACACTATTGCTTATGGTTACAGTTTAAGTAATAAATGGGGAATTTATGCAGAGTTATATGGTGATTTTCCAGAAAACAGCAAAGCAAACCACCTTTGGGATGCAGGAGTTACTTACTTAATTTCTAACAATTTTCAGTTAGATGCCACTGTTGGATCTAGTATAACTAATGGACAAGATATTTTAATAAGTACAGGGTTAAGCTTTAGAATACCTAATTAAGCATGTCATTTACAGTGATTTTTAAAGCTTAAAAAAATTAATACTATTAACGAAAAAATTACCGCTTTCGCGAAAACTAAAGATGAAAAAAAACATACTTATTCTATTTACTATAATTAGCATTCTAAGTTGTAAAGAAAAGCAAACAAACGGAAAACTTAACGTTGTAACCACTACAACAATGATTACAGATTTAGTAAAAAACATTGGTGGAGATTACATTAATCTACAAGGATTAATGGGAAGTGGTGTAGATCCACATTTATACAAAGCAAGCGAAGGCGATGTTAGTAAACTAGTAAATGCAGACATTATTTTTTACAACGGTTTACATTTAGAAGGTAAACTTGTAGAGGTGTTTGAAAAAATGGAAAGCAATACAAAAACACCTATTGCATTAGCTGAAGAGATTGATAAAACAACCTTAATAGGATCAGACTATTTTGCTTCTAATTACGATCCTCACGTTTGGTTTAATATCGATTATTTTAAGCTATTTGCTAAAAAAGTGACTCGTGTTTTATCTGAAAAAGATCCCAAAAACGCTGTAAACTATAAAGAAAACGAAAAACGGTATTTAGCAGCATTAGAAAGCTTACAAAACAAAATTAAAGTTACTATTGAAACCTTACCAAAAGACAAACGTATTTTAGTTACAGCACACGATGCCTTTAATTATTTTGGAAAAAGCTATGGATTTGAAGTCGTTGGATTACAAGGATTATCTACTGCCACAGAAGCAGGTGTAAAAGACGTTCAAAATCTATCTAAATTTATAATCGATAAAAAAGTAAAATCTATTTTTGTAGAAAGCTCTGTGCCTAAACGTACAATCGAAGCCTTACAAGCAGCAGTAAAATCTAAAGGTCACGAAGTTACTATTGGAGGCACATTATACTCAGATGCTCTAGGAAACGCAGGAACTATTGAAGGCACATACATTGGTATGTTTGAGTATAATGTGACTACTATTGTGAATGCGCTTCGCTAGTTTGCAGTATTCAGTAGCAGTTTGCAGTGCTTACTTTATTGAAAATAAAAAAAATAAATGTTAGTGTTATTACGAAGGAAGCATGACTGATGTAATCTCATAAATTGAAACTAAAAACAAACAGATTGCCACGACTTAAAAAAGTCTCGCAATAACAATAAATATGAAAAGTAAAATAGCAGTTAAAGTAGATGACCTTACAGTAGCCTACAACTACAAACCAGTACTTTGGGATATTGATTTAGAAATTCCAGAAGGTGTGCTCATGGCAATAGTTGGACCAAATGGCGCAGGAAAATCTACATTAATAAAAGCCATTTTAGGCATTTTAAAACCCATTGCTGGTAGTGTAAGTATTTACGGAAAACCTTATAGCGAACAACGCAAACTAGTAGCTTATGTGCCACAAAAAGGAAGTGTAGATTGGGATTTTCCAACCACAGCATTAGATGTTGTGATGATGGGAACTTATGGCAGTTTAGGGTGGATAAAACGTCCTGGACAAAAAGAAAAAAAAGCCGCTTTAGAAGCTTTAGAGAAAGTAGGTATGCTAGCTTTTAAAGGCCGACAAATAAGTCAGCTTTCTGGTGGACAACAACAACGTATTTTTTTAGCAAGAGCGTTAGTGCAAAACGCATCTATTTATTTTATGGATGAGCCATTTCAAGGAGTAGATGCCACAACAGAAATAGCAATTATTAATATTTTAAAAGAATTACGAAAAGCAGGCAAAACAGTTATTGTGGTGCATCATGATTTACAAACTGTTCCAGAATATTTTGATTGGGTGACGTTTTTAAATGTGAAAAAAATTGCAACAGGTCCTGTTAAAGATATTTTTAATGATGATAACTTGACTAAAACCTATGGTATTAACTATAAGGTGAGCATTCAGGAGTAAAAAGTATACAGTTAGCAGTCACAGTTTACAGTGCTTACTCGAATGAATACTAAGAGAGCGTCACTTCGAGTGATTTTTGAAGCATGAAAAAATTGTATCGAGAAGCAATTAAAAAAGTTATCAATACAATTTCAAAAAAAATCGGAAGCACTCAAATTGACAGAAAAGTTAAAATAAAAAAATAAATTGCGTAGATGGAAGAGATTCCTGCCTTCGCAGGAATTATGGATATAACAGAATATTTTAAACTCGTCTTTAGTGACTACACACTAAGAACCATCACACTTGGAACAGCCATTTTAGGAGCAGTAACAGGTATGTTAGGTAGTTTTGCTGTACTTAGAAAACAGAGCTTGCTTGGAGATGCCATTTCGCATGCAGCACTACCAGGTATTGCTATTGCCTTTTTAATTACTGGAGCAAAGGATAGTAATACATTGCTTTTAGGCGCTTTAGTAAGTGGACTAGTTGGCACATTCTGGATTCGTGGTATTGTTAAAAAAACTCACTTAAAATCAGATACAGCCTTAGGCTTAATTCTTTCCTTATTTTTTGGATTTGGGATGTTGCTATTAACCTTTATTCAAAAACAACCCAATGCCAACCAAGCTGGTTTAGATAAGTATTTATTTGGTCAAGCAGCAACTCTTGTAGAAAGCGATGTATGGCTAATGGCAATAGTTACAGGCTTATGTTTAATTGTACTTTTACTATTTTGGAAAGAATTTAAAATGCTTCTTTTCGATGCCGATTATACAAAAACCCTTGGCTTTAACACCAAATTCATCGATATTTTAATAACAAGTTTTATTGTTTTAGCCATCGTTTTAGGCTTACAAACGGTTGGTGTGGTATTAATGAGTGCTATGTTGTTGGCTCCTGCAGCTGCTGCAAGACAGTGGACAAACAGCTTATCTAAAATGGTGTTTTTAGCAGCAATATTTGGTGCGTTTTCAGGCGTTTTTGGAACAGCAATAAGTGCTACTCAAAGTAATTTATCTACAGGTCCTGTAATTGTGTTAGTCGCTGCAGTATTTGTAGTCTTCTCGTTTATTTTTTCACCAAGCAGAGGCTTGCTTTTTAAGCAAATCCGATTTATAAAAAACAGACGCGATTTAGAATTGCATAAAACCTTAGCTTTTATGTACCATATTGCCGAAACGCATGACGATATTTCGCATCCTCATACTGTGAAAATCCTAAATAATTTTCAAGGTTATACTAGGAAAACACTAAATAAATTAGAACAAAAAGATTACGTAAAAATTAAAGGTAATATGTGGAGTTTAACAGATGAAGGCTTTAAAACTGCCGCAAATTTATATAACCAACAAGCAAATACTAATGAATAGTGCTCAATTCGAAATACAACTCATTGCAAGCTTAGTGGCTATAGCATGTGCTATTCCTGGTACATTTTTAGTGCTTCGTAAAATGGCAATGATAAGCGACGCTATAAGTCACTCTATACTTCCAGGTATTGTTATTGGTTTTTTTATTACTCACGATTTAAATTCGCCATTACTTATATTTTTAGCAGCACTTTCGGGAATAATAACTGTGGTTTTAGTAGAGTATATCCAAAAAACAGGATTGGTAAAAGAAGATACAGCAATAGGATTGGTCTTTCCTGCCTTGTTTAGTATTGGTGTTATTTTAATAGCTAAAAACGCTAATGATATACATTTGGATGTCGATGCTGTTTTGGTTGGAGAATTAGCCTTAGCACCTTTTGATAGGTTACAAATTGGAGGCACAGATGTTGGTCCAAAATCTTTATGGATAGTAGGTTCAATACTTCTAGTAACAATTGGTTTGCTTATTGCCTTTTTTAAGGAATTAAAAATAAGCACGTTCGATAAAGGGTTGGCAGCTTCTCTTGGGTTTTCGCCTGCAATATTACATTATGGTTTAATGTCTGTATCATCTGTAACTACTGTTGGTGCATTCGATGCCGTTGGAGCTATTTTAGTCGTTGCTTTAATGATTGCTCCTGCAGCTACAGCTTATTTGTTAACCACAGACCTAAAAAAAATGCTACTCCTTGCCATTTTATTTGGTGTATTTAGTGCTATTAGTGGATATTGGCTTGCACATTGGTTAGATGCCTCTATTGCTGGATCAATAACCACCATGTTAGGTTTAATATTTTTATTAGTGTATTTATTTGCGCCAAGTAAAGGAGTTATTGCTGTTATGTATAGAGAAAAACAACAACGTACAGAAGTCTCTTTATTAACCTTTCTTCTTCATTTAAAAAATCATAATGAAGAAGAAGAACGCCATGTCAATCATTTACAAGAACATATTAATTGGCAAAAAGTAAGAGCAAAAACGGTTTTAGAATTAGCACAAAAAAACAATATGATTACTATTGAAAACAATGTAGTTTCCTTAACAAATAAAGGCGAAACATTTACCTCTAAAGCTATTGATTATATTATTACAAATGAAGACTCTCAAATTGAAGACATGAAAGACGATTTCTTTCTGTTTAGAGGTTAATTATCGGTTTTAACAAGCGTCATTCCTTTAATCCAAAAAATTTCGGTGTTATAAAAACGTATTGTTGTTTTAATATTTCTGTTCGATTTGTCTCTAGGAGATTTGGTGTGAAACCTTGCTTTTGTATTATTAAAATCTAGAGTAAATTTTTCGTTAAAGTCGCTTTCTTCAGCAAAAAATGAAATTATGTTTTTATTCGAAACCCAAGCCCCTTTACCATAAGAATTTTTTTCTGGTGGAATACCTTGAGCATGATATTCGTAATTATGAAACTCAAACGTACCATCAGCATTTAAAAGTAGTGTGCGTTTTAAATTTTCACTGTTTGAAGAAATAAGAGAATAGCTTCCTGAAATAGAGGCTATTTGAGCTGATGAAAATATGCTTGTTAAAACGATTAATTGGAACAAAACAATTGCTTTTTTCATTTTTTTAATTAGATTAAATTTTAATTTATATATGAAGCAACATTTGTTTTAAGACAAAAACTCTTTCGCTTCTTCAGTTAAATACGTTCTGTCTTCAGTTTTAAAAAGTTTCCAAAACAATAAAGTTAAAACTCCTATAAAAAATAAAATTATTGCGCTTAAACTAAAAAATATTTCATTATCAAAATCTTCAGAATACTCTCTAATACTATCTGCAATTCTATTAAAAAGTAATGAGGGTATTGTTACAAAACTTAACATTATAGCTAAATATTTAGGATTGCTAAATCTAGTAGTTATTGAAAAAAGCATTGGAGAGATAAGCATTTCTCCTAAAGAAAGAAAAAACATAGAACATAAAAAGAGTGCTATGCTTGTTGTCTCAGGATTCTCAGGAATAAATAATAACACGACAAATGAGAGTGCTGAACTCGCTAAGCCAATAAAAAGTTTGAAGAAGGAATTTGTATAAATGCGTGTCCAAAGTATGGCTAAAATTATTAAAACAATCATTCCTATATAAGAATTCAAACCTGATTTAAGAACACTTTCAGGAATAAATGAATCAACATTATTAAAAATTTTCTCTTGAATACTAAATATGTTATAATAAGAATTTTGGTAAATAACCCAAAAAACTCCTGAAATAACTAATGCTGCTAAAATATAAATCACATTTTTACCAAGATTGACGCTCTTAATGTTATAAATTAAATCTTCTTGATTTTCATTCGCCAAAAACACAAATAGTGTTCCAATTAAAACAAAAATTCCAGCTGCAATAAATCCATAATTAAAATTAATGTTCCCTAAATAGCCAGAAACTACTATTCCAAAAAAAGAGCCAATATTAATGGCTACAAATAGTGAAGTAAATCCTGCATCTAATAATTTAGGTTTTTTAAGGTACTGATTACCAAATAATGCTAATGTATTTGATGAAAACAAACCTGTGCTTAAAGTAATTAAGCCAATTCCTAAATATAAACACCAAGGTGTTTGGATACATAATATAAAACATCCTGTTGCTTGCATTATACCTCCTAGTATTGCTGCATTTTTATTTTTTATCAGTAAATCTCCTAAAACAGCTCCTAATAATTTACTAAAAATAACTCCCATTGCAAACCAACCGTATATTGTTAGTGCTTTTTCTCGCGAAAAATTAAAAACACTATCAACCATTAGTAAAACGATTATTGCACGCATGCCATAATAAGAAGCTCTTTCAAAGCAATACGCTAAAGCATACATTAAAGACGATTTAGAATGCGTTATTGAATTGGGTATTATCATCTTTAAAACCCTCTCTCCTTCTGCAACTGCTCGTACGCTTTTTGCACTTGCTTAAATTTATCTTCTGCGCCTTTTTTGTGCTCATCTCCTAAATGCTCTACTTTATCTGGATGGTATTTTTTAGCCATTTTTCTGTAGGCTTTTTTAATTTCATCGTTAGTGGCACTTTTATCTATTTCTAAAATTTTATAAGCATTATCTCTGCTATTATAAAACATTGCTTTTATACTATTGTAGTCTCTAGAACTAATACCTAAATAACCTGCGATGGTGTAAATTTGACGCTCTTCGTCCTCGGTAACCATACCATCTGCTTTGGCTATTCCAAACAAAAAATGCATAAGTTGTAATCGAGAAGCATGATCCATCATTTGCTGAATCTGCCTACACACTTGGCGTAAAGGTACTGTTTGTTTACTTATGTTTTTAAAGAGTTTAAAAGCCTTATTAGCTCTGTCTTTTCCATACATACTTACAAACTGCTGGCGCACAAAATCTAACTCGCGTTGGTCCTGTTTACCATCTGCCTTAATTACAACAGAAGCTAAAATTAATAAACTAACCTCAAAATCTCCAGAGGTGGTTTGTGCTCTACGCTGTTGTTGGGTTCTATAGTTTGGTTGTGTTCTGTAAGGTTCTCGCTGTCCATATCGAGGGCGTTGTGTTCTGCGTGAATAATCACCTTGACCAATTGTAAAGCCACCTTTTCCAGAGGCAAAAGCATCTCCCAAACTTCCTAATGCTAAACCAATTATTGCTCCTATTGGTCCTCCAAACGACCAACCTAAAGTTGCACCTATCCATTTTAATCCACTCATGTATTGTATTCTTTTTATAGAATTGTAAATATACTATTTTGTTAGTAGATTAAAATTGCATTTTGTTACTGCTGTTAGTTGGTAAGTGCGTTAAGGAGTACTCATACACACTATTTTAAAGAAATCGCGATTGCTTAGTAATTGAAACGGCATCCTTTTTTGTGCGCGCTTACACGCAAAAAAGATATAGTGTATAGCCTGACCTTATGGCACCATAGTGACATAAGGTAACGCCATAATATAAATTGCATGGTTTTTGATTATCTTTGCACAAGATAGATTTATAACATAAAATTAAAAGAATATGTATCCAGCAGAATTAGTAAAACCAATGCGTGAAGACTTAACTAACGTAGGTTTTGAAGAATTACATACAGCAGAAGCAGTAAACGAAGCCATTGCAAAAGAAGGCACAACTTTAGTGGTTGTAAATTCGGTTTGTGGTTGTGCAGCAGCTAATGCAAGACCAGGAGCTAGAATGAGTTTACAAAATGCAAAAAAACCAACAAATATTGTAACGGTTTTTGCAGGTGTAGATAAAGAAGCTACTGACCAAGCAAGAGCACACATGGTCCCTTTTCCTCCAAGCTCGCCAAGTATGGCTTTGTTTAAAAACGGAGAATTAGTACACATGTTAGAGCGTCATCATATTGAAGGTCGTCCTGCAGAGTTAATTGCAGAAAACCTTGTTGATGCTTACAATGAACATTGCTAAAACATGTTTTTAAAAGTAAAACCTATTTTACTTTTAAAGTATATTGCTAACAAAAAGCACATAAAAGCCACGATTATGTCGTGGTTTTTTTAATTTTGACTATTTAATTATTTGCAAATAATGAGAAAGCTAATTGCGTATCCTCTAACTATTATTTACTATCTGTTTTTTGGTTTATGTTTAGTTATTTTCCATCCTATACAATGGTTTTGTCTAAGAGTTTTTGGCTATCAGGCTCATAAAAAAAGTGTGGACTATTTAAATGGTGGCCTTACGCGTTGTTTGCATATTTTAGGCATCACTTTCGATTTTAAAATCCCTAAAAATTTACCTAAAAATGCTCCAGTAATTGTTGTTGCTAATCACCAAAGCATGAATGATATTCCTCCAATTATATGGTTTATGCGTAGGTTTCATTTAAAATTTATTAGTAAAAAAGAGTTAGGTAAAGGGATTCCAAGTGTGTCTTTTAATTTGCGCCATGGAGGTTCTGTTTTAATAGACAGAAAAGATCCCAAACAAGCGGTTGCTAAAATAAAAGAGATGGCTAATTATATTGAAACCCATAATAGAGGTGTAGTTATTTTTCCTGAAGGGACAAGAAGTAGAAATGGAGTGCCAAAACCTTTTCAAACCAGAGGATTAACTACATTATTTGAACATGCTCCAAACGCTTATGTATTACCTGTAACTATAAATAATTCTTGGAAAACATTAATTTATGGCAAATTTCCGATGGGAATTGGGAATCGTTTAAAATTTACTATTCATAAACCATTATTTGTGAAGGATTTTGACACAAAAACATTGATTGAACATATAGAAACTACTATAAAAAATGACATCATCGTTAAGCAATAGTGAGCTAATAGAAGCTACAATAGTATTTGTAAAAAACACTTTAAAAAATGCTGAAGGTGGACACGATTGGTTTCACACATTAAGAGTATATAACACTGCTAAGCTTATTTCTAAAAATGAAGACGTAGATAGCCTTGTTGTTGCGCTTGGAGCTCTATTGCATGATATTGCAGACAGTAAGTTTTATAATGGAGATAGTAGTATTGGTCCAAAAATGGCAACTGAATTTTTAACTCAACACAAGGTAAATTCTAACACTATAGACCATGTTATTAAAATTATAGAAAACACCTCCTACAGCGCTAACATAAATAACAATTCGCCTTTTAGATCTATTGAGTTAGAGGTTGTACAAGATGCAGACAGACTAGAAGCTATTGGTGCCATTGGTATTGCTAGAGCGTTTAACTATGGTGGTTTTAAAAATAGAGCACTTTATAATCCAGAGATTACACCTAATTTAAAGATGACCAAAGCAGAATATAAAGCCTCCACTGCTCCAACTATTAATCATTTTTACGAAAAACTTTTGCTTTTAAAAGACACCATGAATACAAAAACTGGTCTTAAAATTGCAGAGCAACGTCACCAATACATGCTTGGCTTTTTAGAGCAGTTTTATGCAGAATGGGAAGGAAAAAAGTAACATGAATTTAACAAATTTAGTGGCTGAGAGCCTTAAAAAAATAAGTATTTTTAGGGTTTAAAAAATAAATTTAAAAACATGAAAAAATTATCGCTTACTCTAATTGCCTTTATGCTTTTAACACCATCTGTAATGATGGCAAATGAAGGAATGTGGTTTTTAATGCATATAAAACGATTAATAGATCGTGATATGCAAAAAATGGGATTACAATTAACAGCAGAAGAAATCTACAGTGTAAACAACCAAAGTTTAAAAGACGCTATTGTACAATTTAATGGAGGTTGTACTGCAAGTATTGTTTCAGATAGTGGGTTGGTTTTAACAAATCATCATTGTGGTTACGATGCCATTGCAGAATTATCTACTGCTGAAAAAAACCACTTAAAAAACGGATATTGGGCAGGTTCTATAGCTGAAGAATTAAAACCAGAAAGCCTATACGTTCGCTTTTTTGTTAGAATGGATGATGTATCTAAGCGTATTTTATCTCAAGTCAATGATTCTATGACTGAGAAGGAACGCGAAGCAGCTATTAATAAAGAAATAGCAAAAATTGAACAAGAAAATAATGAAGGAGGAAAATATACCGTTTCTGTGCGTTCTTTCTTCCAAGGAAATGAGTTTTACTACTTTGTTTATGAAGATTATAAAGATGTTCGTTTAGTAGGTACTCCTTCAGAAAATGTTGGGAAATATGGTGGAGACACAGACAACTGGGAATGGCCAAGGCACACAGGAGATTTCGCTTTATTTAGAGTCTATGCAGATGCTAATGGAAATCCAGCAGATTATTCTACTAATAACGTTCCATTAAAAGCAAAATACCATTTGCCTGTTAATATAAATGGTGTAAAAGAAAATGATTTTGCCATGATTTTAGGGTATCCTGGAAGAACAAACCGTTGGATGCCAGCACAAGGTGTTGAGCAAAATGTAAAATACGCATATCCTGCTTGGGTTGAAGGGTCTAAATTAAGTATGGATGTACTTAAAAAATACATGGACGAAAGCGAAGAGGTAAACCTAATGTATGCTTCAAAATATGCTGGTATTGCTAACTACTGGAAAAATAGAGGCGGAATGATAGAGGCTTTAACCAAACATAAAACTGTAGAAAAAAAGAGCAAAACAGAAGCCGAATTTAAAAAGTGGGCTAATAAAAAAGAAAACAGAGCAACCTACGGAAATGTTATTGAAAACATTAATAACTATTATAATCTAACTAATGAAAAAGCAAAGCACGATAATTATTTAATTGGGATGTTGCGTTCTAGTAAGTTTTCGGTTTTACCTTATAGAATTGGATCTGCACTCAAACAATATGCAAGCGAAAACGAAGCAAAACGTAAAGAAATGCTTCCTAGAATACAAGCACTTATAGAAGGCCAATATAAAGATTATTATTTGCCACTAGAAAAAGATGTTTTTGCGGCTCAACTTGGTTTATATGCTAAAAAATCTAATTATGCTTTACCAGAACTTGTAAGAGAGATTGGGGCAAAAAACAACAACGACTTTTCAAATTATGTAAATGCTATTTTTGATTTGAGTTTATTTTCTACTAAAGAAGGTGCATTAGCATTTTTACAGTATCCTGATGCAGCTATCTTAGAGAGTGATCCTTTATATAAATTATCTAACCAATTATTAGATAAATATAGAGAAAGCCCAGAACATTTAGTGAAACCAGAAAATGATTTCCAAGCAGCTTACAGACTGTTAGTTGCTGGTTTACGTGAGTCTGGGTTAAGCAAAATTGAATATCCAGATGCAAATTCTACACTTCGTTTATCTTATGGTAAAGTTAGAGCTTTGCCTGCAGACAGTAGAAACGACGCTAGTATTAACAACTATACGACTTTTAAAGGTATGATGAATAAATACAAACCTGGTGATCATGAGTTTGATTTATCTCAAAACATGCTAGATGTTAATCCAAAGAAAGATTTTGGTCGTTACGCAAACGACAAAGGCGAGTTACCAGTAAACTTTTTAACCGATAATGATATTACTGGAGGAAACTCTGGATCGCCTGTAATAAACGGAAAAGGTGAATTAATTGGTTTGGCTTTTGATGGTAATATTGAAGCTATGGCAGGAGATGTTATTTTTGATACAGAACTACAACGTACTATAAATGTAGATATTAGATACGTGCTTTGGCTAATAGATAAATACTCTAATGCAAAGCATATTGTAGATGAGTTAACTATTATTACAGACTAAGAAAAAATAAGAGCATAAAAAAAACTCCAACGAATTGTTGGAGTTTTTTTTATGCTCTTATTTTACTAGTTATTCCATGTAAGAATAAGTTAGAGAATAGACATTAATTTCCTCATCTTGTACAGACTCTCCTGTAATTGTAGCTGATGTTGGATAATTAGCAGAGTTATAATTATAGTCCGCTTTTATTTCATATTCTATATTACCTTCAGAATCCTTATAAATTATTTCTTTGATGTTTTTTGAAGGAAATAAAGCTCTGGCTTGTACAATTTCTGGAGCAGAAGGATTCATGCTAAAGTTTAAATCAACATCATCCATAACATCAATAAGTCCTGCTGCTTCTAATGTATAAAAATAGGGATTAGGTTGACTGTCATAACTTACCTCTGCAGTATATTCCAATGTAGTATAAGTGTTGGTATTAAAATCATACTCTTCCTCAAAAAAACGAATCGTTTTTGGATTTCCATTAGCATCATATTCTTCTACCTCACCAGTTTCAAAAGCATCATAAGGAGACTCGTATAATTCTTCTATATTAAAAGTATCACCTTGTCCAGTAATATTTGTTAAATCTCCATTGTCATATACAAATAAACTTGTTTCCTGACCATCTGTTGCACTTGTCACTCTATTGTTTTCGTTGTAGTTTATTGTAATCGTAGTGTTTTCTGTCATATCTTGAGCAGAAACCATTGCAATACTTGTAATTAGCTTTTCAACTGCATTAGGATTATTATTATTAAACTCCTCAGATGTGCTATCATCACAACTTGTAAATACTGCTACCATTAGTAATGATAATGTAATTAATTTTACTTTCATGTTATTTTTTAATTTAAAATTTCATCAAAAATATACTTTTAAATAAAATGAGCAATATTAATATAAGATTTTTCTCTAATTATTTTCCAGGAAAATCTGCTTTTCGTTTTTCTAAAAATGCAGTGGTTCCTTCTTTAAAATCTTCGGTTCCAAAGCAGTTTCCAAACTGTTCTATTTCAACTTTAAAACCATCAACACCAACTTTATAATTAGCGTTTATAGATTTAATGGCCTTACTTATGGCTACAGAGGAGTTTCGCATAATTTTACTTGCTATTTTTGTAGCTAATGGCATTAATTCTTCTGGAGTTGTCACATGGTTTACCAACCCATAATTGTGTGCAGTTGCAGCATCAATCATTCCTGCAGTCATAACTAGTTCCATAGCACGACCTTTACCAACCAATTGAGGTAAACGTTGTGTGCCTCCATAACCAGGTATAACACCCAAACTCACTTCTGGTAAACCCATTTTTGCATTATCACTTGCTACTCTAAAATGGCAAGCCATAGCCAATTCTAATCCTCCTCCAAGTGCAAATCCATTAACTGCAGCTATAACTGGTGTTTCTAAATTTTCCACAAAATCGAATAATAATTCTTGTCCTTTTGCTGCTAATTTTCCTCCATTTTCAACATTAAAATTTGCAAACTCACTAATATCTGCTCCTGCAACAAATGCTTTTTCTCCACTACCAGTAATAATAATTACTTTGGTGGCACTATCATTATTTGCCACATCAAAAGCAGAGTGTAACTCCTGTATAGTTTCACTATTAAGCGCGTTTAATTTGTTAGGTCTGTTTATAGTAATTGTAGTTATTCCGTTTTCGAAAGCTGAAAGAATTGAGTTGTAAGACATAAATTTTGGTTTTTAATTGTAATTTATTAGTCATTGAGAGAACTTAGTAATATTCTCTATTTATTTTGGAAAAGTAACAGTAAAAGTTGTTCCTATTCCTAGTTGCGATACAAAGGTAATTGTTCCTTTATAAGTTTCCATAATATTTTTCACCATTCCTAAACCTAATCCCATTCCACTATTTTTAGTTGTAAATTTAGGTTCAAAGATTTTTAACTTATTATCTTCAGTAATACCAATCCCATTATCTGAAACGGTAATTTCAATGGTGTCTTCTTTTTCTAAAACTGAAACACTAATTTTAGGTGTTTGTCCTTCAGGTATTGCTTGTATGCCATTTTTAATAAGGTTTGTAATTACGCGTATAAGCTGAGTACGATCAAAAGTGGCAATAATTTCTTCTTTATTTGAAGAAAACTCTATATAATCTTCATTAAAAATATCTAACGAAAGGTTTACAACCTCAACCACATTAAGGGTTTCATTTTTTTGAGCAGGCATTTTAGCAAAATTAGAAAATGCCGATGCAATAGAACTCATAGTATCTATTTGCTGAATTAATGTTTTACTATATTCTTCTACTTTTTGATGAATATTAGGGTCTTCCGGATTAAATTTACGCTCAAAACTTTGAACTGTCAATCGCATTGGAGTTAACGGGTTTTTAATCTCATGTGCAACTTGCTTTGCCATTTCTCTCCATGCTTGCTCGCGCTCACTTTTAGCAAGCTTAACGGCACTTTCCTCTAACTCATCAATCATACTATTATACGAGTTAACAAGTGTTGCAATTTCCTCGCTTGTATCATCAATATCTATACGTTCGTTTCGTTTTTCTAGTCGTGTAGCATTTATTTTTTCACTTATAGTTTTAAGAGTTCTTGTAATGTATTTAGACAAAAAATATGCTAAAGCTATGGCTATTAAAAGCATTAAAATGTAGGTGTATGCCAAACGATACAAAAACTCTCTTAGCTCTTTAGCTAAAAAATCGTCGTTTTCAAGGTAAGGTAAATTTAAAATTGCTAGGGGCTTAGACTTTTGATCTGTTATATAAGAATATGAAGACCTAAATGTTTCTCCATTTTCTTTTCTTTTTATTACATGTCTATGTGCTGCAGTATTCGCTAATTTATTTAATATTTCTGCCTCTATACAGTTTCCTACAGAGTCTAATGGGAATGCAGCTTTTGAGGATTTTAATAGTGTTCCATCAATATCGTAAAAACTCAATTGTAGTTGGTGCACATCTGCCAATCGATAGATTTCATCTTTAAAAATAAATGGGATTTTTTCAGGTTTTACCTCAAAAGTGGTTTCTTTTATCACATAATTTATATCGCGTTTTATTGCGGTTTCTTTTCGCTCTAAACGCTGTTTGTGATAGTCTTGAGTTTCTTCGGTATATTGATAAATAGCAACGCTTGCAATTAAAATTGAAGCTAATATGATTAATAAAATCATAGCTATAAATATGCGTATTCTTAAAGAGAATTTTTTGAATTTCATAAATCTGTATCTCGCATAAATATAGCAATAATCAAACCAAAATTTAGGCTTCTGGATTCTTGCTTCTAATGTTTTTGTAGATTTTAAAACCAAGCATTAGTAAAATACCTAAAACAAAAATGCCAATAACGCCAAACACCCAATTAATTGCACTTTTTAATATCACTAAAAATACAACTGCAAAAAGTATAAATGTTGCGCCTTCATTCCATAATCGCATAAAATTAGAAGTTTTATTGACTACTCCTCTTTGTAATTGTTTATAAAATTGATGCGTTTTTAACTGGTAAATTATGAGCAAAACTACAAACCCTAATTTTACGTGCATCCATGATTGCTCTAACCAACTAGGCATTAAAACAAGTAACCAGATTGCAAAAATGGTTGCTAATATTGCCGAAGGCCAAGTGATGATAGTCCATAAACGTTTTGCCATTAATTGTAATTGTTTACCTAAAATTTCCTTTTCTGGCGATGGTTTGTGATGTGCTTCGATTTGATACACAAATAATCTTGGAATGTAAAAAAGACCAGCAAACCAAGTGATTACAAATATTAAATGTAGCGCTTTTATGTAGTTATAATATTCCATTATGTCGTTTCTTTTTCTGGCACTAAATTAGTTTTTACCTCTCTATTTAAAAAATAAGCGGTTATAATTGTTGCTAAAACATCTGCAATAGGAAAAGACATCCACACACCTAATTCTCCAAAAAACTGTGGAAGGATAAATATTAACGGAATAAATATAAATCCTTGTCTGGTTAAGGTTAATAATAATGCTGGAGTGGCTTTACCGATGGCCTGAAAATAAGCAGCTCCAATAAGTTGGATAGCAACAATTGGAGTGACAGCAAAAACCCATCGCATAGCACTTGGTGTTTCTTTAATTACTTCTGCATCTGTAGTAAATAATCTGGTTATAGCCTCCGGAAACACCATTAATACTATAAATACAACAACACCCAATCCTACAGCATACTTTATGGCAATTGAAATAGTTTCTTTAACACGATCATATTTATGAGCGCCATAATTAAAACCAGCAATAGGTAGAAACCCTTGTGTTATGCCATAAACCGGAAACAAGGCAAACATAAGCATTCGTCCAACAATTGCATAAGCTGTTACTGAAGATTCGCCTCCTAAATCGTATAAAATATTATTCATTAATAAATAGGTAATACTTACTACTGCTTGTCTTGCTAAGGTTACAAATCCTAAAGAACCAATTTCTGAAACTATTGAAGTATTGAGACCAAAGTGATTGAAATCAATTTTTAATTCGGAATTTTTAGAAAGAAAAAACCAGAATATAAACCCAAAACATAGCAGATAAGATACTGTAGTTGCCCAAGCAGCTCCTTCCATACCAAAATCTAACAGATTAATAAAAATATAGTCTAATATTAAATTCCCAACCGATGGGATTAACATGGCATACATTGCAAATTTTGGTTTACCTTCTGCTCTAATTACAGTATTTCCCATCATGCAAAGTGCTAAAAAGGGTACACCATAAAGTACAATAGTATAGTATATTTTAGCAGGTTCATAAATGGCGCCTTTACCACCAAAAGCAGGTACAATAGAATCTACAAACGCTAATCCAACGATTACAAAACTAATAGTTAGCAATAAAGTTAACGTAAGTTGATTTCCAAAAACTTTTAATGCTTTTAGTTTATTATTTGCGCCTAAAGCTCTAGATATAATTGAAGAACCTCCAACACCAATACTCATTCCTAAAGCTGCAATAAAAAAGGAAACAGGCAACACGACATTAATAGCTGCAATTGCTGTAGATCCTATCCAACGACCAACAAATATAGTATCTACTAAAATATTTAGAGACATCACTAATATGCCAATTGAAGCAGGAACAGCTTGTTTAATTAATAGTTTTCCTATGGGTTGTGTACCTAAATGAGTGGATTGGTTGTTTTTCATTTACACAGAAACTGGTGCTTTGCTCCATTCGTTAATCCATTGTGCTAATAGAGCCACCCAATTCTCATCTGTATTTAAACATGGAATGGTTGTAAATTCTTTTCCGCCAGCTTCATGAAAAATTTCTTCGCCTTCCATTGCAATTTCTTCTAAAGTTTCTAAACAATCGCTTACAAAAGCAGGAGTTACAATTGCTAACTTTTTAACTCCTTGTGTTCCTAAACGCTCAATTGTACGATCTGTATAAGGTTGTAACCAAGGGTCGAAACCTAATCTGGATTGGAAAGATGTGGAATACGTGCCTTCTTCTAGTTTTAAATTTTCAGCGACCAAACGTGTGACTTCTTTACATTGATGTTTGTAGCAAAATTCGTGAGCTTTACTTGGTGTTTTGCAACACACACAATTTTCTATATCACTTGGCTTACAATGCGAATTAGTGATGTCGCTTTTTCTAATGTGACGTTCTGGTACTCCATGATAAGAAAACAATAAATGCTCGTAATCTTTAGACTCTAAATCCTTTTTAATAGACTGTGAAAGTACAGAGATATAATCTGGATTATTATAAAAAGCAGGTAACGATTCTATAGTTAAATTTGGGAAAAATTCTTGTCTAATCTCTTCTGCTAAAACCAAAATAGTTTCGGTTGTTGCCATTGCAAATTGAGGATATAAAGGGATTAAAAACACCTCTTCCACACCTTTATCTACTAATTCTTGTAATCCTTTTTTAATAGTCATACTTCCATAACGCATAGCGAGAGCCACAGGATAACTAACCTGTTCTTGCACTTTGTCTTGTAATTGCTCTGACAAAACAATTAATGGCGAACCCTCTTCCCACCATATTTTTTTATAGGCTTTGGCAGAGGCTTTTGGTCTTGTGTTTAAAACAATTCCTTTTACAATTAATGTTCTTGCCCAAAGCGGAACATCAATTACGCGCTCATCCATTAAGAACTCACCTAAATACTTTTTTACATCTTTTGGCTCTGGACTATCTGGAGACCCAAGATTTACTAATAAAACTCCTTTTTTCATAAATTGTAATCCCTGTTTTTTAACTAATTGATTGTAAATATTTTTTTGGCGTTGTGCCATATTTCTTTTTAAAAGCTGTTATAAAATGGCTAGAGGTACTGTAACCTACTTTTAAACCTACTTCATTAACATTATGTGCTCCAGATTCTAATAACTTACGCGATACTTCTAGTTTATAATCTAGTAAAAAGCTAAACACCGAGTCGCCATAGATTTGTTTAAACCCTTCCTTTAATTTTTTTAAGGATAAGCCAATCTCATCTGCCAGTTCTTGTAAACTTGGAGGTTCTGCCATTCGAGCTATAATAATATCTTTGGCTTTTCGTATTTTTATAACGTTGGTTTCATCTACTAAAAAAGGACATTGCTCAATATCTGCATCTTCACTTCTGTTAAAATACAGGCTTAAAAGCTCGTAACCTTTTCCTTTAAAATAGAGTGGTTTAATACTTGTGTTTAAATTATAATGTAAGAGTTGGTTAAGCACTATAGACATTGATGGTGTAATTTTTCCATCTTTATAGTACTTTTTATCTTTATTATCTTCACTTAAAAACGTGATGTAGCCTGCTTCTTGCGAAAATAAACCATGAAATTTTTTAATTGAAATAATAACAGTCACCAACCAAGTATTTGGATTGACTTGTAAATGAATAGGTAAATTACGTTGCGGATTGTATAATAATAACGAGGTATCTTCAGCAGTATTTAATACATAATTTCCATTATTAAAATTAAATTTACTCAATCCTTTTATACAAAAATGAAACTGTATAAAACTGCTATCTATATCACGCTCAATGATTTGTATTGTATCAGTTTCATTTTTAAAAGTGAGCACAAAAAAATCATCGTCAATTAAAGTTTCATCAAAAAACCCTTTAGCGATACTTTTAGCATCTATTTTTTTAATCGTATTTAATTCTTTATTTAGATTCATTCTAAACTAATGTTTTCAAAACTCTTGTTATTACTGCAAAAATATGACATTTATCATCTAAATAATAAAAAGAACGTTAAAAAACCACAAGCGATACTAAAAGTTCTTTTAGCGTTACTTTTTAACAGTAGTTCGCTATAAATTTGCTGTCGTTAAGTCCCAATAGAACAAATGGAACAATATAATATTTCGAGAGGTACATATTTTTATGCCATAGGCTTAAGTTATAAAAAAGCCGATGCCGAAATTCGTGGTCATTTTAGTTTAGACGAAA
Source organism: Lacinutrix salivirga (assembly GCF_053604675.1). Classification (NCBI taxonomy): domain Bacteria; kingdom Pseudomonadati; phylum Bacteroidota; class Flavobacteriia; order Flavobacteriales; family Flavobacteriaceae; genus Lacinutrix; species Lacinutrix salivirga. Next base: position 30,570 of record NZ_JBSHNP010000097.1, read on the forward strand.
ACGCCAAACAAGCCTTGCTTACTCAAGCAAAAGAAGAGAATATAGAAAGTTTAATAGTAACCTCAACGTGTAATAGAACCGAAATTTTTGGATTTGCACAACACCCTTTTCAACTTATAAAACTGCTTTGCGACAATACAAAAGGCACTGTTGAGGAGTTTCAAAAAGTGGCTTATGTTTATAAAAACAAAGACGCTATTTCGCATCTTTTTCGTGTTGGTTCTGGTTTAGATAGCCAAATTTTAGGTGATTTTGAGATTATTAGTCAGTTAAAAACTAGTGCTCGACGTTCAAAAAAAGCAGGATTACTAAATCATTTTATAGAGCGTTTAGTAAATCATGTAATACAAGCAAGTAAGCGTATTAAAAATGAAACTGAAATTTCTTCAGGCGCAACCTCTGTGTCTTTTGCCTCTGTGCAGTATATTATGAAACATGTTCAGAACATTTCAGAAAAAAACATATTGCTTTTCGGAACAGGTAAAATTGGTAGAAACACGTGTGAAAATTTGGTAAAACACACTAAAAATGAGCAAATAACACTAATTAATAGAACAAAAACTAAAGCCGAAGCTATTGCTGGCAAATTTAACCTTGTCGTTAAAGATTATAACAATTTACAAGAAGAAATTACAGATTCAGACGTTTTAATAGTTGCTACTGGAGCACAAAATCCAACAATAGACAAGCATATTATTCAATCTAAAAAAGAATTATTGATTTTAGATTTATCGATTCCTAAAAATGTAAACAATAATGTTAGAGAATTACCTAACATAAAACTTATACATTTAGACGATTTAGCGCAAATTACCGACGATACTTTAGAGCGTAGAAAACATCATATTCCTGTTGCAGAAACTATAATAGAAGAGGTTAAAGCAGAATTTAACTCTTGGTTAGAAACCAGAAAATTTGCACCTACAATTAAAGCGCTTAAAAACAAACTTCACGATTTTAAAATAGCAGAGCTTGATACGCAACGCAAAAAAATAACCGATTTTAACGAGGAACAAGCAGAGCTTATAAGTAATAATATTATTCAGAAAATAACTAATCACTTTGCACATCACTTAAAAGATGATAACAGCTCTACAGACGAAAGTTTAGAGTTTATAAAAAAAGTGTTTCACTTAGAAGAGACCACAAAACATGTCTAAAATAATTAGAATTGGAACTCGAGATAGCGAGTTGGCATTATACCAAGCCAAAGCAGTACAAAATCAATTAGAACATTTAGGTCATAAAACGGCTTTAGTTCCTATAAAATCTATAGGAGATTTACAATTAAACAAACCCATTTACGAGCTTGGCATTACAGGTGTTTTTACCAAAACACTAGATATTGCAATGCTAAATAACGATATTGACATTGCAGTACATAGCTTAAAAGATGTTCCAACAGAGTTGCCTAAAGGCATTATACAAGCTGCAGTTTTAAAGCGTGGCAACGTTAGAGACACTTTAGTTTTTAAAAAAAATGAAGAATTTTTAGGAAGCAAAGATGCTGTAATTGCTACAGGAAGTTTACGCAGAAGAGCACAATGGCTAAACAGGTATCCAACACATACTGTAGAAGACATACGAGGTAATGTCATTTCGCGTTTACAAAAACTAGAGGATAACGCACATTGGAATGCTGCTATTTTTGCTGCTGCAGGATTAGGTAGAATAAATGTTAGACCAGAAGATGCAATAAACCTAAATTGGATGATTCCTGCTCCAGGACAAGGCGCAATAATGATTACCGCTTTAGAAGAAGATGAAGAAACACGTGCAATTTTAGCCGAAATTAACCACGAAGAAACTGAAATTTGTACAACCATTGAACGTAAATTTTTAAATAAATTAGAAGGTGGTTGTAGTGCTCCAATTGGAGCGTTAGCATTTATAAAAGACGAAGAAATTACTTTTGAAGGCGTTTTACTGAGTCCAGATGGAAGTAAAAAAATTGAAGTTAAACGTGTTGAAAAACTTGGTGAACACCATGACATTGCTAATTTTTCGGCTAATTACGTTATCGAAAAAGGCGGAAAGCGCTTAATGGATAAAATTAAATTAGGCACTCAAAACACAAATGTATATTCTACAAAAACGCTAACCGAAGATCAAAAGCAACTTTTTCACCAAAAAGTAGTGTCGGACAGTAGCGATTTTATAAAAATTAGCACTAATAGAATCCATCCTAGTGTACTTAAAAACGAAATCGAAAACGTAATTATTACTAGTAAAAATGCAGTAGAATCCTTAGTTACAAACTACTCTGCAGCAGAGCTTCAATTTAAAAATATTTACTGTGTTGGTCGTCGTACAAAAAAGATGATAGAAAACAGAATAGGCAAAGTAAAACACAGCGAAAAAAACGCAGAAAAATTAGCCAATTATTTAGTTGAATTTATTGAAGGTACAGAAGTTACCTATTTTTGTAGTGATTTACGTTTAGATGCCTTACCAACCATACTTGAAGAAAATAACATAAAAGTTAACGAAGTAGAAGCTTACCAAACAAAGTTTGATAGTTATAAAATAGACGATACTGTAGAGGCAGTAATGTTTTATAGTCCATCTACTGTACAAAGTTTTAAAAAGGAAAACATTGTAAACGATACCATGATTGCCTTTTGTATTGGCGAAACCACAGCAAAAGAAGCAAGCAAACATTTTAAAGACGTAAGAGTTGCAAAAGTACCAACAGTAGAGAGTGTTATTGAGTTGGTGAATGCGTATTATATTCCTGCGTAGGCAGGAATCTTATAAATTAAATAAGTATTAAAACTGATTAAAAATCAGTAATGATTAACAACATGAGTGAAACAAAAAAAGAGATACCTGCCTTCGCAGGTATTCGCAACGATTTATTTTTAAGAGCATTAAAAGGAGAAACAGTAGAGCGTCCACCAGTTTGGATGATGCGTCAAGCAGGACGTTATCTTCCAGAATTTATGGAAATAAAAGCAAAGTATGATTTCTTTACACGTTGCCAAACACCAGAATTAGCAAGTGAAATTACAGTACAACCTATTCGAAGATACGGAATGGATGCTGCTATTTTATTTTGCGATATTTTAGTCATTCCGCAAGCAATGAATATAGAGGTACAAATGAAACCAAATTTTGGTCCTTATTTACCTCATCCAGTACGCACACAAAAAGATGTAGATAATGTAATTGTACCAGACGTAAAAGAAGCCTTAAGCTACGTTTACGATGCCATTAAAATGACTAAAGAAAAACTAAACAATGAGATTCCACTTATTGGTTTCGCTGGTTCGCCTTGGACAATTTTATGTTATTGCGTACAAGGTCAAGGCTCAAAAAACTTTGATAAAGCCAAAGAGTTTTGTTTTACAAACCCAATTGCAGCACATCAACTATTACAAAAAATAACAGACACCACTATTGCTTATTTAAAAGAAAAAGTAAAAGCAGGAGTCGATGCTGTACAAGTGTTCGATTCTTGGGGAGGAATGCTATCTCCTGTAGATTATCAAGAGTTTTCATGGCAATATATTCAGCAAATAATTAATGCTTTAAAAGACGAAGCGCCAGTTATAGCCTTTGGTAAAGGTTGCTGGTTTGCACTAGATACAATGGCAAAATCTGGAGCTGCAGCTTTAGGTGTAGATTGGACCTGCTCTGCAAGAAACGCACGTTACTTAACAGGAGGAAATATCACCTTACAAGGTAACTTCGATCCAACACGTCTCTTTTCACCACCTTCAGAAATTAAAAAAATGGTTCACCAAATGATTAATGAGTTTGGTAAAGACAAATACATCGTTAATTTAGGTCATGGTATTTTACCAAACATTCCGTTAGAAAATGCCAAAGCATTTATAGATGCTGTAAAAGAGTATAAAGCGTAATAAAATTTTGGCGTTACCACAAGGGTCACGCTCTCGCAAGTCGCTATCAGAGATGAGCTCCAACAATTGCTCCATCGTTAACGCAAATTGAGAATTAATTATTATTTTACAGTTTTATACTATAATTTGATTATTAATTAAAAATGAGGTTTTCGGCTTTTCTAAGCACTATAATTTCGCAAAGGGAAGTACCTGTTAATTTTTATTCTGCGAGGTTTAAAAACCTTGTAGGTATTTAAACTAGACCCTTAATTTAAAAAAATCACTTTTGTGAGAACTAATAGATGATAAAAAACATTTTAAAAGGCATAAAAGCATACACAGGTACTTTTGCTTTAATCTCTAAATTAAAGCTCTGGAAATATTTTTTTGTACCTGTAATAATTAGCATTGTAACAGCAAGTATTATTGGATTAGCTGCTTATGGATTATCCGATAATATTGGGAGTTTTATAGCACGTATTTGGCCTTGGGAGTTTGGGAAAGACACCTTTGCATCTGTTTCTACAGTTATTGGAGCTATTGCAGTACTCGCTATTGGGTTAATTCTCTACAAACACATTATTATGGCGCTTTCTGCACCTTTTATGAGTCCTGTTTCCGAGAAAATCGAAGCGCATTTAACAGGTATTGAGAGGCATAATCACAGAAACACTTCATTTAAACAACAACTGTGGAGAGGAATTAGAATTAATGTTAGAAACTTAGGGAAAGAGCTTCTAATCACTATTCCTCTTTTAGTACTTAAAATTATTCCAGGAGTAAATATTATTTCAACTGTTCTCCTCTTTTTAACGCAAGCCTATTATGCAGGCTTTGGTAATATGGATTACACTTTAGAGCGTCATTTTAAATATAAAGAAAGTCTTGCTTTTGTAAGAAAGCAAAGAGGCGTTGCCATAGGAAATGGTATTGTCTTTATGCTATTTTTATTAATTCCTGTAATTGGTGTAATTTTAGTATTACCAATGAGTGTTACAGCAGCTTCTATAAAAACAGTAGAACTTTTAAAAGAAGACAACCTACTCGCAAACAATGTAATTAATGATGATAGCTCAGTTTAACGGTTTTGAAATCAACCCAATACACGAGCACGATGCTTGGAAAATGTGCGATTTTATGATTGCAAATACCGACCGTTTTAAACGGTATTTTCCTAAAACTTTAGAAAAAAACTTAAACCCAACATTATCTCAGCTATTTGTAGAGCAAAAGACTAAAGACTTTAAAAATAAGCAAGAATTCTTATTCACTTTAAAACATTCCGAAACTCGTAAACTAGCAGGCATCATTTACATTAAAGAGCTCGATTGGAAGAAAAAACAAGGAGAATTTGCCTATTGTATGGACTACAATTTTAAAGGGAAAGGAATAATGTCTAAGGCCATAGACGCTCTATCGAAACATGCCTTTAAAACATTAGGATTACACAGTTTACAAATTATTGTACATAAAGACAATCTGCCAAGTGTTGCAGTAGCGTTAAATAGTAAGTTTACTTGGCAAAAAACACTTTTAAACGAATATACTCCTATTGGAGAAAACCCTTTAGATATGGAACTTTATGAATTATATAACTATTAATATAGCCTGAGAGGTTTTCAAAACTTTGCAAGTATAATTTAAGTAAATCCTGCAAGGTTTTAAAAACCATAAAAGGTTAAATTTAAGTAAGTCCTGCAAGGTTTTAAAAACCTTGTAGGTATGAAGATAAAAAAAATAAGGAACTAAAAAATTTAAAAAATACAAACACTACCAAACTTTAAATAAGATGATTTAGACCTGCGAGGTTTTAAAAACCTTGTAGGTCTCTAATCTTACAAAAACAAAAACATGAAACTTGAAAAACTAGAGACAAATCATTATTATCACATATACAACAGAGGAGTTAATGGAACTGCTATTTTTAATAATAAAGAAAACAAAGCCTATTTTTTAAAGCTAGTTAAAAAACATTTTGATTCAAAATTAGAGTTAGTTGCTTATTGTTTGTTAGACAACCATTTTCATTTTATTGTTAAGGTTGTATCTGTTGAAAAAACTGCGACTCAAGCGATTTCTAACCTTTTCAATGCTTATGCAAAAGCCTTCAATAAAGAAAACTCAAGAACAGGTAGTCTTTTTGAAAAACATTTTAAGAGAAAAAAAATTGAAAATGAAGATTATTTAAAAAACCTTGTATTATATATTCATAAAAACCCTGAAAGTCATAATCTTGTAACTGATTTTACAACTTATAAATTCTCTTCATACCAAGGTTACACCCAATTAAATAAGGAAATAATTACATTAAAAAAAGATTACATATTGAGCTTATTTGAAAATAAAGAAAATTTTATTCTTTCACATAAAAAAGACCTACAAGGTTTTGAAAACCTCGCAGGTCCACAACAAACAAAAGACGATTCATCCACAACTAATAATTTTGATTATAAAGTTAAAGATGAGTTTTACCAGTACATACAAGATTTACAAGACACAATTACTTCTGCTTTAGAAACTATTGATGGCAAAGCAATCTTTCAAGAAGATCTCTGGAAACGGCCAGAAGGTGGAGGTGGACGAACACGCGTTATAGAAAACGGAAACGTTTTTGAAAAAGGAGGTGTAAATATTTCTGGTGTTCATGGTAAATTACCAGACTCTATGCAAACCTATTTTGGAGTAGAAGATGCCGATTTTTTTGCTTGTGGATTAAGTTTAGTATTACACCCAAAAAATCCAATGGTTCCTACAGTTCATGCAAATTGGCGTTATTTCGAAATGTATGATCAACAAGGCAACATTGTAGATCAATGGTTTGGTGGAGGACAAGATCTAACGCCTTATTATTTGTTTGACGAAGACGCAAAACACTTTCATCAAACTTGTAAAACTGCTTGCGACAAACACAATCCTGAATTTTACCAAAAATACAAAGCGCGTTGCGACGAGTATTTTTATAACAGTCACAGAAACGAAGGTCGTGGTTTAGGAGGGTTATTTTTTGATTATTGCAAAGCTTCAGAAGACATGAGCATGCAAAACTGGTACAATTTTGTTACTGAAGTTGGAGATAGTTTCCTAGAAGCCTATACTCCTATTGTTAAAAAAAGAAAAGATTTAGAGTACACCAAAGCACAGCGCGATTGGCAAGAAATACGTCGTGGTCGTTATGTTGAATTCAACTTAGTACATGATAAAGGCACACTTTTCGGTTTAAAAACAAACGGTAGAATTGAAAGTATTTTAATGAGTTTACCTCCTCATGTACAATGGGTTTACGATCATCAACCAAAAACCGGAAGTGAAGAAGAAAAATTAATTAAAGTATTAAAAAAACCTGTAAATTGGGTTTAATAAATGTCATTCAGAGCGAAGCGAAGAATCTTTTTTTTAAATTAGAGATTCTTCAGTCGATGCTCTCCTTCTGAATGACAAAAAAAAAGATTTATGTATCCATTAAGAAGAAATAGAAGATTAAGAACAAACGAAGCAATTAGAAGTCTAGTGAGAGAAACCATTATCTCACCAAACGATTTTTTAGTACCACTTTTTGTAGTAGAAGGAAAAGGTGTTAAAGAAGAAATTACTTCGATGCCAAATTACTATCGTTTTAGTTTAGATTTACTAGAAAACGAAGTAAAAACATTGTGGAAAATGGGATTAAAATCGGTTTTATTATTTGTAAAAGTCCCAGACCATTTAAAAGACAATAAAGGCGTTGAAGCTTTAAATCCAAATGGCTTAATGCAACGTGCCATTAAAACAGTAAAAAACGCTTGTCCAGAAATGCTAGTAATGACAGATGTTGCGCTAGATCCTTATTCTATTTATGGACACGATGGTATTATTGAAAACGGACAAATAATTAACGATGCAACAGTAAATATTTTAGCCGAAATGAGCGTTTCTCACGCACAAGCTGGAGCTAATTTTGTTGCACCAAGCGATATGATGGATGGTCGTATTTTATCCATTCGCGAAGCTTTAGAAGACGAAGGATTTATAGATACAGGTATAATGAGTTACTCTGCAAAATATGCCTCTGCGTTTTATGGACCTTTTCGCGATGCTTTAGACTCTGCTCCTGCAGATATAAAAAACATTCCAAAAGATAAAAAAACCTATCAAATGGATTATGCAAATCGTTTTGAAGCCTTAAAAGAAACCGAAATGGATATTGATGAAGGTGCAGATATCGTAATGGTAAAACCAGGCTTATGCTATTTAGATATTGTTAGAGAAATTAAAAACGAAGTCGATGTTCCTGTTGCAGTGTATCAAGTTTCTGGAGAATATGCCATGCTAAAAGCAGCTGCAGAAAAAGGCTGGTTAGATCATGATGCTGTGATGATGGAGCAAGTTACAGCCATTAAACGTGCTGGAGCAGATCTAATTGCAAGTTACTTTGCTAAAGATGTTGTTAAATTATTATCGTAAATTCGCAAAAACAAAATATATAATCAACTATGGGATTACTCCTGTTTTACGCCTTTATTTCAATATTTTTCTCTTTTTTATGTTCCATTTTAGAAGCTGTGCTTTTAAGTGTAACACCAACATTTATAAATGTTAAAAAGAAAGAAGGTAAAGCGTTTGCAACCGCCTTAGAAACCTTAAAAAAGGATGTCGATAGACCGTTAATCGCTATTTTAACACTAAATACAATTGCACACACAGTTGGTGCCATATTAGTTGGTGTGCAAGCAAAAGTAGCCTATACAGAGCTATATGGTAGCCAAACTAAATCTATATTTGGTATAGAATTTACTGAGGATTTAATGGTTGGTGTGGTATCCTCATTAATGACGGTTTTAATACTAGTTGCTTCAGAAATAATACCTAAAACCATTGGTGCCACATACTGGAAAGGTCTGGCTAACTTTACAACCAAAGCTTTAAAAGTGTTGATTTTTCCTTTAAAATGGACTGGCATACTATGGATTTTACAACTCACTACAAAGCTAATTGGCGGCAAAGGTCATGGTAGTGTATTAAGCAGAGAAGGTTTTTTGGTTATGGCAGATATGGCGCATGAAGAAGGTGTTTTTCAGGAAAATGAAAGTAAAATCATTAAAAACTTATTGACTTTTAAAGATGTTTTTGCAAAAAATGTAATGACACCAAGAACAGTTATGAAAGCTGAAAATGAAAAGACTACTGTTGAAGACTTCTTTAATAAAAATATGAATCTTCGTTTTTCTAGAATTCCGGTTTATGCTGATACTGAAGACAATATAAAAGGATTGGTTTTAAAAGATGAAATCTTTAAAGAAATGGCTCTTGGAAATAAAACCAAAAAATTATCTGAACTTAAGCGAAATATTATAATTGTAGAAAGAAACTTACCAATTCCAAAGCTTTTTGAACAATTAGTTGAAAGTAGAAATCACATGGCATTAGTTGTTGATGAATACGGTTCTGTAAGTGGTTTGGTGACAATGGAAGATGTGATCGAAACGCTTTTAGGTATGGAAATTATGGATGAAAGCGATAACGTAAGTGATTTGCAACATTTAGCCAGAAAAAGCTGGGAAGCAAGAGCTAAAAAACTAGGTATTATAGACGAAAACAGCTCGGAATAATTATGGAACAATGCATTATTTCATCACCTTTAGGTTTTACTAAAATTGTTGGTGATATTGATGGCATTTTAAGTATTACTGTTTTAAATACTGAAGAAAAAACCACAGATATTATTCCTGAAACTTTAGAGGATTGTGTGCTTCAGCTCAACGAGTTTTTTGAAGGTAAACGTAAACAATTCACTTTAAAACTAAATCTTCAAGGCACTGAGTTTCAAAAAAAAGTATGGAATTTATTAGAGCAAATTCCTTACGGAAAAACCCTTTCTTATTTAGAGCTTTCAAAACAATTAGGCGATGTTAAGGCCATTAGAGCGGTTGCGAATGCCAATGGCAAAAATCCGCTTTGGATTATTATTCCTTGCCACAGAGTTATTGGAAGCGATGGCAGTTTAACAGGTTATGCTGGTGGATTACATAGAAAAAAATGGCTTTTAGAGCACGAAAGTCCATATAAGCAGCAATCCTTGTTTTAATTATTGTTTGAAAAAAGGAATCTCTTACACTTATCACTTTTATTTTTATATCTTTAATATTCTAATTAAAATCTAAAAATGAAATTCCTAAAAAAGCTATTAAAATTTCTTGTAATTATTTTCGGTTTACTAATTGCAGTACTATATATTACAGACACAGATTATCTTATAAAAGCAGTACGTACCATATATATGCGAGGCTATACAACAGCTTTTTTAGACGATTATAAGAGGTTTGACAATCAAATTATTGATAACGCAACACCTCAACCTTGGCCAAATCATAAAAACTACAATTCTGTTGCAGAAACAGAAGTACTAAAAAAAGCAAATAAAGATTGGGGAACTATTGCGTATGTTATTATAAAAAATGACAGTATTTGGTTCGAAAACTATTACGATAGCTACAACGAAAACTCTAAATCTAATAGTTTTTCTATGGCAAAAAGCTACGTCTCTGCACTACTAGGAAAAGCAATAATGGAAGGTCATATAAAAAGTTTAGACCAACCTGTTTGCGACTTTTTACCTGCTTTTTGCGAAGGTAAAGCGGCAGAAATGACTGTTGGAGACTTATCCTCAATGGCTTCTGGTACGAATTGGGACGAAGCGTATTATTCGCCACTATCTATTACAACACGTGCGTATTTTGATGATGATTTGGCTAAAGTAATGAACGGATTAAAAGTAGTTAATCAACCAGGACAAGGCTTTAAATATGCAAGTGGAGATACACAAATGCTTGGTATGGTTATAGAAGAAGCAACAGGCAAAAAATTATACGATTATTTAACAGAGAGTTTTTGGAAACCACTTGGTAGTGAAAATCCAACGCTTTGGCAAGTCGATAGCGAGTCGCATGACCTTGTTAAAGCCTATTGCTGTATTGCCAGTAATGCAAAAGATTTTGCACGAATGGGTAAATTATATAAAGACCATGGCAAATGGAACGGAAAGCAACTTTTGGATTCTGCTTTTGTTGCAAAATCAATAACACCACGTTTTTCTGCTAGTCCAGAATATGGTTATGGTTGGTGGTTAAAAACACACAAAGGAAAACACTTTTTTATGATGCGTGGACACCTTGGACAGTACGTTATTGTGCAACCAGAAGACAATGTAATTATTGTACGATTAGGCCACCAGAAATCACCAGATGCAGGAATTGGAGCTTATACCGAAGATATTTCGATTTATATAGACGAAGCTTATAGTATGATGAATAAATAAAAAGGTTGCCGCTTTCGCGGAAAGTAAACATGATTAGTAAACTCAACTTAGAAAACATATTATTCTTAGACATTGAAACGGTTCCTGAAACGGAACATTTTAATGAACTTGATAAAACTAAACAAGAACTTTGGGAAGCCAAATCGCGTTATCAAAGAAAGGAAGAATTCTCTGCCGAGGAGTTTTACGAACGTGCAGGAATTTGGGCCGAATTTGGTAAAATAGTCTGTATTTCGGTTGGATATTTTACATTTCAAGGCGATGTAAGAACGTTTAGGGTAACCTCTTTTTATGGTGATGAAGTGAAAATTTTAAAAGACTTTAAGAATCTTCTTATTTCTCATTTTAGCCAAGCTAAACATTTACTTTGTGCTCATAATGGTAAGGAATTCGATTTTCCTTACATAGCCAGACGCATGATTATTCATGATATAGAATTGCCTTATAAATTAAATTTATTTGGCAAAAAACCTTGGGAAGTACCACATTTAGACACTTTAGAATTATGGAAATTTGGCGACTATAAAACTTACACTTCTCTTAAATTATTAACTAACGTTTTAGACATTCCTTCGCCTAAAGATGATATTGATGGTAGTGAAGTCTATCGTGTTTACTACAAAGAAAAAGAAATAGATCGCATTATAATTTATTGCGAAAAAGATACAATTGCTGTTGCTCAGATATTTTTAAGGTTACGTGGAGATCGTATTTTGAGTGATGATGAAATACTTCATATTTAAAACTCAATTTTGGACTCAAAGGGGTCAGACCATTTAGAGGCTCTTCCAATTGCAGGAGCAATAGTTGCAAAAACCTTTAGCCTTTTTGAAAAACGAGAACTACTGTGACTTAATTTCCCAAGTTTCAATCGCATTGGTACTTTTAAAAACATTTGTTTTTGTTCTGCAATTATTTTTTTTGTAGAAAACCCAAGATACTCGTCTTTTCTGTCTAAGGAAATTGAAAGTACTTCACTCTCATCCCAATTAGGTAAAACCAATGGCGAATCTACTTCTCCATGAATATCATAAACAAATAAATGTAAGCAGTACTCCATTTCAAATTTAATATCTAAAGAATGAAATTCTATCTCTACACTCACATTGAAGTCGTTATGGTTATCATTTACCATAATAACTTCTGGAATGGACTCTAAATTAACTGATATAATTTTTGACATAATTAAAGATAGTTAATAATTAATTATATTTTAAATTTTATTTCTGCAAAAATAAAAAACCCAGAGCTCGCACTCTGGGTTTTAAATAATGGTTAGTTAATTAATAATTATTGCTTGATAAACTTTTTAGTCATTACCTCTTCTCCATCATTTACTTCTATAAAGTACATCCCAGATTTAAGGTTAGAAACGTTTATTTCGCTAGTTAAAGTTCCATTAAGTATTGTTTGACCAATCATATTTACTACTCTATAAGTAGCTTCTCCTAAATTAGAGGATTTAATATGTAACGTGCTGCCTTTAACAGGGTTTGGATAAATTGTAAAGTCTTCTTCACCTAAACCATCATTAGTATCTAATGTACCAACAGCTTGTAAATCGTTAGATCTAACATTATTTAATGTTCTTGCTCCATTTAATCCAGTGATAGTAACTTGGTCTATATAAATATGGTCTGCATTTGCACTAGCATCACACTGAAATCTAAAACGCGAGTTGCTTCCAAAGTTATATTGCGAAGCATCTAAGGTCACTGTTGCAGTATAGAATGTATTATTATTAAAATTTGTTCCTCTTGCATAAGATGCAACTGTTGTCCATCCAGATCCATTGTTGAAACGTACAAAGAAGTCTTCATTATTTTCCATACTATACGCATAAAAATAAAATTGTACTTCTACTTGGCTATATCCTGTAAGATTAAAAGGTTCTGAAGTCATTGATGAAGCCGTCCCAGAGTTATCTCTAATTCTAATAGAATAGTTTCCTTCGTAAGAACGAGTTCCTCCATAACGATAGCAATCGCTACCTCCATCAGACCAGCCATCCCAACCAGACTCGAAATATCCCTCGTGTAACACATCACTACCTCCTGTTGGACATGGTGCACATGAAGAGCCACCACAATCTATTCCTGTTTCGTCTCCATTTTGAATACCATCATCGCAAGTTGGTGGTACTACACATGGAGCACAATCAGGTCCTCCACAATCAACTCCTGTTTCATTTCCGTTTTGAACACCATCACTACATGTTGGTGCTGGTCCTCCTCCAAAACAAAAGTTAGTAGTATCTGAAGCTGTAAATGAACCTCCCGATGCTAATGTATTAGAGCCACTAGTTACACTGTAAGATCCATTTCCATAGGCACAACATATACCATCACCATAAACATCTGTTATTTCAAAATCATAACATCCATCTGGTAAACAATAGGTTTCATTTATTGTAGAGCCATCTGCATTTGCTGTAGAATAGGAACCTGAAGCTACTGTTGTTCCGTTTGCATTTTTAAGAGTCCAAGCTGTTTCTTCTGGATAATTATCAAAAGTGATAGAAACATTTACTTCATTATCATTACAAGCAGTTTCACATGGCGCACAAGACCCTCCACAATCTACTCCTGTTTCATTTCCGTTTTGTATTCCATCTGTACAAGTTGGCGTTGGAGCGCTACCACATTTATCTGATAAAGCTAAAGATCGTCTTGCTCCACCAGCTGCTAAAACTGCTCTCATTCTGTTTTTTTGACCTTGTGTAAACAAGTTCATACAAGAATCATTGGTGTAATCCATATAGTTTTGTGGCATATCTGTAGAAGAACAAGATACTTGTCCAACAGGGCAACCACTATTAGAAGTTTGGTGAGTTGGTGTATCACTTACAAAATCGTTCCCACAATTAGAGTCTCCCCAAATATGGCGTAAATTAAGATAATGACCTATTTCATGAGTGGTTGTACGACCACCATCAAAAGGAGCTGTTACAGCTCCTGTACGACCAAAGGCATTGTAAATCATTATAATTCCATCGGTTGCTGCATTTCCTCCAGGAAATTGAGCATAACCTAAAAGATTTATCACTCTTCCTTGCGAAACAGTTGTCATTTTTGGCACAACCCACATATTAAGGTATTCTGCTGTGTTCCAAGGATCAATTCCTCCAGAAGAAGAACGTTTTGCATCATCATCAGCATTCCAATCCTGGCGTGTCGTTTGTTTTCTTGTAATACCTGTTGTAGCATTTCCGTTAGGATCTATAGTAGACAAACAAAATTCGATTTCTGTATCTGCTGCTTGAGACCACGTATTATCTGCATTAGCATTAGTTCGTCTAAAGTCTTCGTTTAAGACATCTAATTGAGATTGTATTTGAGCTACACTAATATTCTCTGTAGCATTTCGGTATAAAACATGAACTACTACAGGAATTGTAATTACATTCCCAACAATTTTATTTTGGGAATTCTCCATTTGCTCAACTTTCTTTTTGGTAAAAGCTTCAATTTGAGCCATTCTAGATTCCAAAGTTGGATCTAATTGTTTTCTGTACTCCAAATTTTCCATTGTAGCACATCTTTCGTAATCTTGTGCGAATAAGCTAAAAGCAAATAAAAAGCATAAGACTGATAGGGTAATTGTTTTTTTCATGAGTGATTAGTAATGAATTAATTAAAATTGATATAGAATGTTGACTAAAATATTAATATTTTGTTAAATAATTTGTATTTATTGCAATCATTTCGTTAAAAAACTTAAGAAAACAAATTATTCGGGTTTTGTTGTGGGAAATCCACAACAAATTATTCCATAATTCTTACATTTACTATATGTCGCACCTTTTAGAAGTAAAAAATTTATCGATTTCTTTTTTGTCTGATGGACAGGAAAAAAAAGTAATTCATAACATTTCGTACCACTTAAATTCGAATGAAATTTTAGGTGTTGTTGGCGAATCTGGTTCTGGGAAGTCTGTATCATCTTTAGCTATTACTGGATTATTGCCTAAAAGAAAAGCTGTAATTAATTCTGGTTCTATTATTTATAACGATATAGACTTATTAAAATTAAATTCTAAAAGCTTAAAAGCACTACGAGGTTCAAAAATCGCTATGATTTTCCAAGAGCCTATGAGTTCTTTAAATCCATCAATGCGATGTGGCAAACAGGTTTTAGAGTCATTAGTCGCTAACACTCAACTCTCAAAAAACGAGTTAAAAGCTCAAGTTATTTCTCTTTTTGAGCAGGTTAAACTTCCTAATCCAGAACGAATATATAATGCGTATCCTCATGAAATTTCTGGAGGACAAAAACAACGCGTTATGATTGCCATAGCATTATCTGGTACTCCTGATATTTTAATTGCAGATGAACCTACAACTGCGCTTGATGTTACAGTACAAAAAGAAATTATTGCACTTTTAAAAGACATACAAACCAAAAACAATATGAGTATTCTGTTTATTACTCATGATTTGTCTTTAATTTCTGAAATTGCAAATCGCGTTTTAGTAATGTATAAAGGTGAAATTGTAGAACAAAACTTGGTAAAAGAACTATTTACTAATCCAAAACATAAGTACACCAAAGCATTATTAAAGTCCAGACCATCCTTACACAAACGGCTTAAAGTATTACCAACTATTGCAGATGTTTTAAATGATACTGTTAATAACGAAGTAATTACCTCTGAGAATAGAAAAGAAAAACATAAAAAACTATATTCAAAACCGCCTATTTTAGAGGTTATTAATCTTGAAAAAGAATACATTTCTAAATCTGGTTGGTTTTCTAAAACCGAACATTTTAAGGCTGTAGACAATGTAAGTTTTAAGATTTACGAAGGCGAAACCTTAGGTTTAGTTGGTGAGTCTGGTTGTGGTAAATCTACACTTGGTAACGCTATTTTACAATTAGATAAAGCAACTGCTGGACAAATATTATATAATGGAGTAGATATTACAACACTCTCTAATAATGACATTAAAGCACTACGAAAGGATATCCAAATTATATTTCAAGATCCATTTGCTTCGTTAAACCCTAGACTAACTGTTGGCCAAGCCATTATGGAACCCATGGAAGCTCATAAATTTTATAAAACAACTGAAGCTAGAAAAGAAAAAGCTATAGAAATTTTAAATAGTGTTGGCTTACCCGAAATTTACTTTAATCGTTATCCTCACGAATTTTCTGGTGGACAAAGACAGCGTATTGGAATTGCGAGAACGATTGCATTGGAACCTAAATTAATAGTTTGTGACGAGTCTGTTTCGGCATTAGATATTTCGGTTCAGGCACAAGTATTAAACTTGCTAAATGAGTTAAAAGAAAATTTTGGGTTTACCTATATATTTATTTCTCACGATTTGGCAGTTGTTAAGTATATGTCTGATCAATTACTAGTGATGAATAAAGGTAAAATTGAAGAATTAGACGATGCTGATATTATTTACAGCAATCCTAAAAAAGAATACACGAAAAAACTAATACACGCAATACCAAAAGGATTATAGCATAAATACTTTTTTGGTTAGATACATTACACTACCAATAAACTTAAATGTGTGTTTTATTTTTCTAAAGATTTTCAAAAAAAAGAGATCTGTATTCATAACATTTTAGGTTAAGTCATGGTAGACTGGGTTTATTATAATAGGTAGATTTGGGACTACAAAGATGAACTTAATTTGAAATAAATCAGTTAAAAAACATATTTTTTCGACGAAATACCTATTTTTTTAACATTTAAGAGCTTTTTAAGACTCTTTTATATTATTTTCTTTTTCTTTTTGTGGATAATACATGAGTTACAGGATAGTAACTTCTGCCATAATTAGAACGCTTATCTTCTCCCAAGCGCTTTGCAACTTGGTTTGTCATTTTAATAACAAAAACTTCTTCAGCATTTGGAAACGATAAATCGTAACCATCATGGTCTATTTTTTTTCCTTTAGATGAAACATTTTGCTTACGAGCATGGTAATCTTCTGGATCATAAATCTCGTTATAACAATGTATTAATTCATGAGAAAGGAGAGCAACAGGAGAATTGTACCCTTTATTTCGCCTAAACCAACGTTTTTTATGGTTTTTTCTAAAAACTACACCATGCGTATCGTAAAACAAAACTGTATTATGAGAAGGACTGTAAGCGTTTTTTTGAGCAGGAATAATAGTAATATTGTTTTGAGTATCTGCAACTAAAACATCTATAATATCAATGCGTTTAGGGATATCATTGTCTTTATAACTAATAGTTAAAACGCTACTTTTAACCAAAAAATCTAATGCAATGGTTGTATTTCTTAAAAACCTATCTTCTATTGTATTGTAATTCCTGTTTTCTAGATATTGATAATTAACAAAGGTGTTTTTTAGTGTTTTTATTCGCATAGTTTTAATAAAATAACACTTCGACTTCGCTTAGTGTAACAAGAATATTACAAATTCATTTTAAGCTTTTAAACTCTATTTTTTAATTCTGAAAAATTGAATTCGCTAGTTATAATTGAGAATAATAGCAGGATTTTCACAAGCTCATTTGAATTTTATAGAATCCATTATATTAAATCTGAAAAATTGAATTCGCTAGTTATAATTGAGAATAATAGCAGGATTTTCACAAGCTCATTTCAGGAACGTCACCTTCAATAATTAAAGTGCCTTCAGTAGCGTTTTGGATTTCCTCTACTGATACTCCTGGAGCGCGTTCTAATAATTTAAACCCTTTATCTGTAACCTCAAGTACAGCCAAATTGGTAACTATTTTTTTTACACAGCCAACTCCTGTTAATGGTAAAGAGCATTTTTTTAACAATTTAGAGGCTCCTGCTCTATTGGTATGCATCATGGCAACAATAATATTTTCTGCACTAGCAACTAAATCCATTGCTCCTCCCATGCCTTTAACCATTTTTCCTGGTATTTTCCAATTGGCAATATCTCCATTCTCTGCAACTTCCATAGCGCCTAAAATGGTTAAATCTACATGCTGACCTCTAATCATAGAAAAACTTGTAGCAGAATCAAAAAAACTTGCTCCTGGTAATGTGGTAATGGTTTGCTTACCTGCATTAATAATGTCGGCATCTTCTTCACCTTCAAAAGGAAATGGTCCCATTCCTAAAACACCATTTTCACTCTGAAATTCTACTTCTATATCGTCTCGCACATAGTTTGCTACCAGTGTTGGAATTCCTATTCCAAGGTTCACATAGTAACCATCTTGTACTTCTTTTGCAATGCGCTTTGCTATTCCTGTTTTATCTAACATAATTTAATTTGATACTGTTTTAATTTGATAATTAATACTTCTTATTTCTTCTAAAATTTTACAACTTCAACAACAAGCTAAAATGTTAATCTAACTATTAAATTATCATTCTCATGCCTCATTTTCAAATTATTGAATCCTCAAATTGATTAATTAATTTTATTCTCGTGTTCTTACTGTACGTTGTTCAATTCGTTTTTCATATGTCTCACCTTGAAAAATACGTTGCACAAAAATTCCTGGAATATGAATTTGATTAGGGTCTAATTCGCCTACAGGCACCAATTCTTCAACCTCAGCAACGGTTATTTTTGCTGCTCCACACATATTAGGATTAAAGTTTCTTGCTGTGCCTTTAAATATTAAGTTACCAGCTGCATCACCTTTCCACGCTTTAACAAAAGCAAAATCGGCTTTAAAAGCATGCTCTAATACATACATTTTGCCATTAAACTCTCTAGTTTCTTTTCCTTCTGCAACTTCAGTTCCATAACCTGCTGGTGTATATATGGCAGGAAAACCAGCTTGTGCTGCTCTGCAGCGCTCTGCTAAAGTCCCTTGCGGAATTAACTCTACATCTAGTTCTCCAGATAGCATTTGGCGTTCAAACTCGGCATTTTCTCCAACGTAAGATGACACCATTTTTTTTATTTGCTTTTTGTGAAGCAATAATCCTAATCCAAAGTCATCTACACCTGCATTATTAGAGATACAGGTTAATCCCTTTACATTGCTTTTTACAAGTGCTGCTATTGCATTTTCTGGAATACCACTTAAGCCAAAACCTCCTAACATAAAGGTCATATTATCTTTAATACCTTTTACAGCATCATTAACGGAATCTACTTTTTTATTAATCATTTTACTGTTTTTTCTGAACTTAAAAATACAAAATAAAAAAGCCATTCTAAAAAAGAATGGCTTAAGTTTTATAGGATTTTAAATTTAAAAATCTAATTCATCTGGAATGTCCTGATCTGGATTATCAGGATTGTCTGGATTGTTTTGTTGGTCTTCTTCATATTTATCACAATCGACCTCAATTGTGAGGTTACTTGGCTTAGGAAAATTGCTTGTTGAAACGTCTAAATTTTCATCTGCATAACAACTCTTCATATATAATGCCCAAATTGGTAGTGCCATTGAAGCTCCTTGTCCATAAGTGGTCGTCGAAAAGTGAGCTGCTCTATCGTCTGCTCCAACCCAAACCCCTGTTACTAAATTTGGGACCATACCCATAAACCAACCATCACTTTGGTTTTGTGTTGTTCCTGTTTTACCTGCAATAGGATTTTTAAATTCGTAAGGATAACCTGTTATTATTTCTGGATACACGCCTTTTTTAGGCATCCAAGATCTGCGTAATCGTGCTCCAGAGCCACTTTGCGTAACACCTTCCATTAATTTTATAGTTACGTATGCAGTTTCTTCACTTAATACGTCTTTAGTTTTTGGTGTAAATTGATATAAAACCGTTCCGTTTTTATCTTCAATACGCTCAATCATTACAGGTTCTGTATATACGCCTTTATTTGCGAATGCAGAATAGGCACCAACCATTTCGTAAACACTTAATGTTGGTGTCCCTAAGCCAATTGATGGTACTGGAGGAATATCGGATTTAATTCCTAAATCTCTTGCTAAATCTACAACTGGTTGTGGTCCAATTTTATCCATTAAACGCGCAGTAATTGTATTTACAGAACCAGCAAGTGCCGCTTTTAATGTTAAATCTCCACCATATTCTCCATCGGCATTTCTAGGAGACCAAGGTTCTGGGTTTCCAAATTTATTAGCTTCTATGGTAATTTGCGAGCGTGGTAGTTTATCGCAAGGCGACATGTGCAATTGGTTTATTGCAGAAGCATAAACTAGTGGTTTAAATGTAGAACCTACTTGTCGTGCTCCTTTAACATGATCGTATTGGAAGTGTCTATAATTCATACCTCCAACCCAAGCTTTAATATGACCTGTTTGAGGGTCCATACTCATCATACCTGGTTGTAAGAAGTGCTTATAATAACGCATAGAATCCATTGGTTTCATAATGGTATCTATTTCTGAAGGTTGTCCATCTTTCCATGCAAAAATTCTCATTTTTGTTGGCTTATCAAAAGAGGCAATAATATCTTTATCCTTTTTCTTTAAATCATATTTCATGTGTCTCCATCGCTCTGATCTGTAAATGGACTTACGCATTAAATCGTCTATTTCTTCTTCGGTTAAATCTAAAAAAGGAGCTGTTTTATTACGCTTTGGTGTGTTTTGATTAAAAAACTCTGCTTGTAATCTAGGCATGTGTTTTGCTACGGCATCCTCTGCATGTTTTTGCATTCGCGAATCAATAGTAACAAACACCTTTAACCCATCACTGTTAATATTATATTTTGAACCGTCTGGTTTACGGTTTTTTTCGTCCTTAGTCCAATCTTTCATAAAAGCACGTAAGTATTCTCTAAAATAAGTGGCAGAACCTTCTCTGTGTGATTGAGGAGTAAATTTTAAATCTAGTTCTGTTTTTTGAAGTGAATCTTTTAAAGTTTCATCTATATAACCATATTTATACATTTGAGCCAAAACCACATTGCGTCTGTTTTTAACTCCTACTGGATTTCTTGAAGGTATTGGATTATAAAACGAAGAGTTTTTAAACATACCAACTAACATTGCAGATTCTTTTATAGATAAATCTTTAGGCTCTTTATCAAAATAGATGTTAGAGGCTGAACGAATTCCATCTCCATTATTACCAAAATCGTAAATATTAAAGTATTGCGCTATAATTTCTTCTTTTGTGTATTGACGTTCTAATTTAGTAGCAATTACCCACTCTTTTACTTTTTGTAAAACACGCTCTACAATATTATTTGAAGCTACTCCAACAAATAATTGTCTGGATAATTGTTGAGAAATTGTACTTGCTCCTCCTTTAGATCCTAAAAAAGCAAAGGCTCTTAGTGTTCCTCTAGCATCTATACCAGAATGTTCGTGGTAACGAGCATCTTCGGTTGCTATTAAGGCATCTATTAAATGCTGCGATAGATCGTCGTATTTTACAGGTGTTCTGTTATCGTTAAAGTAAAATTTACCTAGCGTTTTACCATCGTTAGATATTATTTCTGTTGCTAAATTAGTTTCTGGGTTTTCTAATTGTGTATAATCGGGTAACTTACCTAAAGCGCCCCAAGATGCTAATAAAAATAAGAGTATAACTGCTGCTATTGCTCCTAAAAAAAGCTTCCAAAACCAACGTACGTATTTTGAGAAGTCTTGTTGCTCTGCTTTTTGTTTTGTTTTTGCCATTTAATATCTATTGTATTTAGTGCCTTTATCTATGTAAAGACTGACAGTTTAATTTGTTTTTTCTATTCTAAAGCCTACGTCTGTAACGCCTTCTAAATTTGTAATACCATTTACGCTTCCGTTTTCTCGCATGGCTTGTTGTATATGTACTTTATACGCTCCATCTTCATTAAAATCAACCCCTTCTTTGTACCACAATTTGTGTTCTTTTACATCGGAAATTCCTTCTCCAAGCATCTGTCCATTAGGCTCTGCCATTTTATACTCTAAGGTATCTGTTATGGTTTTTCCGTGAGGAAATTCCATAGATACAATTAAGAATAAATTACTGTATTTGTAGGCATTTGTGGTTCTTAAATTTACAAACAAATTATAAGTGTTTGTAGAATCTGGTTGTGGTATAGTAAAGCTTACTTTATCGTTTTTATTCCAAGCATTGGAAACCGATTTATACTCATCAAAAACACGTTTTGAGTCGCAAGACACTACACCTAAAAAGAGAATAAAAAGAAATACTACATTACTTCGCATTCTTGTTTTGATTTTGAGGTTTTTTCTTGTTTTTGTTTCGGTTTCTATTATTTCTACGTTTTTTATTGCCTTTTGGACTATCAAAACGCGTTAAACTATCTTGACCAACAACGTTTTCGAAAGCCACTTTAGTATCTTCTATTAACTCAGAAGCGTATTCTTCTAGACTAGCTATTTTTTTTCGGTCTTTGTTTATTGCAATAATTTCTTGTACTTGGTCTGTAGTTATTTTGTGCCAATTCATCCATTCGCCTTCATAAGCATACCATAAATGACCTCTAAAAATATCTGTTTTTTGGCAAACTGCAGTCCCTTTTTCTGTGTAGAGTTTAGTATCGTTTTTTGGGAATGCCTTAAGTGCATCTAAATACGTGTCTAATTCGTAATTTAAACAGCATTTAAGTTTACCACATTGTCCTGCTAATTTTTGTGGGTTTAAAGATAGTTGTTGGTATCGTGCCGCAGAGGTGCTTACAGATCTAAAATCTGTTAACCAAGTAGAGCAACAGAGTTCTCTACCGCAAGATCCAATACCACCAAGTCTGGCTGCTTCTTGCCTAAAACCAACTTGTTTCATTTCGATTCTAGTTCTAAATTCTCTAGCAAAAACTTTAATTAGCTCTCTAAAATCCACGCGCTCTTCTGCTGTGTAATAAAACGTTGCTTTACTAGCATCTCCTTGAAATTCGATATCAGAAATCTTCATTTGAAGCTTAAGATCTATAGCAAATTGTCTTGCTTTAACCTTCATAGGCTCCTCTCTATCGCGAGCTTCAGACCAAATATCAATATCTTTTTGACTGGCTTTTCTATATATTTTTAAAACCTCATCTGGTTTTGGGTTTACCTTTTTGCGCTTCATTTGAACACGAACAAGTTCTCCTGTAAGTGTAACCATACCTATATCATGACCAGATTGTGCTTGTGTTGCAACCACATCTCCAATACTTAGGGATAGTTTTTCGGTGTTTTTATAATAGTCTTTTCTTCCGTTTTTAAAACGAACTTCAACAAAATTAAAAGGTTCTTGTCCATTTGGTATAGACATATTGGATAACCAATCAAAAACGGTTAGTTTGTTACAACTATCTGTTCCGCAGGTTCCGTTATTTTTGCAGCCTTTTGGTTGGCCATCTTTTGTTGAGCAGCTTGCACAAGCCATATTTATGATATATATTGATTTTTGAAGGTGTAAACTCCAAAAAGAGGATTAATAAAACGTAAAGATAATATTATTTATTAAGTAAAACAGATGATCTTTTTTTGTATCTTTAATTTCCCTTTAAAGAATTAGTAGCGCATTTAATTTTAATCATTTATTTATATATTGTATAAATAATAAAGCTATACTCTCATGACATCTTCTATTAAAAAATTCATTTCAGCTTCATTTTTCCTCTTTGGTTTAATTTTAGTACATGGTCAACACCCAAATTTAATTCCAAATGGTGGAGAATTTGAATTTAACCCAACAAATTCTCCTTGTTTAACAGATTTGCAAAGGCATGCCATAATTAGTGAACTTAAAGCCAATAAAGACCTGTTAATGGCACAAAACAAACTAGCTAGTGTAAATAAAAATATTCCTAATCCGCTATTTATTTGGCCAATACAAAAATCTGCTGGAAACCCTTACAACGATGTTTGGTCAATTTCAGGATACGTAGATCACAATATTGGATTTAACGGACAGCTGCAAGATTACAATTGTGGTACTAGAACTTACGATACACCAAGTTACAACCACCAAGGTCTCGATATTTTTACATGGCCTTTTAGTTGGAAAATGTTAGACGATGATGCGGTTGAGGTTATCGCTGCATCTGGTGGCCAAATTATTGCAAAAGGCGATGGAGAATTTGATAGAAGTTGTAATTTTAATAACAACCAATGGAATGCTGTTTATGTTAGGCATAATGATGGTAGTGTGGCTTGGTATGGACATTTAAAAAATGGTTCGGTTACCACTAAAAATGTTGGTGATTTTGTAACTCAAGGCGAATATTTAGGCGTTGTAGGAAGTTCTGGAAATTCTACAGGACCACATTTACACTTCGAAATATGGGAAAATGACTCTTATACTAATTTAATAGATCCTTATGCTGGACCATGTAATAATTGGAATACGCAATCGTGGTGGCAAACACAAAAACCATACACTAATCCTGGAATAAATGCTGTATTAACAGGAACAGCAACTCCTGATTTTGGTTCGTGTCCAACCACTGAAATTACAAACGAAAGCACAGCTTTTGCAGACAATGAAGTTATCTATTTTAGTATTTACTTAAGGGATCAATATGCTGGCTCATCGGTTAATTTAAGAGTAATAAAACCAGATAACACAGATTTATACAATTGGAATTTTAATTTAACTGCTAATTACCAAGCGTCTTGGTGGTATTGGAATTTTCCTGTTACAGAATCTGGAACTTGGAAATGGCAAGCCACTTACGAAGGCGAAACAGTTACACAAGATTTTACTGTTGGCGCATTAAGTACTGAAGAATTTAGTATTGAACACACAAGTGTGTATCCTAATCCTGTTAACAATGCGCTTTTTATTATTTCTGAAACAACTATTACTCATATTACAATTACAGATGTTTTAGGAAAAACTATTATAAACATTAAATCACCAAATATTGAAACTATAAATACTGAAAGCCTTTCTAATGGCTTGTATTTTTTAACGTTATCAGATGCTAAAAACAAAAAGAAAACTATTAAAATTTTAAAAGAATAATTAAAAAAACCGAAGTTTTGAGCTTCGGTTTTATTGTCTTTTATTTTTTAAAGGTTTCAAATATATTTCGCAAGTCTTTTTTGTATGGCAAGTGGTCTGCTCTCCCCTTTTTAAATATATCGTTACTATTGCCTTGTCCTTTCCTTAAAGCCTTTTGCTCTTCGTATGGCAAAGCAATAATGTCTTTACAGTTTGTAGAGCAACAATTATCCATTTCTGTTTTACAGCTTTCACATTGAATAAATAATAAATGGCAAGCCTCATTTGCACAATTTGTATGGACATCAAAAGGATTGCCGCATTGGTGGCATTGCGCTATAATATCTTCACTAATTTTTTCGGCTCTTCGATCGTCAAAAACAAAGTTTTTACCTAAAAACTTATTTTCGAGGTTGTTTTCGTTTACTTGTCTTGTGTATTCAATGATTCCGCCTTCTAATTGATAAACATTTTTAAACCCTTTATGTTTAAAATAAGCACTTGCTTTTTCGCAACGTATTCCACCAGTACAGTACATTACTAGGTTTTTGTCTTCTTTATGTTCTTTTAAATCGTCTTCAATAATATCTAAAGATTCTCTAAATGTATCAACATCTGGAGTTACAGCATTTTTAAAATGGCCTATTTCGCTTTCGTAATGGTTACGCATATCCACCAAAACAGTATTGTCGTCTTCAATAAGCTCATTAAATTTTTTAGCTGCTACGTGTATGCCTTTATTGGTGACATCAAAAGTATTATCCTCTAAGCCATCCGCAACAATTTTGTTACGCACTTTAACTTTAAGTTTTAAAAACGACATGTTGTCTTGCTCAACAGCAATATTTAATCTTATGTCTTTAAGAAAATCAATAGTATCTAAATGTGTTTTAAATTCTTCAAAACGATCTGCTGGTAAGGAGAGTTGTGCATTTATCCCTTCGGTAGCTACATAGATACGTCCTAAAACGTCCATAGCGTCCCAATTTAAAAATAAATGATCTCTAAGAATTTGCGGATTGCCAATTTTCGCATATTGGTAAAATGAAAGAGTTAAACGCTCTTTTCCTGCGTTTTCAATGAGTTCTGCTCTTTCTTTGGCGCTTAGTTTATTGTACAGTTGCATGCTATACTAATGTTTTAAGGTTAAAGATTTTTTTTGCAAAGGTATTGTTTTTGTTGAGTTTTCGTTTATTAAAAAGCTTAACATATAAAAATATGCAAAATTGGGTTTTTCTTTAAAATATGAAATAAAACTTAATAGAATATATCAAATATCTAGTTCGAAAATCACAACCTCTTAAATTTAAAGGGTTTCATAGTCTTTTTTTAAAATAAATATCATACCCTATACCGATTAAGGCGGTAATTAAACAGACTACAAAAAAAACTTTGCCTTGTGTATTAAAATATACTAAAGTCAACAATACAATAGTAATAATATAGTTTGAAAATTTCATAAATACTAAAAATACGAATAAATTTTATGCGCAACCTCCAGCACAACCAATAGAAATTATGCCTAAAAGAGCTCCTGCTGCAATCCCACAACCAACACAGCCTACTCCACCAGCAACTCCTGCATAAACTATTACTTTTCCACTAAATTCATTAGTATCTAATGCATAGCCAACACAAGCGCCAAAACACTCACCATAACTTACTTCTCCATCTCCATTTGCGTCTGCACAAGCAACAGTGTATGATCCATGACAATTATTACCTCTATTATAATCATTTTCTATAACATTTGTTTCTATTATAGTCCAAGCGTCAGAATTTACATCCTTTTCTGTGATTATTTCAACCATAATTTTAAATTCGTTGTCATCTTCAATGTCAATTATAGTAGTATTCAAAATACCCTCAGATGATTTATTAGTCACACTTTTACGATTATTAAAAGTAATCACATTCATTTTTAAATTTGAAAGCATTTCTATGTCATTAATTTCTATATAATTAGAAGTGAAATCTCTTGTTTTATTAGCTTTCAAATAATCAGACATGCTTTTAGTTAAAACATTTGTTTCAAATTTATTAATTATGATTTCTTTTTGATAATTTTTATTAATCTGCTTTAAGATTGCATTTAATTCAATTGCTTTTGCTTTTAATGACTCGTTTTCTATATCAATAATATTTGAAGTTTTATTTTCATAAAAGGTTTTTTCTTCAGTTGTACAACTTGTAATAGTTACTGTAACACAAAACGCAAGCATAAACACTTGTAATAAATTTAAATTTTTCATTTTTTGAATATAATAAGCCTTTTGTTTTATTAATTTTAAACTTTAAAAAATTTAAAAAAGCAGACTTGTTAACTTTTAAAAATTCAACACAAATCAAAAAAAAAAAAAAAAACACTTAACAAAATTTTGATGAAAAGATTTTAAAAATTTAAGTACAAGTCTCTCGCAAAAAAAAGTCCTTTACGCTCTGTAAAGGACTTTTAATAGACTAACTCGTTATTAATTTTTAATTTTTCGATTAAAAAAAATACACGAGTTAACCTCCATCGGCTTTACAACTGCTGTTTGTTTGTACAACAACTGAAACGCCTAATGTCTTTGTTAATACTATTTTACTAAAAAATCTCATCTGTTAAATTAGTATAAATTAAAGTTCAGATAAATTTAAAAAGTGAGGTAGAATATTTCTTTTTCATAGCAAATTTTTCCTCATTTATATAGTAGATGCAAAAAGTGTAAAAAGGTTGCGTCAAAAAAATTGTATTGTGGAAAAAGAAGTGGTATTTTAGCATGAATTTCTTAAAAAAAGAGTAAAAATGAGCAACGAAAAAGAAAAAGAAGCAAAATTAAAAGCATTAAAATTAACATTAGATAAATTAGATAAGGCTTACGGAAAGGGAACTGTAATGAAAATGAGTGATCAGGCAGTAATTGATGTAGAGGCTATTCCCTCTGGATCTTTAGGTCTTGATATTGCACTAGGTGTTGGTGGTTATCCAAGAGGTCGTGTTATAGAAATATATGGTCCTGAATCTTCTGGTAAAACAACATTAACATTACATGCCATTGCAGAGGCTCAAAAAGCTGGAGGTATTGCTGCATTTATTGATGCAGAGCATGCTTTTGATAGAACTTATGCAGAGAAGTTAGGCGTTGATATCGATAATTTAATTATATCTCAACCAGATAATGGTGAACAGGCCTTAGAAATTGCAGATAATTTAATACGTTCTGGCGCAATAGATATAGTTGTAATTGATTCTGTAGCTGCATTAACACCAAAAAGTGAAATTGAAGGTGAAATGGGAGACTCTAAAATGGGACTTCATGCGCGTTTAATGTCGCAGGCTTTAAGAAAACTAACCGCTTCTATTAGCAAAACGAATTGTACTGTTATTTTTATTAACCAATTACGAGAAAAAATAGGTGTAATGTTTGGGAATCCAGAAACTACAACTGGAGGAAATGCGCTTAAATTCTATGCTTCTGTACGATTAGATATTCGTCGATCTACACAAATAAAAAGTACAGATGGAGCTGTAATGGGAAATAAAACTAGAGTTAAGGTTGTTAAAAATAAAGTTGCTCCTCCTTTTAAATTAGCAGAATTTGATATTATGTACGGAGAAGGCGTAAGTAAAGTTGGAGAAATATTAGATGTCGCTGTAGAGTATGAAATTATAAAGAAAAGTGGCTCTTGGTTTAGTTATGAAGACACTAAATTAGGTCAAGGTAGAGATGCTGTAAAATCTATAATTAAAGATAATCCAGAACTTTTTGATGAATTGGAACAAAAAATTCATGCCTTACTAAAAGCAAATAAATAGTTTTTAAAAATCTCGTTAATTCGGGATTTTTTTAATTTTAGACGCAACCCTTTTTAACTTTCTGTATCTACAAAGTAGAACGCGAATTAAAACATTTAAAATGAAGCAGTTTGTTTTAGGCATAATGTGCCTATTTACTCTTTTTTCTTGTAGTTTAGACGATGGTTATAATGGTCCGAGTAGTTATTCGGAATTTATTGCAGTTACAAGTGTTGCTATGCCAGAAGAGTTTGAATTAGGAGAGGTATATGAGATTATTTTAAATTACACTTTACCAACCAATTGCCATAACTTTAATGATATTTATTACGTTAGTAGTTCTAACGAAAGAAAAATCGCTATTGTGACCTCTGTACTAAATGGTGACAACTGTACGCCCCAAGAAACTGAAGGAGAAATTAGTTTTAATTTTATTGTAAATAATACTGGAACTTATATTTTTAAGTTTTGGCAAGGACAAGACAGTAATGGACAAGACCAATACCTAACTATGGAAATACCAGTAATTGAGTAATTTTATTAACCAATTAAATCAAAACTTTGGGTTTAGAACAACTCATACAAAAATGTAAAAAAAATGATACTCAAGCTCAAGGTGAATTATACAAGCTCTTTTCGAGTAAACTGTATTCAGTATGCTTAAAGTATTCGAATAATCGTGTTGAAGCTGAAGATAATTTACAAGACAGCTTTATCACTATTTTTAATAAAATTGAACAGTATAAATTTAAAGGCTCTTTTGAAGGTTGGCTAAAAAGAATAACAATAAATACCGTTTTACAAAAATACAGAGGACAAAGTGTTTTTGATATTGTAAATGAAGAGCAGATAGAAGATGTTGAAGTTGTAATAGATGATGAGGATGTTTCACTAGATTATTTATTGTCTATAATACAAGAATTACCAAATAGATATAGATTAGTTTTTAATCTTTATGTTTTAGATGGCTATTCGCACAAAGAAATAGCAGATTTACTAAACATTTCGATAGGAACATCAAAATCTAATTTAGCAAGAGCTAGACAGATTTTAAAAGAAAAAATTGAACAAAATAAATATAGAGTTCGCTCTAAATCGTAGTAATGCCAAACAAAAAAAATATAGATCGCCTTTTTCAAGAAAAATTTAAGGATTTTGAGGTGTCACCTAATTCTAAAGTATGGAGTAATATACAAGAAGAATTAGCCGAAAAGCATAAGTCTAAACGAGTTATTCCTTTATGGTTTAAATATAGTGGTATTGCTGCTCTATTGTTGCTGTTTTTAGCAATTGGGTTTATTTCAAAAAATGCTTTTCAAACTACCTCACCTTCAAATAATAATTCAATTGTTAATTCTAAAAAAGAAGAGGTCAATTCCAATACAGAAACTCAAAAAACCACAGATATAAATTTAGAGCTTCTTAATAACACAAAGACTAGTAAAAATAGTACAATCACTAGTAATGCTACTAATGCTACTGAAATTAAAAATAATACAACTGGTTTTACATCTAATATAAAAAAGAATAAGACTTCTAAATTAACCATTAGCACAAACAATAATTACAATCAAAATACAACTAATTCTGCACTTAACACTGTTAGTGAAGAGGATGTAAATTATAAAAACGCTACTGCAAAAACAGACAATAAGATTAATACTAAAAACAAAAATTTTAATACAAATAAAACAGAGCTACTTAACACAACTACAAGTAATAGTAATAGTAATAGTAACAATAGTATAGCTAATAAAGATAATATAGAAAACAACACTTCAAAAGACTCTACATCTATAGATTTATCAATTGAGGAAGCCATTGCCAAGAACGAAGAAGTTATTGAAAAAGAAAAATTAACTAATAAATGGTCTGTTAATGCTAATATTGCACCTGTTTATTATAATTCTCTTGGCAAAGGTTCTCATATAGACAATCAATTTATAGACAATCCAAAGAAAGGTGAGGTAAATACAAGTTATGGTATAAAAGTGGGTTATGCCTTAAACAACAAATTAACAGTTCGTTCTGGTATTAACTCTCTTAATTTAAGCTATGACACTGCTAATGTGTTAGTTTATGATAACGTTGCATCATCTAGTAATTCGGCATTAAAAAATATAGATTTTGTTTCTGTAAGTCCTGGCACAACTCAAAGTTTTTCCGTTTTAAGTGGTAATGAGTTTGCTGTACAACAAACAAGTTCTTTAGTAGGTAATAACCTTAAAGCTGCTTTGAGCCAACGTATAAGTTATATAGAAATCCCTCTAGAGGTGGAGTACAAATTAATAGATAAGCGTTTTGGATTACATGTAATTACAGGTTTTAGTTCTTTTATTGCAAACGATAATGAGGTGGTTTCTGAAATCGCAGGACAAAAAACAGTTATTGGCAAAGCAAATAATATTAATGATGTAAGTTTTAGTACCAATTTAGGTATTGGTATAGATTATAAATTTTCGGAGAGTTTTAAATTTAATTTAGAGCCTACGTTTAAGTACCAATTAAACGCCTATAGTGAAACTTCTGGAAATTTCAACCCATACATTATTGGAGTATATACAGGTTTTAGTTATAGATTTTAGTTTTAAATTTAGTTTTTAAGTTGGTTAGTAAACCTTGTATACTTTCAGAGTAATCTGAAAACAATAATGAAAAAAAGCTACTCTGTGCCAAGAGTAGCTTTTTTATTGATTTTGAAATGCCAATAGTTGATTATAAATAACAGTTCGGGATTTTTCATTTAATGATTTTGTGTCTTGTATTGTTAAGCCTTCAGTTGGAATAAATTTGTGCATTTTAACTCTCATTTTTCCAGGTCCTCCACTAAAAAAAGTGTAAGAAAACCGTTTTTTATTATCTGCAAAAGTTAAAGGTACAATTGGTATTTTATGGTTTATTGCTAATCTAAAAGCGCCATCTTTAAATTCGTCTAAAAGTATATGTTCTTCTGGTACTAAGCCCTCAGGAAAAATACAAATACTCAACCCTTGTTTTAAACGTTTTTGTGCTCTTAAAAATACAGCTTGTCTGCTTTTAGGATTATTTCTATCCACTAAAATAGAGGTTCTTTTATAAAAAAATCCAAACAATGGGATTTTAGCTAACTCGGCTTTACCAACAAAAACAAACGGATTTTTAACAGTAACAAGCATAAGCATAATGTCTACCATAGAGGTGTGATTGCCAATAAACATATAGCTTTTTTTAGGCTCAGGGATTTCTTCTCGTTCTATTTTAGTTTTAAAACCCATACCAATAAGTATAAATCTTGCCCAAAAACGCGCAAGTTTAAAAAAGAAAGGGTACCACGCCTCTTTTAGAATCGAAATGATTAATAAAGGAAAAAGTGCAATAATAGGTACTGCAACAAGTATATAAAACCAAATACGATACAAAAACCAGAAAATGTACTTTAATACAATCATAGTCGCCAAAAATACATAATTGTTTTGAGCTATTTTAATTGAAAAAAAATACCTTTGTTCAATAACTTTGAAATGATGTTTAATTAAAAAAAGATTCTCATTCAAATATCTAGTAATGAAAATCTAAAATCGCAGTATTACCATTGCGATATTTTAAAAAGGATACCTGCCTTCGCAGGTAATGATATGGCAAGAATACTTACAGGAATACAAAGCACAGGAACACCTCATTTAGGAAACATTTTAGGCGCATTAATGCCTGCAATTGCACTTTCTGAATCGTCTAAAAATGAATCGTTTTTATTTATTGCAGATATGCACTCACTTACTCAAATTAAAGATGGTGAGTTGTTACGACATAACACCTATTCTACTGCTGCAACTTGGTTAGCCTTTGGATTAGATATAGATAAAACAGTGTTTTACAGACAGAGTGATGTGCCACAAGTCACCGAGTTAAATTGGTACTTAAATTGTTTTTTTCCTTTTAAACGCTTAGAATTAGCGCATAGTTTTAAGGATAAAGCAGACCGTTTAGACGATGTAAATGGAGGTTTGTTTACATATCCAATGCTTATGGCTGCAGATATTTTATTGTACGATGCAGAGATTATACCTGTAGGAAAAGACCAAGAACAACACATAGAAATGACACGTGATGTTGCCTCGCGTTTCCATGCAAAGATGGGAGAAACCTTTGTGTTGCCACAAGCAGATATACAAAAAGAAACCATGCTTATTCCTGGTACAGATGGTGCGAAAATGAGCAAAAGTAAAGGTAATATTATTAATATATTTTTACCAGAAAAAAAGTTACGCAAACAAATAATGAGTATTGAAACCGATAGTACTCCTTTAGAAGAGCCTAAAGATTGGACAACTTGTAACTGTTTTGCTATTTATAACTTATTAGCTTCCGCTGAAGAGGTTACAACTATGAAAGCAAATTACGAAAACGGAAACTATGGTTATGGTCACGCTAAACAAGCCTTGTTTGAATTAATTCTACAACGTTTTTCTGAACCAAGAACGCGTTACGACTATTATATGAATAACCTCAACGACATTGATGCTGCTTTAGCAAAAGGTGCTGCAAAAGCTAAGGTGGTAGCTGATGCTGTTTTAAAGAGAGTTAGGGAAAAGGTTGGGTATTAAAGATAAAAGTAATACGACCTATAGCATAACTTGTATTAATTGGTAGTTCATTTTTAATTCATAAGATTCCTGCCTTCGCAGGAATTTAAATAATCTCAAATAATTTACCAGGCAGTGGCCTAATAACACCTTTTAACTCCATAGTTAATAACATGCTAGCTAATTTATAGGTTGGTATATTACAGTCTAAAGCAATTACATCTAATAGCTGTTTATTGTTTTCTTTAAGGTAATTATAAATCACTGTTTCATCGTCTGTTAACTCTACAAATAATTGTTTTTGGATAGCTGGTTTTTGGTCGCTTTCCAACTCCCAATTTAGTAAATACGGAATGTCTAAAGGTGTAGATAGTAAATGTGCACGTTGTTGCTTTATTAAATTATTACAACCTACGCTTTGCGAATCTGTAATGCGACCAGGTACAGCAAACACATCTCTATTGTAAGAATTAGCAATATCTGCAGTGACTAGGCTTCCGCCTTTTTCGGCAGATTCTATAACTATAGTTGCTTCACTAATACCTGCAATTATTCGGTTGCGCTTTAAAAAATTATTTCTGTTAAAGGCATCACTACTCCAAAAATCGGAATAAAAACCTCCATTATTTTCTACCTCAGCAACATATTTTTTATGCACTTTAGGGTAAATCTGGTTTAAGCCGTGTGCTAAACAACCTATGGTTTGTAACTTATGCTTTATTGCTGCTTTTTGTGCTGTAATATCTGTTCCGTAAGCAAAACCAGAGACTATAATTGGATTGTAAATCGCTAATTCTTCAACTAGTTGTTCGCAAAATGCAATACCGCTTGTTGTTATTTTTCTGGCGCCAACAATACTAATTATGTGTTTGTTATTTAAATTAATATGTCCTGTTTCAAACAATAATAACGGACTGTCCACACAGTGCTTTAAACGTTCAGGATAATTTTCGTCTGTAAAATAATTGACTTTAATATTGTTATCTTTAATATAACGCAATTCGGCTTCAGCAGCTTCTAAATGGTTTTGGTTAAATAATTCTTTTGTTATAAGGTTTCCAATACCATCAATTTTAAGTAAATTTTGTTTCTTTTCTTTAAAAATATTTTCAGCAGAACCACAATGGGAAATTAGCTTTTTTGCAGTTATATCACCAATTTTAGAGACGTGTTGTAAGGCTAAAACATAGAGTAAACTGGTTTCATTCATATTTAAAGGTCTGGTTTTAAACTACAATAAACGGAATTTTTTACTGTTAATAACTAATTGGAGACAGCTTTTATTGGTGAATAAAAAACTTTAACTTTGTTTTTATGCAATTAGAATCCTACATCAGCGACCTTTTATATAGATACGAGTGTGTAACTGTACCAGAATTTGGTGCCTTTTTATCTCAGCAAGCTTCGGCAACCTTAGACGAGAGTACTCATGCCTTTTATCCACCAAAAAAAGTATTGTCGTTTAATGAGCAAATACAAACAAATGATGGTTTGTTAGCGCATTATATTGCAGATGTTGAGAAAATTCCTTTTGAAGAAGCCATAACAAAAATTAAAAACCGTGTACATTCTCTAAAATCTTATTTAGCTGAAGGTGAAACACTTGTTTTTAATAATATTGGTGAATTAGTGTTAAATAACTCGGGGAAAATTACTTTTGAACCGTCTTACCATTTAAACTATTTAACAGATGCATTTGGCTTATCTCAATTTGTGTCTCCATCTGTAACTCGAGAGGTTTATAAAGAAGAAGTTGAAACTATTGAAAAAGAAATACCTATTGCTTTTACTCCTGAAAAACGTAAAACAAGACCGTATTTAAAATACGCTGCAGTGGCACTTATTGCTTTAACTTTAGGTGGATTTGGTGTTGGTAATTACTATGTAAATACTATAAATACACATAATCAAATTGCACAAGAAGAAGCTAATGAGCAATTAGAAGGTAAAATACAAGAAGCTACATTTGTTATTAGTAATCCTTTGCCTGCTATGACTTTACAAGTTGAAAAGCAGGTTGGTAATTACCATATTGTTGCTGGTGCTTTTAGAGTGGAAGCTAACTCTGAAAACAAAGTAAACCAACTTATAACAGAAGGGTTTAATGCCAGAAAAATTGGTGCTAACAAATTTGGTTTACACCAAGTAGTTTATGCTAGTTATACAGACAGAAATGAGGCTATAAATGCTTTACGTAGTATAAGAAGCACCTCTAATCCTAAAGCTTGGTTACTGGTTAAGGATTTAAACTAATACTTTATTTAATAATTATTTAACTTGAGTGTTTAGATTCTTCGTTGCACTCTGAATGACAAAACTTACCATAAATAGCGTTATATGTTACAATGTCATTCAGAAGGAAGTATGACTGAAGAATCTCATCAATATTAATTTTTAAGATTCTTCGCTGCGCTCTGAATGACAAAACTTACCATAAATAGCGTTATATGTTATAATGTCATTCAGAAGGAAGTATGACTGAAGA